>NZ_JCAFST010000026.1:0-7044 GCF_059369535.1 Stenotrophomonas sp. YJH_SMC_122 | reverse complement strand
TTTCTTCCAGGTTGGCGGCCTGCTGCTCGGTCCGGCGCGACAGGTCGCTGTTGCCCGAGGCGATCTCGCCGGCGGCCAGGGTGATGCTGGAAGCGCTGGCCTGGATCTGGCCGACGATCTGGGTCAGCTGCGCGACCGTGGCGTTGGCATCGTCGCGCATGCGGGCGAACACACCCTGATAGTCGCCGTGCATGCGCGCGGTCAGGTCGCCCTCGGCGATGGCCGACAGCAGCTGCGACAGCTTGCCGAGGTTGTCATCGCTGACCGCCATCATCGCGTTGAGGTTTTCCAGCATCAGGCGGAAATCGTGGTCGAAGCGCTGCGCATCGCCTCGGCGGCTGAAGTCGCCGGCAGCAGCGGCGCTGGCCAACTGCTTGATCTCGGCGTTGATGCGGCCGAGGTTGGCCTTGACGGTGTCGACGGTGGTGGTCATCGCCGCCTTCTCGCCCGGGTAGCGGGCGATGTCGCGGCTCAGGTCACCGACCGCGTACTGCTGCACCACGTCCAGCACATCGTGCAGGGTCTGCACGTGGCTACCAACCAGGGCGTTGGTTTCCTGCACCATCAGCCCGTATTCGCCCGGGAAGGCGCTGGCGTCGATGCGGTAGCTGAGTTCGCCACCGTCGTGGCGGCGGGCCATTTCGCGCTGGCCGGTGATGACCGCATGCAACTGCTGCTGCATGCCGGCCATGGCCTCCAGCAGGCGACCGGTTTCATCGTGCGGCTGCGGTCCGATGTGGCTGTCGAGCTTGCCGGCGGCGATGCCTTCGGCGACGGCCGTGGCCTGCTTCAGCGGTACCGCGATACGGTTGCCGATGACCCAGCTCAGGGCCAGCACGATCAGCACCAGCACGCCACCGGAGACGGTCATGATGGCAGTGAACACCAGCGCCTGCTTCTGCACGTCGTCCATGTAGACGCCACTGCTGACCACCCAGTTCCACGGCGCGAACAGGCCGGCGTACGCGACCTTCTCGACCTCGCCCTTGCTGCCCGGCTTGGCCCAGCGGTAGTTGACGAAGCCGCCGCCGGCGCGAGCCGCTTCGACCTGGTCGTAGTAGATCCGTACGCCGTCGTCGGTGTGGAAGTCCTTCATGTCCTTGCCGACCAGGTCCTTGCGGAACGGGTGCATCAGCAGGCGGTAGCCGGTGTCGTAAATGTTGAAGTAGTAGGTATCGTTCCCGGCGCGCATGACCTCCAGCGCCTGCAGCGCGGCGCGCTTGGCGGCCTCTTCGCTGAGCTCGCCGGTACCGGCCAGGCGGTGGTAGTGCTGGAGGATGCCGTAGCTCAGTTCGACCTGGGTCTTCAGCGCAGCCTTGCGGGTCTCGGTCAGGTCAAGGTACTGCATGCGGGCGGCGATCACCGACAGCGCGATCACGCCGAGCGCGATGAGCAGCGTCAGCAGGTTGAGCTTGCGCCGGACGGAAAGATTGCGGAAGTAGTGTTGCCAGCGATGCAGGAGATTCATCGAGCAGGACCAGGTCGAAGCGGGCGGGCGGCGCCGAGCCGGCCAGCGGCGGGATGCGCCGTGACAACCCCGTTATCGGCCGCGGGGGCGGGGGATTGAGGTGCGGTGTCGGAACGTATTCAGGTTTTTCCTGCAGCGGCGGCTGCGGCGCTGCCTGCGGCAGGCTTTTGAAGCAGCGGCAACAGCAACAGCAACAGCAACAGCAACAGCAACAGCGGTTGGTCGGCGCTGGATTGTCAGTAAGTAGCTGGGCCGGGGTGGGCAGGCAGGACACGCCGTAAACCCGTCCTTGGGGGCTCGATGGCGCCTTGCTCGTGTGCGCAGGACAGCGCACACGAGCAAGCCGCGGCCAAGCCCCCAGGGACGGGTTCACGGCGCCCCCTGCGCAACCCACCCTCCCGGCCTGCCCTCAGCAGCCCAGCACTTCGACCGACCACCCCGAGGGGCTTCGCCGTTGGCTGGATAATCAGATACCCCCTAAACAAAAACGCCCCAGCACAGGGCCAGGGCGTGTTCGTGGATCAGGTCAGGCAGGCATCAGAATTCCTGCCAGTCCCCGTCGGCCAGTTCGGTTGCCATTGGGCGACCACCCGCCGTGCGGCGGGCCGGCGGGGCAGCCGGGGTCGGGGCAGCCGGTGCAGCGGCGCGCGGCGCCGAAGCGGTGACGCGCGGGGCGGCCACGACTTCGGCTTCGTCCACCACGAAGATCGACACAGCCTCGCTGAGGTGGCCGGCCTGTTCTTCCATCGCGCGGGCGGCGGCGGTGGCTTCCTCCACCAGCGCGGCATTCTGCTGGGTGGTTTCGTCCATCTGCACCACGGTCTGGTTGACCTGCTCGATGCCCGCGCTCTGTTCCTGCGAGGCGGCGGAAATCTCGGCCATGATGTCGGTCACGCGCTGCACCGAGGCGACGATCTCGCCCATGGTCGCGCCGGCCTTGTGCACCAGCGCCGAGCCATCGTTGACCTTGCCGACCGAGTCGTCGATCAGGCCCTTGATCTCCTTGGCGGCAGCCGCCGAGCGCTGGGCGAGAGTGCGCACTTCGCTGGCAACCACGGCGAAGCCGCGGCCCTGTTCACCGGCACGCGCGGCTTCCACGGCGGCATTCAGCGCAAGGATGTTGGTCTGGAACGCAATGCCGTCGATGACGCTGATGATCTCGGCGATCTTCTTCGACGAGGCTTCGATGGCGGACATGGTGGTGACCACCTGGCCGACGACCTCGCCGCCCTGCGAGGCGACGCCATGCGCGCCAATGGCGAGCTGGTTGGCCTGGCGGGCATGCTCGGCGTTCTGGCGCACGGTGGAGGTCAGTTCCTCCATCGAGGCCGCGGTTTCTTCCAGGTTGGCGGCCTGCTGCTCGGTCCGGCGCGACAGGTCGCTGTTGCCGGAGGCGATCTCGCCAGCGGCCGAACTGATCGCGCGGCTGGACTGCTTGATGCGGGTGACGATCTCGCTCAGCTGCGCGGCGGTGGCGTTGGCATCGTCACGCATGCGGGCGAACACGCCCTGGTAGTCGCCGTGCATGCGCACGGTCAGGTCACCCTGCGACAGTGCCGCAAGCAGGCCGGAGACCTGTTCGATGCTGCCGGCGTTGGCGTCCAGCAGGCCGTTGATCTGCTGCGCCAGCTGCAGGAAGAAGCCTTCCTTGTCGGTGGCGTCAATGCGGCCGGACAGGTCGCCGGCGGCGGCCTGGGCGATCACGCGGGCCACTTCCGCTTCAACCTGCGCTTCCTGGGTACGGTCGCGCCATTCCACCACGTAGCCGACGGTGTCGCCGCCTTCATTGCGGATGGTCGACACCACCTGGGCGAACTGGGCATCGCCGTACTGCATCGGGCGACGCGCGACACCGTGTGCCTTCAGGTTGTTCAGCAGGGTCTGGTCCATCTCGCCACGGTGCTCGAGCACGGTGACCGGCTTGCCGATCAGCGAGGCCTGGGCATCGAAGTCCGGCAGGTCGCGGCGCAGTTCGTCCTGGTACTGGCTCAGGGTCTGCTGCAGGGCGCGGTTGCTGTAGACGATGGTGTTGCTGGTGTCGGTCAGGTACACGCCGGTCGAGCTGTAGTCCAGCGCGGTACGGATGCGCAGGTTCTCGCGGGCGATCGCCTGGTCGGTCTCGATGCGCTCGCGCAGGTCGCGCTGCATGCGCTGCATGGCTTGCATCAGTTCGCCCACTTCATCCTGGCGGCTGACGTCGATGTGGCCATCGAGCTTGCCGCCGGCCACGTCGTTGGCGACCGAGACGGCGCCACGCACGCTGCCGACCAGGGCGCGGGCAAACAGCCACACCAGCACCAGGCCGAGCGCGGCGCCACCCAGCAGGGCGATCACGGTCAGCACGGCCGAGGCGGAATAGGTGGAAGCGGCCTCGTCGCGCGAGGCGCGGGCGAGGCGGTTGTCTTCGGCGATCAGCGCCTCCAGCGCGGAGGCAGCCTTGCGGTGCTTGGTGCGGGTTTCGCCGACGAAGGTATCGATGGCGTCGTCCGGCAGGTCCAGTTCCAGCATCTCGGTGACGCTGTCATAGGATGCCAGGGCGTCCTTCCATTCCTTGGCGAAGGCGTCGAACAGCTTCTTCTGCTGCGGGTTGTCGACCAGCTTCGGATACTCCTTGATCGACTTGTCCATGCTGGCGCGCAGGTCGACACCCTGCTTGCGCGCGTCGGACTTGACGTCATCGCTGGCGCGGATCAGCTGCTGGTAGGCGGCATTGCGGTACTCACCCAGCATGCCGCGCATCTCGCCGGCCATGCGGATGCTCTCCATGCGCGAACCGGCCAGCTCGGTGGTGACGTTGTTCAGCGAATGCAGGCCGCGATAGGCGACGATGCCCTGCAGCAGCATCACCAGCAGGAGGACGCCGAAAGTCAGCAGCAGTTTCGGCATCAGTTTCAGGTTGTTGATCCACGGCATGGGCGTTGCGAGCTCCTAAGGCAGACGCGCCCGGGCATCGGGCCCGGTTGCAGCAGAAACCACGCCAGGACCAGGCCCGGCGTGGTCCGACGAACGGCGGATTACTTGATGTTGGCCAGCTTCAGCCCGGCCGGCGAGCTGACTTCGATTTCTGCTCGCGAGGCGTCGCGCTGGATCTTGCCGATCACGCAGACGGTCTTGCCTTCCAGGGTTTCCAGCGGGAAGGAGAACTTGCCGCGGTTCTCGCCGGCGATACGCGCCGAGAAGGTGTGGCGCGGGAAGGCGCCGCCCATGTACAGGAAGGTCGGCTGGCCTTCGGAGCCTTCTGCGTAACGGGCCTTTTCGACCTTGCCACAGACCATGCCGTCCTTGCCGACCGAACGCGGCGCCATTTCCGGCGGGATCATGTCGGCCGACTGGGCGAAAGCGGAGGCGGCGGTGGTGGCCAGGACAGCGGCCGAGACGAACGCAAACAGGGACTTCATCGAGGGTATCTCCGGGGATGGTAACGATCGGGCCGGTCCTGCGCGCTCCTGCGCGACCGGCTTCTGTCCCCCTATCGGCACCGCCGAAGGGAACTGAAGGGTGTTGTGACTGGAACGTGAAGCAGTTCCGTTTGCTCAGGCAGCGACGTCTTCGGCAAGGTTGGCCTGGCCCATGTCGGCGCTGTCGAGCAGGGTCTCGATGTCCAGCAGGATCAGCATGCGATCGTCGTGGGTACCGATGCCGGAGATGAAGCGGGTATCGACGGCGGCGCCGAATTCCGGGGTCGGGCGGATCTGCTCGGCCGACAGCGGGATCACGTCGGAGACGCTGTCGACGACGATGCCGACCACGCGGTCTTCCACGTTCAGCACGATCATCACGGTGAAGGCATCGTAGCGGGCGTTGTCCAGGCGCAGCTTCAGGCGCAGGTCGATCACCGGGACGATGGTGCCGCGCAGGTTGATCACGCCCTTGATGTAGTCCGGGGCGTCCGGCACGCGGGTGACGGCGTCGTAGCCGCGGATTTCCTGCACCTTGAGGATGTCCACGCCGTAGTGCTCGTCACCAAGGGTGAAGCTGAGGAATTCGCCACCGGCGCTGGCGGCGGAGCTGGTCTTGTCGTTCATCGAGGGGTCCTGGTTCTGCCGGAAGTCCCGGTGTCAGGCTCGATATCGGCCCCGCCGGGGGGGACTTTAGGTGCCGGGGGAAGGGCATCCACGCATGGCGTGGATCTACCGGAGATCGGTAGTGCCGGCCGCTGGCCGGCAATGGCCGTACCCGCATTGTCGCGAAGTTGCCGGCCAGCGGCCGGCACTTCCTGTTGGCCTGGCCTTAGAGCTCGCCGTTGCGGCGGGCCTTGCGCTGGCGGTCGATGCGGAAGATGTAGCGCTGGATGGCGCTGTCGGCGCCGCGTGGCAGGCATTCAAAGCGCATTCCCACGCGCTTGACCTCGATGCCGTTGGGCTGACGCTGCGGCAGCAGGTTGCAGACCACCAGTTCGATATCCAGGTCGGGGCCGTCCGGCAGCGACAGCTGCGCCGGATAGCGCTTCTGCAGACCAAACACCGCGCAGTCATTGGGCACCACCACGGCCAGGCCGCCACCGCTGATGTCCACCACCCGCATCGACAGCGCTTCGGCCCGCGCTTCGCCGGGTGGCAGCAGCAGCTGCGGTGAATCAGTGACTGGCGTCTCCAGCCGATACAGTTCGCGGCGCTGCAGGTGCACCAGTTCTTCCGGAAGCGGGGCGCGGAAGGCCACGTGGCCGTCGTTGTCCACGCGCTGCAGTTCGTGCAGGCGGAAGCGCACCAGCACCCGTTCGAGCTGGGCGAAGCACAGCAGGTGATCGGCCTGCTCGGCGGCGCGGTTGGAAGCTTCCTGCAGGCTGCCATCGAGCAGCAGGGTGTCCTCGTCCTCGTCGAGGTCGAGCAGCGCAGTGGGGAACGAACGGTCGCGGCCGTCGATGTGCGCGTTGATCAATGATCGCTGGTCGATCAGCGAGCGCAGCAGCTGCCGCAGCTGGCGCGGGTTGCGGACCAGGAAGCGCTCGTCAGCGGCGTCGGCCGCGTGGACATCATGCACTGCAGTGTCGTTGCCGTCGGACATGGAATCTACGGTCAGGGGCGGGCGCCAGCACGCGTTGGTGCGAGGCTCGATGGGGATATCGGCCTCTGCACCGGATTATGAAGTGGGATTTGCATCACTTTCGGCGCGTGAGGACCCAGATCCCTTTCCCGAGGGAAAAGGATCTGACCCCGTGGTTCTGTCAGAACTCCTGCCAGTCGCCGTCCGCAGCCAGTGCCGGCTGGGCTGTCCCGGTGCGCAGCGCACGTGCCGGGACCGCTTTTGCCGCCGGTGCGGCGGCTGCGACCTGGCGCGGTACCGGTGCTGCCAGCGGGCGTGCCGGAATGGCCGTCGTGCCGTGCGATGCCAGCCGGAAGCGGGCCACTGCTTCACCCAGCTGCACGGCCTGGTCCTCCATCGCACGTGCGGCGGCGGTAGCTTCCTCCACCAGTGCGGCGTTCTGCTGGGTGGTTTCGTCCATCTGCACCACGGTCTGGTTGACCTGCTCGATGCCCGCGCTCTGTTCCTGCGAAGCAGCGGAAATCTCGGCCATGATGTCGGTGACGCGCTGCACCGAGGCGACGATCTCGCCCATGGTGCTGCCGGCCTGGTGG
>NZ_JCAFST010000025.1:0-8693 GCF_059369535.1 Stenotrophomonas sp. YJH_SMC_122 | reverse complement strand
TGGTAGGTGCGGACCTTGGTCCGCACGCTTTTGCCGGCCAGCGGCCGGCACTACCCCCATCCGTGCGTGGTGGCTGCAGCTGGTAGGTGCGGACCTTGGTCCGCACGCTTTTGCCGGCCAGCGGCCGGCACTACCCCCATCCGCGCGTGGCGGCTGCAGCTGGTAGGTGCGGACCTTGGTCCGCACGCTTTTTGCCGGCCAGCGGCCGGCACTACCCCCATCCGTGCGTGGCGGCTGCAGTTGGTAGGTGCGGACCTTGGTCCGCACGCTTTTGCCGGCCAGCGGCCGGCACTACCCCCATCCGTGCGTGGTGGCTGCAGCTGGTAGGTGAGGACCTTGGTCCGCACGCTTTTTGCCGGCCAGCGGCCGGCACTACCGAATCCATGAATCTCTACGCGCTCAGCGCGCCAGCCAGGCACCTACGGCCACGGCCACGGCCAGCCACAGCCATTCCACCGCGCCGTTGGCCAGGCTGATCAGGGTCCAGGCCAGGTGCGGGCCCATCCGCGTGGTGGCATCCCACAGGTCCAGGCCGATCGAGCCGCCCATCCAGGCGCTGGCGATGGCCCAGTTGGCCACGGCGGCCACCAGCAGGGTGCCGAGCACGACCAGGGCGACGCGCAGCCGGCCTGGGCCCAGCGTGCCCAGGCGCAGCATGAACACCAGTTCCAGGGCGGCCAGCACCGCCATCCAGCCGACCTGCCGGCCGGTCATCAGCGCCAGGACCATCCAGGCGAGGGGAGCGACAAACAGGCCCAGCAGCAGCATGAGGGGCCAGAGCCAGGTCACGGTCCTGGCACGCGCGGCATTGGAGGACATCGAAGCTCCCAGAAGATCACCCACAGGATACTGTGGTTTGCCGCAGTGCACCGGCGGTGCGGGGGCGGCTGGGCTAGAATGCCGTCTTGCGTGGCTTCGGCCACGGCCCCATATCGGTCCCCATGTATTCCCGTAGCAGCGAACCTGTCCACTTCGAGCGCGATTGCGAGGCCGTGATGGTCCCGCAGGGCGATACCGTGACCCTGCCGGCCGGCAGCTATGGGTACATCACCCAGGCGCTGGGCGGCAGTTATTCGGTGTTCGTCGAGGGCAACCTGTTCCGCATCGCCGGCAAGGACGGCGACGCCATCGGCAAGGAGGCACCGGCACCGCTGGAACTGCCGGCCGACGCCACTGATGAACAGGTGGAACAGCTGGTGTGGCAGCAGCTGCGCACCTGCTTCGACCCGGAAATTCCGGTGAACATCGTCGAACTGGGCCTGGTCTACGAGGTCGAGATCAAGCACCTGGACGAAGGCCAGCGCGAGATCGACGTGAAGATGACCCTGACCGCCCCGGGCTGCGGCATGGGCGAGATCCTGGTCGACGATGTGCGCAGCAAGCTTGAAATGATCCCGACGGTGGCCGAGGCCGACGTCGACCTGGTGTTCGACCCGCCGTGGAACCAGCACATGATGTCCGAGGCGGCCCGGCTAGAGACCGGCATGCTTTGACCCAGGGCCCGCAGTGACGCGGGCCCGGCACTACCCGCAACCAGAACAGGAATCCTCCGGTGTCCCAGTCCATCCCCAGCTTCGCCGTCACCCGTTCGGACCACCCGCGCAGCGCTGAAGAGCGCGCCAAGATCCTGGAGAAGCCGGGCTTCGGCCTGCACTTCACCGATCACATGGTGGAAGTGCGCTGGGACAAGGATGCCGGCTGGCACAATGCCAACGTGCGCGCCTACGGCCCGCTGCAGCTGGACCCGGCCGCCGCCGTGCTGCATTACGGCCAGGAAATCTTCGAAGGCATCAAGGCCTACCGCCACGCCGACGGTTCGATCTGGACCTTCCGCCCGGATGCCAACGGCCGTCGCCTGCAGCGTTCGGCGCAGCGCCTGGCGCTGCCGGAACTGCCGGTGGAGATCTTCGTCGAATCGCTGAAGCAGCTGATCGCCGTCGACAGTGACTGGGTGCCTTCGGCCGATGAGTCGAGCCTGTATTTCCGCCCGTTCATGATCGGCGACGAGGCCTTCCTCGGCGTGCGCGGCGCGCACAAGGCCGGCTACTACGTCATCGCCAGCCCTGCCGGCCCGTACTTCGCCAAGGGCGTTGCCCCGGTGTCGATCTGGCTGTCCACCGAGTATGCGCGTGCGGCCAAGGGCGGCACCGGTGCCGCCAAGTGCGGTGGCAACTACGCCGCCTCGCTGCTCCCGCAGCAGAAGGCGCAGGCGCAGGGCTGCTCGCAGGTGCTGTTCCTCGACCCGGTCGAAGGCAAGTACCTGGAAGAACTGGGCGGCATGAACGTGTTCCTGGTCTACAAGGACGGCACGCTGGTCACCCCGGAACTGTCGGGCAGCATCCTCGAGGGCATCACCCGCGAGAGCATCCTGCAGCTGGCCCGCGACCGTGGCATGAAGGTCGAAGAGCGCAAGGTCAGCATCGACGAGTGGAAGGACGGCGTCGCCTCCGGCGCGATCAGCGAAGTGTTTGCCTGTGGCACCGCCGCGGTGGTCACCCCGATCGGCCAGCTGAAGGGCGACGGCTTCTCGGTGGGCGACATCAACGCGCCGGCCGGCGAAGTGACCATGTCGCTGCGCAAGGAACTGACCGATATCCAGTACGGCCGCCTGCCGGACCGCCACAACTGGCTGGTCAAGCTGGGCTGATCGCCCAACGCTGAACTGTAGAGCCGAGCCGACGCTCGGCTGCTCTTCCGGAAAGCCCGTCCCCGTGACGGGTTTTCTGCGTTGTGGGCCCGGGGCCGAACGCCGATGTCGGCAAAGTCATTCCAGGACACGTGACGCCCCAGTCAGGTCTGTGCAGGACACGAGAAAGTTCCTTCACCTTCACAAACCCTCGACCCGAAAAGTCTCAGAACGAACATTTCATCTTGCTGAAAAGACGCTGAAAATCTTGTGGTGTCCGGTTCTGGCCATTAGCGTCATATGCACGGCGGATCGTTAGGGGGATCCGCTGACTCACCGGACTTCGAACCTCGCCAACCCAAGCCAGCCCAGGGTTCGGGCCGGTGCTTCTGCCGATTCCGGCATTCACACCACAAGAAAGGGAAATACGATGTCCCAGGTAACGCAACCGCGTGTGCGTCGAGTGTGGGTGGTCCTTGGTGCGTCCGTTCTGTCATCGCTGCTGCTGGCCACGCCTGCGCTGGCCGGTGACGTCCAGCTCAGCGGCCTGCAGTCCGCGCCGACGCACCAGCGCTTCATCGTGAAGTACCGCGACGGTAGTGCGCCGGTGGCCAACACCACCGCACTGGCCTCTTCGCTGAAGAGTGCCGCCGCCGGCCTGGCCAGCAGCCAGGGCCGCGCGCTGGGCCTGCAGGAGGTCCGCAAGCTGGCCGTTGGCCCGACCCTGGTCAGGACCGATCGGCCGCTTGACCAGGCCGAATCCGAGCTGCTGATGCGCAAGCTCGCCGCCGACCCGAACGTGGAATACGTCGAAGTCGACCAGATCATGCGTGCGACGCTGACCCCGAATGACACCCGCTTCAGCGAACAGTGGGGCTTCGGTACCTCCAACGCGTCGATCAACGTGCGGCCGGCCTGGGACAAGGCCACCGGCACCGGCGTGGTGGTGGCCGTGATCGATACCGGCATCACCAACCATCCCGATCTCAACGCCAACATCCTGCCTGGCTATGACTTCATCAGCGATGCCGCGATGGCGCGCGATGGCGGCGGCCGCGACAACAACCCGAATGACGAGGGCGACTGGTACGGCGCCAACGAGTGCGGCTCGGGCATCCCGGCCTCCAACTCCAGCTGGCACGGTACCCACGTCGCCGGCACCGTGGCGGCGGTGACCAACAACAGCACCGGCGTGGCCGGTACTGCGTTCAATGCCAAGGTCGTCCCGGTGCGCGTGCTGGGCAAGTGCGGCGGTTACACCTCCGACATCGCCGACGCGATCGTGTGGGCCTCTGGCGGCACCGTCAGTGGCGTGCCGGCCAACGCCAATCCGGCCGAAGTCATCAACATGTCGCTGGGTGGTGGCGGCAGCTGCTCCACCACCTACCAGAACGCCATCAACGGCGCGGTCAGCCGTGGCACCACCGTGGTGGTCGCCGCCGGCAACAGCAACACCAACGTGTCCTCGTCGGTGCCGGCCAACTGCCCGAACGTGATTGCCGTGGCGGCCACAACCTCGGCCGGTGCGCGTGCCAGCTTCTCCAACTACGGCACCGGCATCGACATCTCGGCACCGGGCCAGAGCATCCTGTCCACGCTCAACACCGGCACCACCACGCCGGGCAGCGCCAGCTACGCGTCGTACAACGGCACCTCGATGGCGGCGCCGCACGTGGCCGGCGTGGTTGCGCTGATGCAGTCGGTCGCGCCAAGCCCGCTGAGCCCGGCGCAGGTCGAAAGCATCATCAAGAGCACTGCACGCCCGCTGCCGGGTGCCTGCTCGGGTGGCTGCGGCGCCGGCATCGTCGACGCCAACGCGGCCGTGGCTGCGGCGATCAACGGCGGTGGCAACCCGAACCCGGGTGGCAACGTGCTGCAGAACAACGTGCCGGTGACCGGCCTGGGCGCTGCAACCGGTGCCGAGCTGAACTACACCGTCGCCGTTCCGGCCGGTAGCAGCCAGCTGCGCGTGACGATCAGTGGCGGCAGCGGCGATGCCGACCTGTACGTGCGCCAGGGCAGTGCCCCGACCGATACCAGCTACACCTGCCGTCCCTACCTGAGCGGCAACAGCGAGACCTGCACGATCAACAGCCCTGCCGCCGGCACGTGGTATGTGCGGGTGAAGGCGTACAGCACCTTCTCGGGCCTGACCCTCAACGCCCAGTACTGAGCCCAAGACCCTCTCCATGGGCACGCCCTGGCTCCGGCCGGGGCGTTCTTGCTTCTGTAGCCAAGCCCATGCTCGGCTGCTCCGGCTGCGGACCGTTCTGCCGCGCTGGCATGCGGTTGCCGAGTATGGCTCGGCACTACAAGGGCAGCGCTCTGGCAGGTGCCGACCTTGGTCGGCCGCGGTTCCTCAGACCGACTCGAAGCGGTTCGCAGCCACGTTCTTGCGCACGTGCTGCGGGTCGAAGATCCGCCCGTTCATCGCGATGTACACGCCGCTCGGCAGCGACTGCACCGCACCGATCGCACAGCCGATGTTGAACTCCGCATCCGAGCCGCGGAAGCGTGCCGGGCTCAGTGCACCGGTCATCACGATCGTCTTGTCCGGGATCGTCGCCAGCACCTTGCCGGTCTGCACCATCGAGTCGGTGCCGTGGGTCACCAGCACGTGCCGGGTCGGCTGCGCGGCGATGGTGGCGCGGATCAGCTCGCGGTCCTCATCGTTGATGTGCAGCGAATCCTTGCGCAGGATCGGAATCACGTTGAAGCGGAACGTCACGCCCAGCTCGCGCAGGATCATGCCGATCTGCGGATCGCCGATCTGGTAGTCCGACTTGTCGTCGAAGTAGATCTTGTCGATCGTGCCACCGGTGGTGACGACCAGGAGCTCTTCCATCATGTGCATGCGCGAAACCAGGACAGGTACTGCGGCGCGGGGCCAGGAATGCAGATGATACGGCCCAGCGGGCGCAGCGTCAGCGTTGCTTGCCGAAGCGGGCGCGCAGGCCGGGCAGGCTGGCGCTGAAGATCACCAGCAGGGCCAGCGCGATCTCGATCAGCGCCAGCCAGCGCGTTTCCGGATGGCTCCAGGCGCTCATCACGCCGTGGCTGAACCAGCCCAGCGCCAGGACCGAGGCCCAGAATCCGGCCTTGCGCCAGCCCAGGCGCACGGCGATGGCCAGCGCCAGCGGCGGCGCGGTGAACACCAGCTGGGTCGCCAGCCAGTGCTTGTCATTGATGAACCAGCCGGCGAACAGCGCGGCCAATCCCATCAGGGCCAGCAGCAGGACCGTGCGCGGTGTGGCGATCATCGGGCCAGCCGCTGCGCGATGTCGGCCACCCGGCGCCCCAGCGCGCGCGCCAGCACGGCTTCGTCGTCGGTCGGCTGCGGGTCGTCGGCGGCACCGGCGACGTGGCTGGCACCATAGGGTGTGCCGCCACTGGTGGTATGGCTCAGCGCCGGTTCGGTGAACGGGATGCCGACGATCACGCAGCCATGGTGCAGCAGCGGCACCTGCATCGACAGCAGGGTCGATTCCTGCCCGCCATGCATGGATGCGGTGGAGGTGAACACGCCGGCCGGCTTGCCGGACAGGGTGCCATTGACCCATTCGGCGCCCAGCCCATCCAGGAAATGCTTGACCGGCGCGGCCATGTTGCCGAAGCGGGTCGGGCTGCCGAGCAGCAGGCCCTGGCATTCGACCAGGTCCTGCACGCTCACGTAGGGGGCGCCATCGTCGGGCACCGGCGGCTGCGCGGTCTGGGTCACTGCGGCCACTGGCGGCACCGTGCGCAGGCGCGCGGTCATGCCCGGCACTTCGCCGATGCCCCGCGCGATCTGGCGCGCCAGCCGTGCCACCGAACCGCCCCGGCTGTAATACAGCACCAGAATCTCGCCCATCGTGCCCGCTTCTCCTCGTCGTGTGGCCACCAGTATGGCTATCCTGCGAGCATTCCGCATCGGGTACCCTTCCACCGATGGAACCTTTGGATACGCTCAACCTGTGGATGGAGCGCGCGCGGGATCGCGCACGGGCCATCAGTTTCGGCCGCTTCCTGTGGCATCGCTTCCTCGACGACCGCCTGTTCCAGGCAGCGGCGGCGCTGGCGTACACCACGGTGTTCGCGCTGGTGCCGCTGGCCATCGTGGTATTCGGCGTGCTCTCGGCCTTTCCCGTTTTCGACCGCTGGAGCGATCAGCTCAGCGACTACGTCTTCTCCAACTTCGTGCCCAACGCCGCGCGCGCGGCCGAGGGCTACCTGCGGCAGTTCTCGGCCAGTGCTGGCCAGCTCACCGCCGCCGGCTTCATCGCGCTGGTGGTATCGCTGCTGATCACGCTCAACAGCGTGGAAGAGACCTTCAACCAGATCTGGCGGGTCGGCTCGACCCGGCCCAAGCTGACCCGCTTCCTGGTCTACTGGACCGTGCTGACCCTGGGCGCGATGCTCGCCGCTGCGTCGCTGGCGGTGTCGGCGAGGGTGTTCGCGTTGCCATTGTTCGGTACCCAGGAGGGCCGTTGGCTGGCCGAACTGGCCCTGCGGCTGGCGCCGATCCTGATCGAGTTCGTCTGCATCACGCTGATGTTCCGGGTGGTGCCGCACCACACCGTGAAATGGCGGCACGCGATACCCGGCGCGATCCTGGCGGCGGTGATCCTGGAGCTGGTGAAGTGGGGCATCGGCGCCTATCTGGGCAGCTTCCAGTCCTACCAGAAGCTGTATGGCACGGTCGCCTTCGTGCCGATCCTGCTGCTGTGGATCTACCTGTGCTGGGTGGCGGTGCTGCTGGGTGCGTCGCTGGCCTCCTCGATGGCCGCCTTCCGCTACCAGCCGGTTGAGCTGCGCCTGCCGCAGGGGTATGAGTTCTATGGACTGCTGCGCCTGCTTGGCCGCTTCCAGCATGCACGGGCCAAGGGCAAGGGCCTGGCCGATGACGAGATCCTGCGGCTGGAGCCGATGCTGACCGATTCACTGCTGCAGGACCTGATCTGCAACCTGCAGGAGATCGACCTGCTGCGCCGCGATGAGCGCGGCGAGTGGCTGCTGTCGCGCGACCTGGACCAGGTCAGCCTGGCCGATCTTTACGAATGCACCCAGCTGCGCATCCCGGTAGCCGAGCAGCACCTGCCGTACCGCGACGACAGCCTGGGCCGTGCCGCCTTGGCGGCGCTGGATGACCTGCGACTGCCCCTGCGCGAACGCCTGAAGCGCAAGGTCAGTGATATCTACACCGATTCCGGAGACATGCCATGACCCGCAAGACCCCGTTGCTGCTGCCGCTGGCACTGTTGCTGGCGCTGTCGGCCTGCAAGCCGGCCCAGGAGCCCACCCCCGCCAGCAGCCAGCCACCGGCACAGGCACCGACCCCGGCCACCCCCGCAGCGGTGGAGGAGACCCCGGCCGAACGTACCACCGCCGAGTTCCCGACGCTGAAGATGAAGGCGGTGGACGGCAGCGACTACGACCTGGCCGCGCATCGCGGCAAGTGGGTGGTGGTGAACTTCTGGGCCACCTGGTGCGCGCCGTGCCGCAAGGAGATGCCCGAGCTGTCGGCCCTGCATGCGATGCGCAGCAACATCGAAGTGGTCGGCCTGGCCTACGAGGACATCGAAGTGCCGGAAATGCAGTCGTTCCTGACCAAGCATCCGGTGACCTATCCGATCGTGATCGTGGACCCGTTCGATCCGCCGGCGGACTTCGCCACGCCACGCGGCTTGCCGTTGACGCATCTGCTGGACCCGCAGGGCAAGCTGGCGCATACGTTCCTCGGTCCGGTGACCGCCGCCGACATCGAAAAGCAGATCGCTGCTGCCAAGTAGGTTGGGTATCGGCAGGGCTGCGCCCTGCACCTGCGGTAGTGCCGGCCGCTGGCCGGCAACCCCAGCAAAAGCAACAGCAACAGCCCAAGCGGGTTTCCTGTGGGGAGGCGGGGTGGGTCCGGTTGCGGGGGACGCCGTAAATACGTCCCTGTAGGCTCGGTCGCCGCATCCATGCGGCTCACTGATCTGGCCCCCCGTCAGCGGACGCCAAGAAGCGATACTTTGATCGCACTTGGAGGCCCCTTATGTCCCGTATCACCCGTCGTAGCTACACCGATGAGTTCAAGCACCAAGCCGTG
>NZ_JCAFST010000024.1:0-16576 GCF_059369535.1 Stenotrophomonas sp. YJH_SMC_122 | reverse complement strand
GAAATGGTGATGCCGGGTGACAACGTCAAGATGGAAGTCACCCTGATCAACCCGGTGGCCATGGACGAAGGCCTGCGCTTCGCCATCCGCGAAGGCGGCCGTACCGTCGGCGCCGGCGTGGTCTCGAAGATCATCGAGTAAGCCTGCAGTACCGGTGGTTGCATAGCGCCGCCGGTTACGCGAATGGCGGGCCGGGAACCTCGGTCCGCCTTCGCCGTCTAAGGGAAGGCAAGTTTTCAACGTACGCCAGTAGCTCAATTGGCAGAGCAGCGGTCTCCAAAACCGCAGGTTGGGGGTTCGAGTCCCTCCTGGCGTGCCATCTGCCCACCTTATCCAGCGGCCTGGGCCGCTAAAGCAGACACAGCCGGATGAATAGCAAGATCGAACACTCCAAGGACAACTCCGCCAACGGTGGAGATATCGTCAAGTATGTCGCCGCATCGCTGCTGGTGCTGGCCGGTCTGTTCGTCTGGTTCTGGTTCTCCGCCGACTCCGGTCGCGCCGCCCAGCTGGGTGCGTGGGCGGGTCAGCTGCGTGCATTGGCGGTCGTGGTCGGTCTGGTTGGCGGTATCGGCGTGTTCATGCTGACCGGCAAGGGGCGCGACACCCGCGAATTCCTCTCCGAGTCGCGCTTCGAACTGCGCAAGGTGGTCTGGCCGACGCGCCAGGAAGCCGTCCGCATGACCTGGGTCGTGATTGTCGTGGTGCTCATCCTCAGTCTTCTGCTGGGTGGCTTCGACTTCCTGATCCAGAAACTGACTCAGTGGTTCCTGAGCCGCTAAGGAGAATTGCATGAAGCGTTGGTACGTCGTTCACGCCTATTCGGGCTTCGAGAAGTCGGTGGCGCAGGCTCTGCGCGATCGCATCGTCCGTGACGGCATGGAAGAGCGCTTCGGCGACGTCCTGGTCCCGACCGAGGAAGTGGTCGAGATGCGCGCCGGCCAGAAGCGCCGTTCCGAGCGCAAGTTCTTCCCGGGTTACGTGCTGGTCCAGATCGAGACCCACGAGGAAGCCGGTATTCCGCGCATCGACAACGAAAGCTGGCATCTGGTCAAGGAAACCCCGCGCGTCATGGGCTTCATCGGCGGCACCGCCGATCGTCCGCTGCCGATCGCCGATTCCGAGGCCGAGGCCATCCTGAACCGCGTTCAGGAAGGTGTCGAGAAGCCGCGTCCGAAGGTGCTGTTCGAGCCGGGCCAGATGGTCCGCGTCACCGACGGTCCGTTCAACGATTTCAATGGCGTCGTCGAAGAAGTCAACTACGAGAAGAGCCGTCTGCGCGTCTCGGTGCTGATCTTCGGTCGTGCCACTCCGGTCGAGCTCGAGTTCGGCCAGGTCGAAAAGGCCGTCTGACCTGTCCTGTAGAGTCGAGCCACGCTCGACTCCGGGGTCTGGATGGTGCGGTAGTCGAGCATGGCTCGACTCGACAAAGGGAACCGGGCCTGGCCCGGTTCCGTTCGTTTACGTGCCGCTTCAGGCATGTGAAGAAAAAACCTGTTATAGTGCGCGGCTTCCTGCTCGGAAAGCCAGCAGGACGAGGCCGCCGCAAGGTGGCCTTCAGCATGATTTCAAAACGCGATGCCGGGACGCGTGATTCCCGGTCCGATGGGGAGCCTGTTGTCGAAAGGCGCTAGCACCCGGAGAGCACTCACATGGCAAAGAAAGTTGTCGGTTACATCAAGCTGCAGGTGAAGGCCGGTCAGGCCAACCCCTCGCCGCCGGTCGGTCCTGCGCTGGGTCAGCGTGGCCTGAACATCATGGAATTCTGCAAGGCGTTCAACGCTGCCACGCAGAAGCTCGAGCCGGGTCTGCCGGTTCCGGTGATCATCACGGCCTACTCGGACCGTACGTTCACCTTCATCACCAAGAGCACTCCGGCTACCACCCTGCTGAAGAAGGCTGCTGGCATCTCGTCGGGCTCCAAGCGCCCGAACACCGAGAAGGTCGGCAAGGTCACCCGTAAGCAGCTGGAAGAGATCGCCAAGGCGAAGGAACCGGATCTGACTGCCGCCGACCTGGACGCCGCCGTGCGTACCATCGCTGGCTCTGCCCGTTCCATGGGCCTCGTGGTGGAGGGTTAATAAGATGGCACAGACCAAGCGTGAGAAGGCCATCAAGGCCGCCGTCGTTCCGGGCAAGGCATACGCCTTCGAGGACGCGATCAACATCCTGAAGACCGCCACCAAGGCCAAGTTCGTCGAGTCGATCGACGTTGCCGTGCGCCTGGGCGTCGATGCGAAGAAGTCCGACCAGCAGGTCCGTGGCTCCACCGTGCTGCCGGCCGGTACCGGCAAGTCGGTCCGCGTCGCCGTGTTCGCTCCGGCCGGTGCCAAGGCTGACGAAGCCCTGGCTGCTGGCGCCGACGCCGTCGGTATGGATGACCTGGCCGAGAAGATGCAGGCCGGCGATCTGAACTACGACGTCGTCATCGCGACCCCGGACGCCATGCGCGTCGTCGGTAAGCTGGGCACCGTGCTGGGCCCGCGCGGCCTGATGCCGAACCCGAAGGTCGGCACCGTTTCCCCGAACCCGGGTGAAGCCGTGAAGAACGCCAAGTCGGGTCAGGTCCGTTACCGCACCGACAAGGCCGGCATCATCCACTGCACCATCGGCAAGGCCGACTTCGCCGAAGACGCGCTGAAGTCGAACCTGACCGCGCTGCTGCTGGACCTGATCAAGGCCAAGCCGGCCACCTCGAAGGGCACCTACCTGCAGAAGGTTTCGGTCAGCTCGACGATGGGCCCGGGCGTCACCGTCGACCAGTCGTCGCTGACCCTGAAGTAATTGTTTCAAGCGGTCACGGTGCCCCGGGTGCCGTGACCGTGACATTTGAAGGCATCGCTGGCAGTGCATCGCCCGCGGTAGCCGTCAAAGACCGCAGGCGCGGTCGTGGCAATACCGGCGACGGGCATGGAAGCTCGATCTGGCAAGGAGTCGCCGCCGGAGCAGTCAGGAGCGCTTAATCGATTCCCCGGAATCACCCTGCGTAGATGGTGCCCTTCTGGAGTTTTTCTGGTTCACGCACGTCTGGGTTTCCCAGGTTGGCCCACTCCAGGTCTAGAACGGCCCACCCCCGGAACATCATCCCGATGTTCCCGGCGTCCAGGACGGATGCCGCACAGGACCGCACACGGCAGGAGCCGTAAGCGGAGTTCAATAGGAGGAGTGCAATGGCTCTCAATCTGTCCCAGAAGCAAGAAGTAGTCGCCGAGCTGGCAGACGTCGCCGCCAAGGCCCACTCCTTGATCGCAGCCGAATACGCTGGCACCACGGTCGCCCAGATGACCGCGATGCGCAAGCAGGCTCGTGAAACCGGTGTTTTCTTGAAGGTTGTCAAGAACACCCTGGCTTCGCGCGCCGTTGAAGGCACCGAGTTCGCAGTCGCCCAGGACCAGATGGTTGGTCCGCTGCTGTACGCGTTCTCGCTCGAGGAGCCCGGCGCTGCCGGTCGCCTGATCAAGGAAGCCGCCAAGGGCAACGACAAGCTGAAGGCTAAGGTCGTCGCCATCGGTGGTGAAGTGTTCCCGGCGAGCCACGTCGACGTGCTGGCATCGCTGCCGACCCGCGACCAGGCCCTGGCCATGCTGGCCCGCGTCCTGACCGAGCCGGTCACGATGTTTGCCCGCGCGATCAAGGCCGTTGGCGAGAAGCAGGGGGGTGGCGATGTCGCCGCTGACGCTGCCGAGCCGGCCGCCGAGACCGCCTGAGTTTCGACTTACCGTGGTTCCTGACGGAACCTCAACCCAGAAAATCATCCAAAGGTATTAATCATGTCCCTTACCAACGAACAGATCGTCGACGCCATCGCCGAGAAGTCCCTGATGGAAGTGATGGAGCTGGTCAAGGCCATCGAAGAGAAGTTCGGCGTCTCCGCCGCTGCTCCGGTTGCCGTGGCTGCTGCCGCTGGCCCGGCTGCTGCTGTTGAAGAGCAGACCGAATTCGTCGTCACCCTGAAGACTGCCGGCGAGAAGAAGGTCGAAGTCATCAAGGCCGTCCGCGCCATCACCGGCCTGGGCCTGAAGGAAGCGAAGGACCTGGCCGAAGCCGGCGGCGTCCTGAAGGACAACGCTTCGAAGGAAGAAGCCGAGAAGATGAAGAAGGACCTGGAAGCTGCTGGCGCGACTGTCGAAGTCAAGTAAGCAGTTACCTTGCATCGTCACCGATTCGCGGCGATGCAGCCAAGGCTGGGGGCGTAAGCCCCCGGCCTTTGGTCGTTGTAGTGGTACCGGTAGGGTCGACTGTTAGTCGACTGTTTCAAAAGCAGGAAAAAGCCCAACACGGGCTGCAGTCAAACCCCGGCAGGCCAGCGCCGAGCGCGGCAGCGGGGGAGTGGTAGCAGACGAGTTGGCAGTTGGAAGTAGCGGGAGAAGGCGTGCTGGTGCCGGCAATACCAGCGACTTCCAACTGACAATTTCAAGTTCCCTTCGGATCGTGGGCGCACGATCCGCACAACAAGGTGGAAGACCTCATGACGTCCTATTCGTTCACCGAAAAAAAGCGTATCCGCAAGGATTTCGGCAAGCAGCGCTCGATTCTCGAAGTGCCGTTCCTGCTCGCCATCCAGGTGGATTCCTATCGTGAATTCCTGCAGGAAAACGTCGATCCGGCCAAGCGCACGGACCACGGCCTGCACGCTGCGCTGAAGTCGGTCTTCCCGATCGCCAGCTACAGCGGCAACGCTGCCCTGGAATACGTCGGCTACAAGCTGGGCGAACCGGTCTTCGACGAGCGTGAGTGCCGCCAGCGCGGCATGAGCTACGGCGCCCCGCTGCGCGTGACCGTGCGCCTGGTGATCTACGACCGTGAGTCGTCGACCAAGGCCATCAAGTACGTGAAGGAGCAGGAGGTCTATCTGGGCGAAATCCCGCTGATGACCGAGAACGGCACCTTCATCGTCAACGGCACCGAGCGCGTCATCGTCTCCCAGCTGCACCGCTCGCCGGGCGTGTTCTTCGACCACGACCGTGGCAAGACCCACAGCTCGGGCAAGCTGCTGTACAGCGCCCGCATCATTCCTTACCGCGGCTCCTGGCTGGACTTCGAGTTCGACCCGAAGGACGCGCTGTTCACCCGTATCGACCGCCGCCGCAAGCTGCCGGTGTCGATCCTGCTGCGCGCGCTCGGCTACAGCAACGAAGAGATGCTGGCCGAGTTCTTCGAGATCAACACCTTCCACATCAACCCGGATGAAGGCGTCCAGCTGGAGCTGGTGCCGGAGCGCCTGCGTGGCGAGACCCTGGGCTTCGACCTCGCCGACGGCGACAAGGTCATCGTGGAAGCCGGCAAGCGCATCACCGCGCGCCACATCAAGCAGCTGGAAGCCTCGGGCATCGCCGCCCTGGCCGTGCCGGACGACTACATCGTCGGCCGCATCCTGTCGCACGACGTGGTCGATGCCTCGACCGGCGAACTGCTGGCCCAGGCCAACGACGAGATCACGGACGAGCAGCTGCAGGCCTTCCGCAAGGCCGGTGTGGATGCCGTGGGCACCCTGTGGGTGAACGACCTGGATCGTGGCCCGTACCTGTCCAACACCCTGCGTATCGACCCGACCAAGACCCAGCTGGAGGCCCTGGTCGAGATCTACCGCATGATGCGTCCGGGCGAGCCGCCGACCAAGGATGCCGCGCAGAACCTGTTCCACAACCTGTTCTTCACCTTCGAGCGCTACGACCTGTCCGCGGTCGGCCGCATGAAGTTCAACCGCCGCGTGGGCCGCAAGGAAACCACCGGCGAAGCCGTGCTGTACGACAGCAAGTACTTCGGCGAGCGCAACGACGAAGAGTCCAAGCGCCTGGTCGCTGCCCACGGCGAAAGCTCCGACATCCTGGACGTGATCAAGGTCCTGACCGAGATCCGCAACGGTCGCGGCGTGGTCGACGACATCGATCACCTGGGCAACCGTCGCGTGCGTTCGGTCGGCGAAATGGCCGAGAACGTGTTCCGCGTCGGCCTGGTCCGCGTCGAGCGTGCGGTCAAGGAGCGCCTGTCGATGGCCGAGTCGGAAGGCCTGACCCCGCAGGAACTGATCAACGCCAAGCCGGTCGCCGCTGCCATCAAGGAGTTCTTCGGCTCCTCGCAGCTGTCGCAGTTCATGGACCAGAACAACCCGCTGTCGGAAGTGACCCACAAGCGTCGCGTCTCGGCCCTGGGCCCGGGCGGTCTGACCCGTGAGCGCGCCGGCTTCGAAGTGCGCGACGTGCACCCGACCCACTACGGCCGCGTCTGCACCATCGAAACCCCGGAAGGCCCGAACATCGGCCTGATCAACTCGCTGGCCGTGTACGCCCGCACCAACAAGTACGGTTTCCTCGAGACCCCGTACCGCAAGGTCGTGGACGGCAAGGTCTATGACGAAGTCGAGTTCCTGTCGGCCATTGAAGAGAACGAGTACGTCATTGCGCAGGCCAACGCGCTGACCGACGCCAAGGGCACCCTGACCGAGCAGTTCGTTCCGTGCCGCTTCCAGGGCGAATCGCTGCTGAAGCCGCCGGCGGAAGTCCACTTCATGGACGTTTCGCCGATGCAGACCGTCTCGATCGCGGCCGCGCTGGTTCCGTTCCTGGAGCACGATGACGCGAACCGCGCACTGATGGGCGCCAACATGCAGCGTCAGGCCGTGCCGACCCTGCGTTCGCAGAAGCCGCTGGTCGGCACCGGCATCGAGCGCGCCGTGGCGCGTGACTCGGGTGTGACCGTGAACGCCCGTCGTGGTGGTGAGATCGTGCAGATCGACGCCGCCCGCATCGTGGTCAAGGTCAACGAGGAAGAGATCGTTGGCGCCACCGACGCCGGCGTGGACATCTACAACCTGGTCAAGTACACCCGGTCGAACCAGAACACCTGCATCAACCAGCGTCCGCTGGTCCAGGTGGGTGACGTCATTGCCCGCGGCGACGTGCTGGCCGACGGTCCGTCCACCGACATCGGCGAGCTGGCCCTGGGCCAGAACATGCTGATCGCGTTCATGCCGTGGAACGGCTACAACTTCGAAGACTCCATCCTGCTCTCCGAGCGCGTGGTGGAAGAGGATCGCTACACCACGATCCACATCGAAGAGCTGACCTGCGTCGCGCGCGACACCAAGCTGGGGCCGGAGGAAATCTCCGCCGACATCCCGAACGTCTCCGAGCAGGCGCTGAACCGCCTGGACGAAAGCGGCGTGGTGTACATCGGTGCCGAAGTGCGCGCCGGCGACATCCTGGTCGGCAAGGTCACCCCGAAGGGCGAAAGCCAGCTGACCCCGGAAGAGAAGCTGCTGCGCGCGATCTTCGGCGAGAAGGCTTCGGACGTTAAGGACAGCTCGCTGCGCGTTCCGCCGGGCATGGACGGCACCGTCATCGACGTGCAGGTCTTCACCCGCGACGGCATCGAGAAGGACAAGCGCGCCCGCCAGATCGAAGAGTCCGAAATCAAGCGCGTCAAGAAGGACTTCGATGACCAGTTCCGCATCCTGGAAGCGGCCATCTACATGCGTCTGCGTTCGCAGATCGTGGGCAAGGTGGTCAATGGTGGTGCTGGCCTGAAGAAGGGTGACGTGATCACCGACGCCTTCCTCGACGGCCTGAAGAAGTCTGACTGGTTCGCCCTGCGCATGAAGGACGAGGACGCCTCGGAAGCCATCGAGCGCGCCCAGAAGCAGATCCAGGCGCACGAGAAGGAATTCGAGCGTCGCTTCGCCGACAAGCGCGGCAAGATCACCGCGGGCGACGACCTCGCCCCGGGCGTGCTGAAGATGGTCAAGGTGTTCCTGGCGGTGAAGCGCCGCATCCAGCCGGGCGACAAGATGGCAGGCCGCCACGGCAACAAGGGTGTGGTGTCCAACGTGGTGCCGGTCGAGGACATGCCGTACATGGCCTCGGGCGAGACCGTGGACATCGTGCTGAACCCGCTGGGCGTGCCGTCGCGTATGAACATCGGCCAGATCCTGGAAGTGCACCTGGGCTGGGCCGCCAAGGGTCTGGGTCGCAAGATCCAGGCGATGCTGGAAGCCCAGGCGGCGGTCGCCGACCTGCGCAAGTTCCTGGACGACATCTACAACCACGACGACACCAACGTGGCCAACCGTGTCGACCTGTCGCAGTTCAGCGACGAGGAGCTGCTGCGCCTGGCCCGCAACCTGACCGACGGCGTGCCGATGGCCACCCCGGTGTTCGACGGTGCCACCGAAGCGGAAATCAAGCGCATGCTGGAACTGGCCGACCTGCCGAGCAGTGGCCAGACCCAGCTGTACGACGGCCGCACCGGTGAAGCATTCGACCGCCATACCACCGTCGGTTACATGCACTACCTGAAGCTGAACCACCTGGTCGACGACAAGATGCACGCCCGTTCGACCGGTCCGTACTCGCTCGTCACCCAGCAGCCGCTGGGCGGCAAGGCGCAGTTCGGCGGCCAGCGCTTCGGTGAAATGGAAGTCTGGGCGCTGGAAGCCTACGGCGCGGCCTACACCCTGCAGGAAATGCTGACGGTGAAGTCCGATGACGTGCAGGGCCGCAACCAGATGTACAAGAACATCGTCGACGGCGAGCACGAGATGGTCGCGGGCATGCCGGAATCCTTCAACGTGCTCGTGAAGGAAATCCGCTCGCTGGCCATCAACATGGAACTGGAAGACAACTGATCCATGCCGGCGCGGCGGTCCGCCGCCGCGCCGCTGGCAGTGAACTGAAAGCCCATCGACACAGCATTCCTCCTTCTGGAGAACACCATGAAAGACCTGCTCAACCTCTTCAACCAGCAGCGCCAGACGCTGGACTTCGACGCGATCAAGATCGCGCTGGCCTCGCCGGACCTGATCCGTTCGTGGTCCTTCGGCGAAGTGAAGAAGCCGGAAACCATCAACTACCGTACCTTCAAGCCGGAACGCGACGGCCTGTTCTGCGCCGCCATCTTCGGCCCGGTGAAGGACTACGAGTGCCTGTGCGGCAAGTACAAGCGCATGAAGCACCGCGGCGTGGTCTGCGAAAAGTGCGGCACCGAAGTAACCCTGGCCAAGGTGCGCCGCGAGCGCATGGGCCACATCGACCTGGCCTCGCCGGTCGCGCACATCTGGTTCCTCAAGTCGCTGCCGTCGCGCATCGGCCTGATGCTGGACATGACCCTGCGCGACATCGAGCGCGTGCTGTACTTCGAAGCGTACGTGGTGACCGAGCCGGGCCTGACCGCCCTGGAGCGCCGCCAGCTGCTGACCGAGGAACAGTACCTGCAGGCCCGCCAGGAACACGGTGACGACTTCGACGCCGCCATGGGCGCCGAGGCCGTGTACGAACTGCTGCGCACGATCGACTTGCAGTCCGAGATGACCCGCCTGCGCGAGGAAATCGCCGCTACCGGTTCGGAAACCAAGCTCAAGCGCCTCACCAAGCGCATCAAGCTGATCGAAGCCTTCCTGGAATCGGGCAACCGTCCGGAATGGATGGTCATGACCGTGCTGCCGGTGCTGCCGCCGGACCTGCGTCCGCTGGTCCCGCTGGATGGCGGCCGCTTCGCGACCTCCGACCTGAATGACCTGTACCGCCGCGTCATCAACCGCAACAACCGCCTGCGCCGCCTGCTCGAACTGAGCGCGCCGGACATCATCGTGCGCAATGAAAAGCGCATGCTGCAGGAATCGGTCGATGCACTGCTGGACAACGGCCGCCGCGGTCGTGCCATCACCGGCACCAACAAGCGCCCGCTGAAGTCGCTGGCCGACATGATCAAGGGCAAGCAGGGTCGCTTCCGCCAGAACCTGCTCGGCAAGCGCGTCGACTACTCGGGCCGTTCGGTCATCGTGGTCGGCCCGTACCTGCGCCTGCACCAGTGCGGCCTGCCGAAGAAGATGGCGCTGGAGCTGTTCAAGCCGTTCGTCTTCGCCAAGCTGCAGCGTCGTGGCCTGGCCACCACCATCAAGGCCGCCAAGAAGCTGGTCGAGCGCGAAGAAGCCGAAGTCTGGGACATCCTGGAAGAGGTCATCCGCGAGCATCCGGTGATGCTGAACCGTGCGCCGACCCTGCACCGCCTGGGCATCCAGGCGTTCGAGCCGGTGCTGATCGAGGGCAAGGCGATCCAGCTGCACCCGCTGGTCTGCACCGCGTTCAACGCCGACTTCGACGGTGACCAGATGGCCGTCCACGTGCCGCTCTCGCTGGAAGCCCAGCTGGAAGCGCGTGCGCTGATGATGTCGACCAACAACATCCTGTCGCCGGCCAACGGCGAGCCGATCATCGTGCCGTCGCAGGACGTCGTGCTGGGTCTGTACTACATGACCCGCTCGCTGGAAAACAAGAAGGGCGAGGGCATGGCCTTCGCCAACATCGCCGAAGTCAAGCGCGCCTACGACAACCGCGTGGTGGAACTGCACGCCAAGGTCAAGGTCCGCATCACCGAGGTGGTGACCGACGAAGACGGCAACAAGCAGAACAGGACCTCGATTGTGGACACCACGATCGGTCGCGCCCTGCTGGCTGAAATCCTGCCGGAAGGCCTGCCGTTCGCGCTGGCCAATGTCGAGCTGACCAAGAAGAACATCAGCCGCCTGATCAACTCCAGCTACCGCCAGCTCGGCCTGAAGGACACGGTCGTGTTCGCCGACAAGCTGATGTACACCGGCTTCGCCTATGCGACCCGCGCCGGCGTCTCGATCGGCATCGACGACATGCTGATCCCGGACGAGAAGAAGGGCATCCTCACCGAGGCCGAAGCCGAAGTGCTGGAAATCCAGGAGCAGTACCAGTCGGGCCTGGTCACCGCCGGCGAGCGTTACAACAAGGTGGTCGACATCTGGTCGCGCACCAACGAGCGCATCGCCAAGGCGATGATGGACACCATCGGTACCGAGAAGGTGGTCAATGCCAAGGGCGAGACCATCGACCAGAAGTCGATGAACTCGCTGTACATCATGGCCGACTCCGGTGCGCGTGGTTCGCAGGCGCAGATCCGTCAGCTGGCCGGCATGCGTGGCCTGATGGCCCGCCCGGACGGCTCGATCATCGAGACGCCCATCAAGGCGAACTTCCGCGAAGGCCTGAACGTGCAGGAGTACTTCAACTCCACCCACGGTGCCCGTAAGGGTCTGGCCGATACCGCGCTGAAGACCGCGAACTCGGGTTACCTGACCCGTCGCCTGGTCGACGTCGCGCAGGACGTGGTGATCACCGAAGTGGATTGCGGTACCACCGAAGGCCTGATCATGACCCCGATCGTGGAAGGCGGCGACGTGGTCGAGCCGCTGAAGGACCGCGTGCTGGGCCGCGTGGTTGCCGAGGACGTGTTCCTGCCGGGCAACGACGAAGATCCGATCGTCACCCGCAACACCCTGCTGGACGAAGCCTGGGTTGCCAAGCTGGAAGATGCCGGCGTGCAGACCATCAAGGTCCGCTCGACCATCTCCTGTGAATCGGCCTTCGGTGTCTGCTCGCGCTGCTACGGCCGCGACCTGGCCCGTGGCCACCTGGTCAACATCGGTGAAGCGGTCGGCGTCATCGCCGCCCAGTCCATCGGTGAGCCGGGTACCCAGCTGACCATGCGTACGTTCCACATCGGTGGTGCGGCGTCGCGAGCTGCTGCGGTCGACAACATCACCGTCAAGACCACCGGCTCGGTCAAGTTCAGCAACCTCAAGTCCGTCGAGCACGCCAACGGCTCGCTGGTGGCGGTGTCGCGCTCGGGCGAAATCTCGGTGCTCGATGCGCACGGCCGTGAGCGTGAGCGTTACAAGCTGCCGTACGGTGCGACCATCACGTCCAAGGACGGCGATGCGATCAAGGCGGGCCAGACCGTGGCCAACTGGGATCCGCATAACCACCCGATCGTGTCGGAAGTGGCCGGCTTCATCCGCTTCATCGATTTCGTCGACGGCATCACCGTCATCGAGAAGACCGACGAGCTGACCGGCCTGGCCTCGCGCGAGATCACCGATCCGAAGCGTCGTGGTACCCAGGCCAAGGACCTGCGCCCGATCGTGCGCATCGTCGACGCCAAGGGCAACGACCTGTCGATCCCGGGCACCGACCTGCCGGCGCAGTACCTGCTGCCGCCGCGTTCGATCGTCAACCTGCAGGACGGCGCCCCGGTGGGCGTGGGCGACGTCGTCGCCAAGATCCCGCAGGAAGCGTCGAAGACCCGCGACATCACTGGTGGTCTGCCGCGCGTGGCCGACCTGTTCGAAGCGCGCAAGCCGAAGGATCCGGCGGTGCTGGCCGAGCGTTCGGGCATCATCAGCTTCGGCAAGGACACCAAGGGCAAGCAGCGCCTGATCATCAAGGACACCGACGGTTCGGAGCACGAAGAGCTGATCCCGAAGTACCGCCAGGTCATCGTGTTCGAAGGCGAGCATGTCACCAAGGGTGAAACCATCGTGGACGGCGAGCCGAGCCCGCAGGACATCCTGCGCCTGCTGGGTGTCGAACCGCTGGCTGCCTACCTGGTCAAGGAAATCCAGGACGTGTACCGCCTGCAGGGCGTGAAGATCAACGACAAGCACATCGAGGTGATCACCCGCCAGATGCTGCGCAAGGTCGAGATCACCGACCAGGGCAGCAGCAAGTTCCTGAACGGCGAACAGGTGGAGCGCCAGCGCGTTATCGAGGAGAATGCGCGCCTGTCGACCCGCAACGAACTGCCGGCGCGCTTCGATCCGGTCCTGCTGGGTATCACCAAGGCCTCGCTGGCGACCGAATCGTTCATCTCGGCGGCCTCCTTCCAGGAGACCACCCGAGTGCTGACCGAGGCTGCCGTCCGCGGTACCAAGGACAACCTGCGTGGCCTGAAGGAAAACGTCATCGTCGGCCGCCTGATCCCGGCCGGTACCGGCCTGTCCTACCACAGCAACCGCCGTCGCGGCGCTTCCGGTCTCACCGACTCGGAAATGCAGACCCTGGCCGGCACCCCGGCTGCGGTCGAGTCCCCGGTGGTTGAAGCCGAAGCTGAACAGGCCTCGGGCGAAGAATGAGGTATCCGGTCCGGCCGCAAGGCCGGACCACCCCATCGGTCCATCGATGGGATTGGGAAAGGGCAGGGGAGATCGTCCGCGATCGACCCAGCCAACCTGAACGGGGTACATGGAGGCCCCCCAGTAACGTCCCGGGATCAGGGACGGGCTTGACAGGAGGCGTTTGACTGCTTTCCTTGCAGGTTGCTACAATCGTCTGTCTCAGCAGGCCAAAATTTCGGCCTGCTTTAACATTTCCGCATCTCTGGCCGGATTTTCCGGCCACCAATCAGAAGAACCTACTGATGGCGACGATCAACCAGCTGGTCCGCAAGCCGCGGCAAGCGACCACCTACAAGAGTGCCTCGCCGGCGCTCGACAAGTGCCCGCAGCGCCGTGGCGTCTGCACCCGTGTCTACACCACCACTCCGAAGAAGCCGAACTCGGCTCTGCGCAAGGTTGCCAAGGTCCGCCTGACCAACCAGGAAGAAGTGATTTCCTACATCGGTGGTGAAGGCCACAACCTGCAGGAGCACTCCGTGGTCCTGATCCGCGGCGGTCGCGTCAAGGACCTGCCGGGTGTGCGTTACCACACCGTTCGTGGCTCGCTCGACGCCGCCGGCGTTGCCAAGCGTCGCCAGGCCCGTTCCAAGTACGGCGCCAAGCGTCCGAAGGCATAAGGAGAGAGCACAATGTCGCGTAAGGGTAATACTCCGCAGCGTTCCGTCCTGCCCGATCCGAAGCACGGAAGCGAAACCATCGCCCGTTTCATCAACATGGTCATGCAGAGCGGCAAGAAGTCCGTCGCCGAAAAGATCGTGTACGGCGCCATGGACGTGATCACCGAGAAGAACAGCAGCGCCAACGCCATTGAACTGGTGCAGAAGGCCCTGGACAACGTCGCTCCGGCGGTCGAAGTCAAGTCGCGCCGCGTCGGTGGTGCCACCTACCAGGTGCCGGTCGAAGTGCGTTCGTCGCGCAAGATGGCCCTGGCCATGCGCTGGCTGATCGACTCCGCGCGCAAGCGTGGTGAGAACACCATGCCGAAGAAGCTGGCTGCTGAACTGATCGACGCCTCGGAAAACCGCGGCGGCGCCATCAAGAAGCGCGAAGAAACCCACCGCATGGCCGAAGCCAACAAGGCATTCGCCCACTACCGCTGGTGAGTTTGACGGCCTTGTAAAACAGGCAGGGCAGCACCACTTCGGTGCGTGCTGCCTCGCGGTCCCAGAAGGACTGCGCCAATCCGAAGGCCGCCGAAAGGCGGCGTTCGGCCATCCGAAATCCAAGAAATCTGAGAGGCTCCCGTGGCCCGTTCCACTCCCATCGAGCGTTACCGCAACTTCGGCATCATGGCTCACATCGATGCCGGCAAGACCACCACGTCCGAGCGCATCCTGTTCTACACCGGCAAGAGCCACAAGATCGGTGAAGTGCACGACGGCGCCGCCACCATGGACTGGATGGAGCAGGAGCAGGAGCGTGGCATCACGATCCAGTCCGCTGCCACCACCGCGTTCTGGAAGGGCATGGACAAGTCCCTGCCGGAGCACCGCTTCAACATCATCGACACCCCCGGGCACGTCGACTTCACCATCGAAGTGGAGCGTTCGCTTCGCGTGCTCGACGGTGCCGTCTTCGTCCTGTGTGCCGTCGGTGGCGTGCAGCCGCAGTCGGAAACCGTGTGGCGCCAGGCCAACAAGTACCACGTGCCGCGCATCGCGTTCGTCAACAAGATGGACCGCACCGGTGCCAACTTCCAGAAGGTCGTCGGCCAGCTGAAGGCCAAGCTGGGTGCGGTTGCCGTGCCGATGCAGCTGCCGATCGGCGCTGAAGACAACTTCAAGGGCGTTGTCGACCTGCTGAAGATGAAGGCCATCCACTGGGATGAGGCTTCGCAGGGCATGAAGTTCGAATACAGCGACATCCCGGCCGAACTGCAGGGCCCGGCTGAAGAGGCTCGCCAGTTCATGGTCGAGACCGCTGCCGAAGCCAGCGAAGAGCTGATGGAAAAGTACCTGGGCGGCGAAGAGCTGGCCGAGGCCGAAATCATCAACGCCCTGCGTACCCGCACCCTGGCTACCGAGATCGTGCCGATGTACTGCGGCTCGGCCTTCAAGAACAAGGGCGTGCAGGCCATGCTGGACGGCGTGATCCAGCTGCTGCCGTCGCCGGTCGACGTGCCGGACGTGAAGGGCGTGGACGTTGACGACGACACCGTCGAAATGACCCGCAAGTCGGACGACAAGGCTCCGTTCTCGTCGCTGGCCTTCAAGATCATCACCGACCCGTTCGTCGGCGCGCTGACCTTCTTCCGTGTCTACTCGGGCACCCTGAACGGTGGCGACACCGTGCTGAACTCGGTGAAGGGCAAGAAGGAGCGCATCGGCCGCATCCTGCAGATGCACTCGAACAACCGCGAGGAAATCAAGGAAGTTCTGGCCGGTGACATCGCTGCTGCCGTGGGCCTGAAGGACACCACCACCGGTGACACCCTGTGCGCCGTGGACGCCCCGATCATCTTGGAGCGCATGACGTTCCCGGAGCCGGTGATCTCGATGGCCGTCGAGCCGAAGACCAAGTCGGACCAGGAAAAGATGGGCCTGGCCCTGGGCCGCCTGGCACAGGAAGATCCGTCGTTCCGCGTCAAGACCGACGAAGAATCCGGCCAGACCATCATCTCGGGCATGGGCGAGCTGCACCTGGACATCATCGTTGACCGCCTGAAGCGCGAGTTCAACGTTGAAGCCAACGTCGGCGCGCCGCAGGTGGCCTACCGCGAAACCATCACCCTGGCCGACGTCAAGTCGGACTACAAGCACGCCAAGCAGTCCGGTGGTAAGGGTCAGTACGGTCACGTCGTGATCGAACTGTCGCCGATCACCGCTGCCGACCGTGCCGATCCGAAGATCGCTCCGATGATCAAGGATGACTTCCTGTTCATCAACGACATCACCGGCGGCGTGATCCCGAAGGAGTTCATCCCGTCGGTCGAGAAGGGCCTGCGCGAAACCATCACCAGCGGCCCGCTGGCTGGCTTCCCGGTCGTGGACGTCAAGGTGAAGCTGGTGTTCGGTTCGTACCACGACGTCGACTCCTCGGAAATGGCGTTCAAGCTGGCTTCGTCGATGGCCTTCAAGCAGGGCTTCGCCAAGGCCAAGCCGGTGCTGCTGGAGCCGATCATGAAGGTCGAGATCGTGACCCCGGAGGATTACCAGGGTGACGTGATGGGCGACGTCAGCCGTCGTCGCGGCGTGCTGCAGGGTTCCGACACCACCGGTGACGGTTCGGCCAGCATCATCAACGCGATGATCCCGCTGGGTGAAATGTTCGGCTACGCCACTGCGCTGCGTTCGCAGACCCAGGGCCGCGCCACCTTCACCATGGAATTCGATCACTACGAGCCGGCTCCGACCAACATCGCCGAAGCCGTCATGAAGAAGGGCTGAGCCTCGCTCAGCCTCTCTTGAAACCACTTACGAACAATCAAGGTATAGAACAATGGCAAAGGGTAAGTTCGAACGCACCAAGCCGCACGTCAACGTCGGCACCATCGGTCACGTCGACCACGGCAAGACCACGCTGACCGCCGCACTGACCAAGATCGGTGCCGAGCGCTTCGGTGGCGAGTTCAAGGACTACTCCTCGATCGACGCCGCGCCG
>NZ_JCAFST010000023.1:0-27997 GCF_059369535.1 Stenotrophomonas sp. YJH_SMC_122 | reverse complement strand
GAAATGGTGATGCCGGGTGACAACGTCAAGATGGAAGTCACCCTGATCAACCCGGTGGCCATGGACGAAGGCCTGCGCTTCGCCATCCGCGAAGGCGGCCGTACCGTCGGCGCCGGCGTGGTCTCGAAGATCATCGAGTAATCTGGTAGTATCTGCGCCCCGATGTTGCCTGGGTAGGGCATCGGGGCGTATCAAATGGGAAAGCAGGCACAGGATGTGCCTTGTGTTCCCCGGACCAGGAAGGGTCAATGCCATTCAGGCGGCGTCAACAGGCGACTGTTGACAGCTGCCTTGCGTGCCATTATGCTTCTACGTCTGGGCAGGCCGGGTAACTGGTCTGCCTACGTTTTTGAGGTCCATGGATTGACCTTGGCGGCCTGCAGGACTGCGGGCCGTCCGTATTCAGGAATTTCATGGGGCAAAGCAACCCAGAGGCTTTGTCTGTCGCTCTTTTAACGAAGGAACCTACCGCCATGGCGGACCAAAAGATCCGGATCCGGCTGAAAGCGTTCGATCATCGTCTGATCGACCGTTCGGCCAGCGAGATCGTTGAAACGGCAAAGCGGACCGGCGCGCAAGTGCGTGGCCCGATCCCGCTGCCGACCAAGATCGAGCGTTACACCGTTCTCGTTTCCCCGCACGTCGACAAGGACGCGCGTGACCAGTACGAGACCCGCACGCACAAGCGCGTGCTCGATATCGTTGACCCGAATGACAAGACCGTGGACGCGCTGATGAAGCTCGAACTGGCTGCCGGCGTCGACGTTCAGATCAAGCTGACCTGAGGACTACGACCATGACGAAGAAGTATTCGTTGGGCTTCGTGGGCCGCAAGGCCGGCATGAGCCGTGTGTTCACTGAAGATGGCCGCTCCATCCCGGTGACCCTGATCGAAGCAACCCCGAACCGCATCGCGCAGATCAAGACCGTCGAAACCGACGGCTACAGCGCCGTGCAGGTGACCGTCGGCGCGCGTCGCGCTGCCCTGGTCAACAAGCCGGAAGCCGGCCACTTCGCCAAGGCGAAGGTGGAAGCGGGTCGTGGCCTGTGGGAATTCCGCGTTGAAGACGCGCAGCTCGGCGATTTCGCCGTTGGCGGCGAAGTCAAGGCGGACATCTTCGAAGTCGGCCAGATCGTCGACGTCCAGGGTGTCACCAAGGGTAAGGGCTTCCAGGGCACCATCAAGCGCCACAACTTCCGTATGGGCGATGCAACCCACGGTAACTCGCTGTCGCATCGCGCGCCGGGTTCGCTGGGTCAGCGCCAGACCCCGGGTCGCGTTTTCCCGGGCAAGAAGATGTCGGGCCACATGGGCGCGGTGCAGCAGAGCACCCAGAACCTGGAAGTGGTCAAGGTCGACGTCGAGCGCGGTCTGATCGCGGTTCGCGGCGCCGTTCCGGGCGCGGCGGGTGGCGACGTGATCGTCCGTCCGGCGAGCAAGGCATAAGGAGAGATGACGATGGAACTCGTTATCACGGGTAGCAACAACAAGGTCTCGGTCTCCGAAGCCGTGTTCGGTCGCGATTTCAGCGAAGATCTGGTCCACCAGGTCGTCGTTGCTTACCGCAACGCCGGTCGCGCCGGCACCAAGGCACAGAAGACTCGCTCTGAAGTGGCTGGTACCACCAAGAAGTCGAAGAAGCAGAAGGGCGGCGGCGCGCGTCATGGCGCACTGACGGCTCCGATCTTCGTCGGCGGCGGTGTCACCTTCGCGGCCAAGCCGCGCAGCTTCGAGCAGAAGGTCAATCGCAAGCAGTACCGTGCCGCCATGTGCGCGATCCTGTCCGAGCTGAACCGTCAGGGCCGTCTGACCATCGTGGAGGCCTTCGATGTCGAAGCGACCAGCACGAAGGGTCTGATCGCCAAGCTGGCCGGCCTGGAAGTGGGCAAGCGCCCGCTGATCGTCACCGAGGAAGCGTCCGAGCACCTGTACCTGTCCGCCCGCAATCTGCCGTACGTGCAGGTGCGTGACGTGCAGGGTCTGGACCCGGTCTCGCTGGTGGGTGCCGACACGGTCGTCATCACCGCTGACGCGGTCAAGAAGGTCGAGGAGTGGCTGGCATGAACAGCAACGAAAAAATCTTCAGCGTGCTGCGTGCCCCGCGTGTCTCGGAAAAGACCGCGCGCCTGCAGGAACTCTCCAATCAGTATGTCTTCGAAGTTTCGAACGAAGCCACCAAGGCCGATGTAAAGGCCGCGGTTGAGCAGCTGTTCGACGTCAAGGTCGAAGCCGTCAACGTGGTCAACGTCAAGGGCAAGAACAAGTCCTTCCGTAACCGTGCTGGCCGCCGCGGCGATTGGCGCAAGGCGTACGTTCGCCTGGCCGACGGCCAGTCGATCGATGTAACGGCCAAGGCCTGAGGTACATCCCATGCCATTGATGAAATTCAAGCCCACCTCCCCCGGCCGCCGTTCGGCCGTGCGCGTGGTCACCCCCGACCTGCACAAGGGTGCTCCGCACGCCGCGCTGGTCGAGTCGCAGAGCCGCTCGGGTGGTCGTAACCACCACGGTCGCATCACCGTGCGTCACGTCGGTGGTGGTGCCAAGCAGCACTACCGCATCATCGACTTCAAGCGCAACAAGCTGGGCATCCCGGCGCGCGTGGAACGCATCGAATACGATCCGAACCGCACCGCCCACATCGCTCTGCTGTGCTACGTCGACGGTGAGCGTCGCTACATCATCGCCCCGAAGGGCCTGAAGGCTGGTGATCAGGTGATCGCTGGTTCGGACGCCCCGATCAAGGCCGGCAACACCCTGCCGCTGCGCAACATCCCGGTCGGCACCACCATCCACTGCATCGAACTGAAGCCGGGCAAGGGCGCTCAGATCGCTCGCGCCGCTGGTGCGGCCGTGCAGCTGGTGGCTCGTGAAGGCATCTACGCCACCCTGCGCCTGCGCTCGGGTGAAATGCGCAAGGTTCCGGTCGAGTGCTGCGCCACCATCGGCGAAGTCGGCAACGACGAGCACAGCCTGGAAAAGCTGGGCAAGGCCGGTGCCAAGCGTTGGCGCGGCGTCCGCCCGACCGTTCGTGGTGCTGCCATGAACCCGGTTGACCACCCGCACGGTGGTGGTGAGGCCAAGGCCGGCCAGGGTAACCCGCATCCGGTCACCCCGTGGGGTGTCCCGACCAAGGGTTACAAGACGCGCCATAACAAGCGCACTCAGCAGTTCATCGTCCGCGATCGTAGGGGCTAATCGACCATGGCACGTTCACTCAAGAAGGGCCCGTTCGTCGATCACCACCTCGTCAAGAAGGTGGAGGCCGCTGCGGGCAGCAAGAAGCCGATCAAGACCTGGTCGCGCCGTTCGATGATCCTGCCTGACATGGTAGGCATCACCATTGCCGTGCATAACGGCAAGAACCACATCCCGGTTCTCGTCAACGAGAACATGGTCGGCCACAAGCTCGGCGAATTTGCCATCACCCGGACCTTCAAGGGTCACGGTGGTGACAAGAAGTCGGGCAAGTAAGGAGAGATGACAATGGAAGCGAAAGCCATCCTGCGCACTGCGCGCATCTCCCCGCAGAAGGCTCGTCTGGTCGCTGACCAGGTGCGCGGTCTGCCGGCCGAACGTGCGGTCAACCTGCTGAAGTTCTCGGACAAGAAGGCTGCCCACCTGATCAAGAAGGTGGTGGAGTCGGCAATTGCCAACGCCGAGAACAACCAGGGCGCCGACGTCGACGAGCTGAAGGTTCAGACCATCATGGTTGATGAAGGTCCGACCCTGAAGCGTTTCATGGCGCGGGCGAAAGGCCGCGGTACCCGCATCCTCAAGCGCACCAGCCACATCACTGTGGTTGTGGGCGCCGCCAAGTAAGCGGATAAGGAAAAGACCATGGGTCATAAAGTTCATCCGATTGGTATCCGCCTCGGCATTTCCAAGGACTGGAACTCCAAGTGGTACGCCAACAAGGCCGAGTTCGCTGGTTACCTGGCAGCCGACCTGAAAGTGCGCGAAATGCTGCGCAAGAAGCTGGCTCAGGCCGGCATCAGCAAGATCCTGATCGAGCGTCCGGCCAAGACCGCTCGCGTGACGATCCACACCGCCCGTCCGGGCGTGGTGATCGGCAAGCGCGGTGAGGACATCGAGAAGCTGCGCAAGGAAGTGAGCGAGATGATGGGCGTCCCGGCGCACATCAACGTCACCGAAGTGCGCAAGCCGGAACTGGACGCGCAGCTCGTTGCCGAGTCGATCGCCCAGCAGCTGGAGCGTCGCATCATGTTCCGCCGTGCAATGAAGCGCTCGGTCGGCAACGCGATGCGCCTGGGTGCCCTGGGCATCAAGGTCAACGTCGGTGGCCGTCTCAACGGTGCAGAAATCGCCCGTTCGGAGTGGTACCGCGAAGGCCGCGTGCCGCTGCACACCCTGCGTGCCGACATCGACTATGGCTTCGCTGAAGCCAAGACGACCTACGGCATCATCGGCATCAAGGTCTGGATCTACAAGGGCGAGGTCTTCGATTTCTCCCAGGTTGGCCAGGAAAAGCAGGACGACACCCCGTCGCGCAACGATCGTCACGATCGCGGCGACCGTGGTGACCGTCAGCGCCCGGCCCGTGAAGCGAGGTAACGACAATGTTGCAACCCAAGCGAACCAAGTACCGCAAGGTACACAAGGGCCGTAACGATGGCCTGAGCTGGAGCGCCAACGCTGTCAGCTTCGGCGAATACGGCCTGAAGGCAACCGCACACGGTCAGCTGACCGCGCGCCAGATCGAAGCGGCCCGCCGCTCGATCAGCCGCTACGTCAAGCGCGGCGGCAAGATGTGGATCCGCGTGTTCCCCGACAAGCCCATCACCAAGAAGCCCATCGAAGTCCGAATGGGTTCGGGTAAGGGTAACGTGGAATACTGGGTGGCCCAGATCCAGCCCGGCCGCATGATCTATGAAATCGAGGGTGTTTCCGAGGAAGTGGCGCGCGAGGCGTTCCGCCTGGCCGCCGCCAAGCTCTCGGTCACCACCACTTTCGTGACCCGTACGGTGCGCTGATGGATATCAAAACTCTCCGTGAAAAGTCGGCTGACGAACTCAAGGCCCACCTGATCGACCTGCGTAAGGAACAGTTCTCTGTCCGTATGCAGCAGGTCACCGGCCAGCTGCCGAAGACCCACGACATTCGCCGGGTCCGTCGCGAGATTGCTCGCGTCAAGACCCTGCTCGGCAGCACGAAGTAAGGATGGCCGCTATGAGCGACAATACTGAAAAGAAGACGCTGCGCACGGTCGAAGGCCGTGTCGTCAGCAACAAGATGGACAAGACGGTTACCGTCCTGGTTGAGCGTCAGGTCAAGCACGCGCTGTACGGCAAGTACATCAAGCGCTCGACCAAGCTGCACGCCCACGATGCCGACAACGCCTGCAAGGAAGGCGACGTCGTCCGCGTGACCGAGATTGCTCCGATGTCCAAGACCAAGAACTGGCGCGTGGTGGAAGTCATCACGCGTGCGGCTGAATAAGGAGTCTGAATCATGATCCAGATGCAGAGCTACCTTGACGTCGCGGACAATTCGGGTGCCAAGCAGGTGATGTGCTTCAAGGTGCTGGGTGGTTCCAAGCGCCGTTACGCCGGTATCGGCGACATCATCAAGGTCACCGTGAAGGATGCGATTCCGCGCGGCAAGGTCAAGAAGGGTGAAGTGTATGACGCCGTCGTGGTGCGTACCCGCAAGGGTGTGCGTCGCGCCGACGGTTCGCTGATCCGCTTCGACGGCAACGCTGCCGTCCTGCTGAACAACAAGCAGGAGCCGATCGGTACCCGTATCTTCGGGCCGGTGACCCGTGAACTTCGTTCGGAGAAGTTCATGAAGATCGTCTCGCTCGCTCCCGAAGTGCTGTGAGCGACAGGAGATAATCATGGCTAACCGTATCAAGAAGGGCGACCAGGTTGTCGTCAACGCTGGCAAGGACAAGGGCAAGCAGGGCGAAGTCGTCCGCGTCGACGGCGACCGCGTGGTCGTCGCCAACGTGAACATCGTCAAGCGCCACACCAAGCCGAACCCGCAGGCAGGTGTTGCCGGCGGCGTGGTCGAGCGCGAAGCTTCGATCCATATCTCCAACGTGAACGTTCTGAACCCGGCTTCGGGCAAGGGTGAACGCGTTGGCTTCAAGGTGCTGGAGGATGGACGCAAACTGCGTGTGTTCCGCTCCAGCGGTGAGGCGCTCGACGCCTGAGGAATGTGAAGATGACTTCCCGTCTCGAAAAGATCTACAAGGAAGAAGTGGTGCCGGCGCTGATGAAGCAGTTCGGCTACACCAATCCGATGGAAGTACCGAAGCTCGTCAAGGTCACCCTGAACATGGGTGTGGGCGAGGCTGCCACCAACAAGAAGATCCTGGAAAACGCCGTCGCGGACATGACCAAGATTTCCGGCCAGAAGCCGGTTGTCACCAAGTCGCGTATCTCGGTTGCGTCGTTCAAGATCCGTGATGGTTGGCCGATCGGCTGCAAGACCACGCTGCGTCGCCACAAGATGTACGAGTTCCTGGACCGCCTGATCAACATCTCGCTGCCGCGCGTGCGCGACTTCCGTGGTGTTTCCGGTCGTTCCTTCGACGGCCGCGGCAACTTCAACATGGGTGTGAAGGAACAGATCATCTTCCCGGAAATCGACTTCGACGCCGTCGACGCGATCCGTGGCATGGATATCGCCATCACCACCACTGCGAAGACCGATGCGGAAGCGAAGGCGCTGCTGGCAGCGTTCAAGTTCCCGTTCCGTAACTGATCTGTCGAGGAAACCGAAATGGCAAAGACCTCCATGGTCAACCGCGACATCAAGCGGGAAAAGCTGGCCAAGAAGTACGCTGAAAAGCGTGCGGCTCTGAAGAAGATCGTGTCCTCCGTGGACGCGACCTACGAAGAGAAGATCGACGCCGCAACCAAGCTGGCCAAGCTGCCGCGCGATTCGTCGCCGAGCCGCCAGCGCAACCGTTGCGAGCTGTCGGGTCGTCCGCGTGGCGTGTACAGCAAGTTCGGCCTCGGCCGCAACAAGCTGCGCGAAGCCACCATGCGTGGCGACGTTCCGGGTCTGCGCAAGGCCAGCTGGTAATCCCAGCCGGCCCTGCGATCAGGAGCCCCCTCGGGGGTTTCTGAACCGGGGAGGGGAGGCGTTCAGCTTCCTTTCTGCGAAAAAACCCGAAGAGCCCGGCGCAAGTCGGGCTCTTTTGGCGTATACTCCCGCGTCTTGCCCTGCGCAAACGGGGTTGTAGGAGTGGGCCCTGGCCCGCTGCATCAAGGGACCTGGCCCGTTTCCAGGAGACAACAGATTTTCGCGAAAGCGGATATCGGTGCACTCAAAGGTACTCATATGAGCATGACTGATCCCATCGCCGACCTGCTGGTCCGCATCAAGAATGCGGCTGCGGTTGGCAAGCAGACGGTGAAAGCCCCGTCGTCCAAGATCAAGGTTGCGATCGCCCAGGTCCTGAAGGACGAGGGTTACATCACCGACCTGCGCGTGACCCAGCTGGAAAACAACAAGGCCGAGCTGGAAATCGTGCTGAAGTATTTCGAAGGCAAGCCGGTCATCGCGACCCTGAAGCGCTTCTCGCGTTCGGGCCTGCGCCAGTACCGCGGCAAGAGCGAGCTGCCGAAGGTCATGAATGGCCTGGGCATCTCCATCATTTCCACCTCCAAGGGCATCATGACTGATGCGCAGGCGCGCCAGCTGGGCGTCGGCGGCGAAGTCCTGTGCTTCGTGGCCTAAGGCGAAAGGAGTAGAACTATGTCCCGCGTAGCCAAGAAGCCCGTCACCCTGGGTAAGGTCGAACTGAACGTCCAGTCGGAAAGCATCACCGTCAAGGGCCCGAAGGGCACCCTGTCGCTGGTCAAGCCGGCCGGTATTGCCATCAACGTCGACAGCGGCGTTGCCACCCTGAGCACCGAGAGCGCCGACCTGGTCGCGCTGACCGGTACCGTGCGTGCGATCCTGGCCAACATGGTCAAGGGCGTGTCCGAAGGCTTCGAGCGCAAGCTGGAGCTGGTCGGCGTGGGTTACCGTGCTGCCATGCAGGGCAAGGACCTGAGCCTGTCGCTCGGTTTCTCGCACCCGGTCGTGTTCGTGGCGCCGGAAGGCATCACCATCTCCACCCCGACCCAGACCGAGATCCTGGTCCAGGGCGCTGACAAGCAGGTCGTCGGTGAAGTCGCCGCCAAGATCCGTGCGTTCCGCAAGCCGGAGCCGTACAAGGGCAAGGGCGTGAAGTACTCCGACGAAGTCATCATCCGTAAGGAAGCCAAGAAGGCGTAAGTGCGAGTCCCTCGCAAGAGCCCGCACATCCATGTGCGGACTCCTCAGGGAAAAGCCCATCCTTCAGCTTTCAAGGAACAATCAAAATGAACAAGAACATCGCCCGCCTGCGTCGCGCCAAGTCGACCCGCGCCCACATCCGTGAGCTCGGCGTCGCCCGCCTGTCGGTGCTGCGCACCGGCCAGCACCTGTACGCCCAGGTCTTCACCGCTGACGGTTCGAAGGTGCTGGCTGCCGCCAACACCACCCAGACCGACATCAAGGAAGGCCTGAAGAACGGCAAGAACGCCGATGCCGCTGCCAAGGTTGGCCGCATCGTCGCCGAGCGCGCCAAGGCCGCCGGCATCGAGAAGGTTGCCTTCGATCGTTCGGGCTACCGCTACCACGGCCGCATCAAGGCCCTGGCAGAAGCCGCCCGCGAAGCCGGCCTGCAGTTCTAAGGGATCAGGGCAGGGGGCCGATGGCCTCCTGCCTGCCTGCTCGCCAGCCTGAGTGAGGCTGGACGGCGCCGCTCTTCTGCAGTGGCCTACCGGAAAGACGCGTCACTTCACAACCATAAGCGGCCCCGAGCCGTACATACCCAAACAACCAAGGAATCAACATGGCAGAAGAGCGTCAGCAGCGGGGTCGCGATCGCGACCGTAACCGCGAAGAGAAGATCGACGACGGCATGATCGAAAAGCTGGTCGCGGTCAACCGCGTCAGCAAGACCGTCAAGGGTGGCCGCCAGTTCACCTTCACCGCCCTGACCGTGGTCGGTGACGGCGAAGGCAAGGTCGGTTTCGGTTATGGCAAGGCCCGCGAAGTGCCGGTCGCCATCCAGAAGTCGATGGAACAGGCCCGCAAGAACCTGGTCAGCGTTGACCTGAACAACGGCACCCTGTGGCACACCATCAAGGATGGTCACGGCGCAGCCCGCGTGTTCATGCAGCCGGCTTCGGAAGGTACTGGCGTCATCGCCGGCGGCGCCATGCGCGCCGTGCTGGAAGCCGTTGGCGTGAAGAACGTGCTGGCCAAGGCCACCGGTTCGCGCAACCCGATCAATCTGGTGCGCGCCACCGTGAAGGGCCTGACTGCTGCGCAGTCGCCGGCCCGCATCGCGGCCAAGCGCGGCAAGAAGGTGGAGGAACTCAACCATGGCTAATGAGTCCAACAAGACTGTGAAGGTCCGCCTGGTGCGTGGCCTGCGTGGCACCCAGTCGCGTCACCGCCTGTCGGTGCGTGCCCTGGGCCTGAACAAGCTCAACGATGTGCGTGAACTGAAGGACAGCCCGCAGGTGCGTGGCCTGATCAACAAGGTTCAGTACCTCGTCCAGGTTGAGGAGTAATCGACCATGACTCTGCGTCTCAATGAACTGAGCCCGGCACCGGGCGCCCGCACCGAGCGCACCCGCGTCGGCCGCGGTATCGGCTCGGGCCTGGGCAAGACTGCCGGCCGCGGCCACAAGGGTTCGTTCGCCCGTAAGGGTGGCGGCAAGATCAAGGCTGGCTTCGAAGGCGGCCAGACCCCCATGCAGCGTCGTCTGCCGAAGATCGGCTTCCGTTCGCCGATCGCCAAGGACACCGCTGAAGTGCTGCTGTACGCGCTGGACAAGCTGCCGGCCGGTGAGATCGACTTCGCCGCCCTGCGTGCTGCCAAGCTGGTCCCGAGCACTGCCAAGAAGGCCAAGGTCGTCGTCAAGGGCGAAGTGACCAAGGCGTTCACCCTGAAGGGTATTGCTGCCACGGCTGGTGCCAAGGCTGCGATCGAAGCTGCCGGCGGCAGCGTAACGGAGTAAGAAAATCATGGCGCAAGCTGGCATCGGTAACCTCGCGGGCGGAATGGGCAAGTTCACTGAACTTCGCCAACGTTTGCTGTTCGTCGTCGGGGCTTTGATCGTCTATCGCATCGGCTGCTACGTGCCGGTGCCGGGCGTCAATCCCGATGCCATGCTTGCCATGATGCAACAGCAGGGCGGCGGCATCGTGGACATGTTCAACATGTTCTCGGGCGGCGCCCTGCACCGTTTCAGCATCTTTGCGCTGAACGTGATGCCGTACATCTCGGCATCGATCGTGATGCAGCTGGCCGTGCATATCTTCCCCGCCCTGAAGGCGATGCAGAAGGAAGGTGAGTCCGGACGCCGCAAGATCACCCAGTATTCGCGCATCGGCGCCGTGCTGCTGGCAGTGGTGCAGGGCGGTTCGATCGCGCTGGCCCTGCAGGGGCAGGTTTCGCCGTCGGGCGCTCCGGTCGTGTACGCCCCCGGCATGGGCTTCGTGCTCACCGCGGTGGTCGCACTGACTGCCGGCACCATGTTCCTGATGTGGGTCGGTGAGCAGGTCACCGAACGCGGTATCGGCAACGGCGTGTCGCTGATCATCTTCGCTGGTATCGTCGCCGGTCTGCCGGGTGCGGTCATCCACACCTTCGACGCCTACCGCGACGGCAACATCCAGTTCATCCAGCTGCTGCTGATCGCCATCGTGGTGCTCGCCTTCACCTTCTTCGTGGTGTTCGTGGAGCGCGGCCAGCGCCGGATCACGGTCAATTACGCGCGCCGCCAGGGCGGTCGCAACGCGTACATGAACCAGACCTCGTTCCTGCCGCTGAAGCTCAACATGGCCGGCGTCATCCCGGCGATCTTTGCCTCGAGCCTGTTGGCCTTCCCGGCCACCCTGGCCATGTGGTCCGGCCAGGCCGCCAACCAGAGCAGCTTTGGCCAGGTCCTGCAGAAGGTCGCCAATGCCCTGGGCCCGGGCGAACCGCTGCACATGATCGTGTTCGCTGCGCTGATCACCGGTTTCGCGTTCTTCTATACCGCGCTGGTGTTCAACTCGCAGGAAACCGCCGACAACCTGAAGAAGTCGGGCGCGCTGATTCCGGGCATCCGTCCGGGCAAGGCCACCGCCGACTACATCGACGGCGTGCTGACCCGCCTGACCGCGGCCGGCTCGGCCTACCTGGTGATCGTGTGCCTGCTGCCCGAACTGATGCGCACGCAACTGAATGCCTCGTTCTACTTCGGTGGCACGTCGCTGCTGATCGTGGTGGTGGTGGTGATGGACTTCATCGCCCAGGTGCAGGCACACCTGATGTCCCACCAGTACGAGAGCCTGCTGAAGAAGGCCAACCTGAAGGGCGGCAACCGCGGCGGTTTTGCCCGCGGCTGATAGGCCTGTTATACTTTCGTCTTCCTGACGTGATGGTCCCTCCGCTTCGCGGACTCCGGCCACACAAACGAAGGGCGGCCCCCGCAGCGGTTCCGGGTGGGGGTGTGATGAGGTGGTCCCGCGCTGGAGTAGCGCGGGCGGCCCCGGGGGAAACCCCAGGTCCAACCCCATCCGGCGCCGGAGCCTGGGCACACTCCCCAGGCCGGGTTCATGAAACCAATGGTTTCACGGGCTTCCATGTAAACCGGAACCTTGTTAGTATCGCTAGTTCACTTTTTTGATCCATCCTGCCGGATTGGCGTGCCCGAGGCGCGCTGTCGGCCATCACTCAGCTGGAGAACCGCGTCATGGCGCGTATTGCAGGCGTCAACCTGCCAGCCCAGAAGCACGTCTGGGTCGGGTTGCAAAGCATTTACGGCATCGGCCGTACCCGTTCGAAGAAGGTCTGCGAAGTCGCAGGCGTTGCTTCGACCACCAAGATCCGCGATCTGTCGGAGCCGGAAATCGAGCGCCTGCGCGCCGAAGTCGGCAAGTACATCGTGGAAGGCGATCTGCGCCGTGAGATCGGCATCGCGATCAAGCGCCTGATGGACCTGGGCTGCTACCGCGGCCTGCGTCACCGTCGTGGCCTCCCGCTGCGTGGCCAGCGCACCCGTACCAACGCCCGCACCCGCAAGGGTCCGCGCAAGGCGATCAAGAAGTAAGGGACTGAGAAATGGCTAAGCCCGCTGCTAAGACCAAGAAGAAGATCAAGCGCGTCGTCACCGACGGCGTCGCCCACGTCCACGCTTCGTTCAACAACACCATCGTCACCATCACCGACCGCCAGGGCAACGCTCTGTCGTGGGCGACCTCCGGTGGCGCTGGCTTCCGCGGTTCGCGCAAGTCGACCCCGTTCGCTGCCCAGGTGGCTGCTGAAAAGGCCGGTCGTGCTGCGCTGGACTACGGCGTGAAGTCGCTGGAAGTCCGCATCAAGGGCCCGGGTCCGGGCCGTGAGTCGGCCGTGCGTTCGCTGAACAACGTCGGCTACAAGATCACCAACATCATCGACGTGACGCCCATCCCGCACAACGGGTGCCGTCCGCCGAAGAAGCGTCGCGTCTAAAGGGAGCGATAAGAAATGGCTCGTTATATCGGTCCTACCTGTAAGCTCGCCCGCCGCGAAGGCGCCGACCTGTCCCTGAAGAGCCCGGCGCGTGCGCTGGACTCCAAGTGCAAGCTGGAGCAGAAGCCCGGCCAGCACGGCGCCACTGCCCGCAAGGGCAAGCTGTCCGACTACGCCACCCAGCTGCGTGAAAAGCAGAAGGTCAAGCGTATCTACGGCCTGCTGGAGCGTCAGTTCCGCAACTACTACAAGAAGGCCTCGACCAAGAAGGGCAACACCGGCGAGAACCTGCTGCAGCTGCTGGAAACCCGCCTGGACAACGTCGTCTACCGCATGGGCTTCGCCGTGACCCGTCCGGCTGCCCGTCAGCTGGTGTCGCACCGCGGCGTCACCGTGAATGGCAAGTCGGTCAACCTGGCTTCGTACCAGGTCAAGGCTGGCGACGCCATCGCTCTGTCCGAAAAGGCTGCCAAGCAGCTGCGCGTCCAGGAAGCCCTGACCGTCGCCGCCCAGCATGACCTGAGCCCGTCGTGGGTTGAAGTGGATTCCGGCAAGTTCACCGGCATCTTCAAGGCCGTTCCGGATCGTTCGGATCTGCCTGCGGACATCAACGAAGCGCTGATCGTCGAGCTGTATTCGAAGTAATTCACATTGGAGAGCCCCCGGCGACGGCCGGGGGTTCACTAGGAGAACCCGCAACATGACGGTTACCGCCAACCAGGTTCTGCGTCCTCGCGGTCCGCAGATCGAACGCCTTACCGACACCCGTGCAAAGGTCGTTATCGAACCTTTGGAGCGGGGTTACGGGCATACGCTGGGCAACGCCCTGCGTCGCGTGCTGCTGTCGTCCATCCCGGGCTTCGCCATCACGGAAGTCGAAATCGACGGCGTGTTGCATGAGTACACCACGGTCGAAGGTCTGCAGGAGGACGTGCTCGAAGTCCTGCTCAACCTGAAGGACGTGGCCATCCGTATGCACTCCGGCGACAGCGCCACCCTGTCCCTGTCCAAGCAGGGCCCGGGCGTTGTCACCGCTGCCGACATCAAGGTCGACCACAATGTGGAGATCCTGAACGGCGACCATGTGATCTGCCACCTGACCAAGGACACGGCAATCAACATGCGTCTGAAGATCGAACGTGGTTTCGGCTACCAGCCGGCTGCCGCGCGTCGTCGTCCGGACGAAGAAACCCGTGCCATCGGCCGCCTGGTCCTGGATGCCTCGTTCTCGCCGGTCCGCCGCGTCGCCTATGCCGTGGAAGCGGCCCGCGTCGAACAGCGTACCGACCTGGACAAGCTGGTCATCGATATCGAGACCAACGGCACCATCGATGCCGAGGAAGCCGTGCGCACCGCCGCCGACATCCTCAGCGACCAGCTGTCGGTGTTCGGTGACTTCACCCACCGCGACCGCGGTGCGGCCAAGCCGGCCAACAACGGCGTGGATCCGGTGCTGCTGCGCCCGATCGACGATCTGGAGCTGACCGTGCGTTCGGCCAACTGCCTGAAGGCTGAAAGCATCTACTACATCGGCGATCTGATCCAGAAGACCGAAGTGGAGCTGCTGAAGACCCCGAACCTGGGCAAGAAGTCGCTCACCGAGATCAAGGAAGTGCTGGCTCAGCGCGGCCTGTCGCTCGGCATGAAGCTGGAGAACTGGCCGCCGGCCGGCGTCGCCAGCCACGGCATGCTGGGCTGATATCGGCAATGCCTGAAGGCTCCACCGTTCGCGGTGGGGCCTTCAACGCAACACTACATGCCACGACGAACCGCAGGTTCGCGCGGCAGGTCGTCCAGGACGGGCGGCCAGGACCATCCGCAGTCCGCGCAGCAACGCCAGGATGGCGACAACGATCCGCACAGCCTCATCATTAACCAAGGAATATCACCATGCGTCACCAGAAGTCTGGCCGTAAGTTCAGCCGCACCAGCGCCCACCGCGAAGCGATGTTCAAGAACATGGCCGCCTCGCTGTTCAAGCACGAGCTGATCAAGACCACCCTGCCGAAGGCCAAGGAACTGCGCCGCGTTGCCGAGCCGCTGATCACCCTGGCCAAGGTCGACTCCGTCGCCAACCGCCGTCTGGCCTTCGCCCGCCTGCGCGACAACGAAGCCGTGGGCAACCTGTTCACCATCCTGGGCCCGCGCTACGCGAACCGTCCGGGCGGCTACCTGCGCCTGCTGAAGTGCGGCTTCCGCGCCGGCGACAACGCGCCGATGGCCTACGTCGAGCTGGTTGACCGTCCGGTCGTGGCCGAGGAAGTGGCCGAGTAATCGGACCGCTCCAACGCGACACAGCGAAAGCCCGGCCTCTGCCGGGCTTTTGCGTTTCTGCGCGTCGGATCAGACCCGCACCGTTCCGACAGGCGTCACCTGTGGCGGTTCGAATGGCGCGCGCTCTCGGTTACGCTTGGCACCTTGATCCATTCGAGCGTTGACGATGAATCCACTGCGCTGGCCCTTCCGCGCCCAGTTCTTCCTGGGCTTCCTGATCTGCGCGGGCCTGCTGGGCTACGCGATCTTCCTGCAGCTGAAAATGGGCCTGGAGCCGTGCCCGCTGTGCATCTTCCAGCGGCTGGCGTTCGCCGCGCTGGGCCTGCTGTTCCTGATCGGTGCACTGCACGGGCCCTCCAACCGTCCCGGCCGGGCAACCTACGGTGTGCTCGCCTTCATTGCGGCCGCGGTCGGCGCAGGCATCGCTGCGCGCCACGTCTACGTGCAGATGCTGCCACCGGAGATGGGGGCGACCTGCGGCCCGCCGCTGAGCTTCCTGCGCGAGACCATGGGGCCGCTGGAAGTGTTCCGCACGGTGCTCACCGGTACCGGCAACTGCGGCAACATCGACTGGACGTTCCTGGGCCTGACCATGCCGATGTGGTCGGGCGTGTGGTTCGTGCTGCTGGCGCTGTGGGCGCTGGTGGTGTCGCTGCCCAAGATCAAGCGCTGAACGCAGGTAGTGCCGGCCGCTGGCCGGCACACCGTGAGGATGCCGGCCAGCGGCCGGCGCTACCTCAGAAGTCCTGCTGCAGGCTCAGGTAAGCACCTCGGCGGGGTCCCCACTGCGGGGCGAAGACGCCGACACCGCCACCGTCGCGCAGTTGGTAGCTGCGGTCCAATGCATTGATGACCGCCAGCTGCACATGCAGCGGATGGCCGCTGTCGGCATTGAAGTCATGCCCGGCACTGAGGTTCACCTGCAGGTACGCCGGCAGCTCGCCGCCGTTGGGCACGCCCTCGATGTCCGAACGCAGGCCGCTACCGAACACGTAGTTGGCGCCGACCCGGTTGTGTCCGGCAAAGGCGTAGCTGAAGCCACCCGATGAGGTCAGTTTCTGGTCGTGGTCGAGGTGGATCCAATGGTTGGCCACATAGGCCAGCGCGTCCGGATCGAGGTTGTACTGGCCGGTGATGACCTTGGTGCCGATGGCCTTGTTGTACGCCGCGTTGAAGTAGGCGCTGAACGGACCGTCGCTGTAGTCGGCACTGAACTCCAGGCCATGGATATGGCCGCGACCGTAGTTGAACGTCGAGTAGATGTAGGCGGCACCGAACTGGCCTTCGTCCTGCAGGCGTGCGACGCGTCGGTCATAGGCATCCAGGCCCAGGGTCAGGTGGTCGCCGACCTGCTGCGACACGCCGATGTCGTAGTAGTCGCTGCGCTCGGCCAGCGGAATGTTGTTGCCGCCGCCCGGCTGCTGGTTGGTGGTGCCGTCGTACAGCGCGATGTCGCTGCTGGCGATCAGCTCACTGGCCGGTGGCGTGAAGTAACGCGAATAGCCGGCATGCACGGTGGTGCTGTCGCTGGCATTCCAGACCGCGCCCACGCGGGGGCTGAGCTGGCCCTCGGTGCGGCCGAAGGCCTTGTAGCGATCACCACGCAGGCCGTAGTTGACGGTCCAGTCGTCGCCGATCTTCCACTCATCCTGCACGTACACCGCCAGCGTACTGGCGTGGAAGGCGCTGCGGTCTGGAATCAGCAGTGGCGTGGTGCTGGATTGCTGGCCGGCGCCATCGACCGGGAACACCCAGCTGTTGTTGCTGGCGCGCGCATTCTCGTAGTTGCCGTACAGGCCATAGCGCAGCGTGTGGTCGCTGCCCAGCGGGGTGGAGAAGTCGGCCTGCAGGGTGTTGGCGCGGTTGCTGCGCTGGACCTGCGAGGCGACGCCACTGAATACCAGATCGCCGATGACATCCGGGTTGAACGCCACGTCGCTGTAACGCTGCCCGGCGGACAGCTGGTAGGCGGTGCCGCCCAGCGTGCCCTGCAGCACCAGCATGCCGAAGCGGGTGGTCTCGCGCTGGGTTTCATCCAGCTGGCTGGAGTCGAAGGCGGTCGTGTCCAGGTAACCGAACTGCGGGGTCTGCCCGGGATTGACCGGGATCTGGAAGCGATTGTTGGCGAAGCCGGCGAACACGCTCAGGCGGGTGTTCTCGTTGACCAGGTAGGTCAGGTCGGCGAAGGCTTTGCCCTGATGCGTGTCGTCGTGCAGCGGCTTGCGCGAGCGGGTCGGGTTCTCCAGGCCAACCTCGTTCTGGTCGTAGTTGCCAGTCAGGAACCAGCTCCAGCGCCCCTGGTTGCCCCACCACGAGGCATTCGGATTGATCTTGCCGAACGAGCCTGCGGTCAGCCCGGCGCTGCCGCCATTGCCGAGCTCGGCGCCACTGCGGGTGGTGATGTCGACCACTGCAGCGGTGCGCTCGCCGAACTGCGCCGGCAGCGCCCCGTCCATCAGGCGGATGCTCTTGATGGTGCGGGCATCCAGGGTCTGGCCGAAGCCGGAGATCGATTCGGGCAGCAGCACGCCGTTGATGCGGTACTGCAGATTGGCGTGGTCGCCGCGCACGTGCACGCCGCCGTAGGAATCCTGGACCACGCCCGGGGCCTGCAGCAGCACCTGGCTGAGCGGCGCGGAGGCGCCCAGCGGCTGCTTCTGGATGTCTTCGGCGGTGATCTGGTACTGGCTGCTGCCAATGTCCGGTGACAGCGCGTTGCGGGCCTGGTCGAGCTGGGCGTGGACGGTGACCGCGTCCAGATCCTTGACGGAGGAAGAGGTGTCGTCGGCCGCTGCCGCGAAGGCGGGCAGGCTGGCCAAGGCCAGGGCGAAGGTAATGCCGGTAGCGAGGGGCGAGGGCTTCATGGTGAGAGAGGGGGCGGCTGGGCGTGGAAGGGGCCGGTCCATGACGTGCAAGTGTTACTCCGTAACAAATCATGCGCCTGTCCCGTGCGGCTGACCATGCTGGATCTGGCTGCTGGCGCTGGCCTTTCCCTGCCGTTCAGGTGGCCGGGGCGGTGGGCGTGGGCCTTTGCGTCAGCGGCTGGCTCTGCGACCATGACCGCCCCCCACCCCGGAAGTCTGCAATGAGCCTGTCCGCCGTTCCGCCCGCCTCCGATCCCGCCGCGACCAACGCTGGCGCTGCCTGGTCGCCGGAGAGCTGGCGTGGCAAGACCGCGCTGCAGATGCCGACCTACCCGGACCCGGTGGCATTGGACGCGGCGCTGCATGAGCTGAAACGGCTGCCGCCGCTGGTCACCTCGTGGGAGATCCTGGCACTGAAGCAGCAGCTGGCCGAGGCCCAGGAAGGCAAGCGCTTCCTGCTGCAGGGCGGCGACTGCGCCGAGAACTTCAGCGACTGCGAATCGGGCACCATCTCCAACCGCCTGAAGGTACTGCTGCAGATGAGCCTGGTGCTGGTGCACGGCCTGCGCCAGCCGGTGATCCGCGTTGGGCGCTTTGCCGGCCAGTACGCCAAGCCGCGTTCGGCCGACACCGAGACCCGTGACGGCCTGACCCTGCCCAGCTACCGCGGTGATGTGATCAACGCACCGGCGTTCACCGAAGCAGCGCGCCTGCCGGACCCGAAGCGGATGCTGCAGGCCCACGCGCATTCGGCGATGACGATGAACTTCGTGCGTGCGCTGATCGACGGCGGTTTCGCCGACCTGCACCACCCCGAATACTGGAACCTGGAGTGGGTAAGCCACTCCCCGCTGGCGGCCGAGTACCAGAAGATGGTGGCCTCGATCGGCGATGCGGTGCACTTCATGGAGACCTTGGCCGGGGCTCGCGTGCACAACCTCAACCGCATCGACTTCTACACTTCGCACGAAGCGCTGCTGCTGCCCTACGAGCAGGCGTTGACCCGCCAGGTGCCGCGCCAGCAGGGCTGGTTGAACCTGAGCACGCATTACCCGTGGATCGGCATGCGCACGGCCGCGCTCGATGGCGCGCACGTGGAGTACCTGCGTGGCGTGCGCAATCCGATTGCGATCAAGGTGGGCCCGTCGGTGACGCCGGACCAGCTGCTGCGCCTGATCGATGTGCTCAACCCACATGACGAGCCGGGCCGCCTGAGCTTCATCCATCGGATGGGCGCAACGCAGATCGCCGAGAAACTGCCGCCGCTGCTGGACGCGGTCAAGCGTGATGGTCGCCGCGTGCTGTGGGTGTGCGATGCGATGCATGGCAATACCGAAAGCACCGCCAACGGTTTCAAGACACGCCGCTTCGACAACGTGCGTGGCGAGGTGGAGATGTCGTTCGATCTGCATTCGGCCGCCGGTACGCGCCTGGGCGGTGTGCATCTGGAACTGACCGGCGAGGACGTGACCGAGTGCATCGGCGGCGCGCGCGAACTGACCGAGCGCGACCTGGAGCGTGCATACCGTTCGACCGTGGACCCGCGGTTGAACTACGAGCAGTCGCTGGAGATCGCGATGGCGATCGTGCGCAAGCAGGAGCAGGTGCGGTAAGGGTGTTGCGGCAGGGCTTGCAGCCCTGCACCTGCGGACGCAACGGCAACGGCAACGGCCGAAGCAACGGCAACAGCACTCATTCCGTGGATGGCGGGGCGGTGTCGGAGTGCGGGGACGCTGCAAGTACGTCCCTGTAAGCTTGGCAGCCGCATCCATGCGGCTGACACCCCGCACTCCGACACCGCCCCACCTTTGACAGATTCCCGCGGCTGTTGGTAGGTGTCGACCTTGGTCGACACGGTAGATCCACGCCATGCGTGGATGCTTTGGGATTCCAATTCGAAATATTCGATTCCGATGGAGATTCATCCACGCATGGCGTGGATCTACTGCAGATCGCGGGAATCTGTCGAAGGCGGAGTGGGTCCGGTTGCGGGAGTGTCCGCGGCATGGATGCCGCGGCCAAGCCCCCATGGATGGGTTTACGGCGTCTCCCGCAACCGGACCCGCCCCGCCATCCCACAGGAAACCCGCTTCTGCTTCGGCTGTTGCTGTTGAGGTTGCCGGCCAGCGGCCGGCACTACCGCAGGTGCAGGGCTGCAAGCCCTGCCGACCAACACCCTGCTTACGAACGGCTGACGTGACGCTCATGCGCCATGCGCGAGGCTGTCCACCTGGCGGTTCGACTGGAGGTGACAACGGTGCACTGGCAGAGCGCACAGGCCTACGCATGGCCGTTGGGATTGGCCGTGGTGGTGGGCGGCATCGGCGCGTGGCTGATCCTGTGGATCTACCACCGGCTGAAAGGGCGTGATCGGCGGCGCGCGCGCATCGGCCGTGTGCTCGGGCTGCCAATGGCCACCGCATGGCCGCTGCTGCTGTTGATCCCTGCGTTGCAGGCCACGCCGCTGCAGGATCCCCTTCTGGGCAACCTGCAACGGGTGCTGCATATCGCACTGACCGCCTGCTTCATCTGGTTGCTGGTACGCGCAGTGGCAGCGGGTGAGCGGGCCATCCTGCGCAGCCATCCCATCGACGTCTCCGACAATCTGGAAGCGCGCCGCATCCAGACCCAGACGCGGGTGCTCAGCCGCGTGCTGATGGGCGGCATCATCGTGCTGGGCGCTTCGCTGGTGCTGCTGACCTTCCCCATGGTGCAGAAGATCGGCACCGCGCTGCTGGCCTCGGCGGGCCTGATCGGCCTGGTGGCCGGTATCGCCGCAAAGCCGGTGTTCGGCAACCTGATCGCTGGCCTGCAGATCGCAGTGACCCAGCCGATCCGGCTGGACGATGTGGTGATCGTCGAAGGCGAGTGGGGACGCATCGAGGAGATCGGCAGCAGCTACGTGGTGGTACGCATCTGGGACGAGCGGAGGATGGTGGTGCCGCTGACCTGGTTCATCGAGAACCCCTTCCAGAACTGGACCCGGCGCAGCGCCGATCTGCTCGGCACGGCGTTTCTGTGGCTGGACTATCGTGCCCCGATCGCGGCGATCCGCGCCGAGCTGGAGCGCATCTGCCAGGGCGAGGCATTGTGGGATGGCCGGGTCTGCGTGACCCAGGTGACCGAAACCAGCGAGCGTGCGATCCAGGTGCGCCTGCTGGTCAGTGCGCGCAGCTCGGGTGATGCCTTCGATCTGCGCTGCCTGGTGCGCGAACGCATGCTTGATTTCCTGGCACGTGAGCATCCGCAGTCGCTGCCGCAGCTGCGTGCGCGGCTGCAGCATGCTGATGAGCTGGACATGCCGCGTGGTCCACGTGCACGTACTGCAGATGTGCGTTCGCCGGGGGCTGAAGACGGTGAGGCGGCAATCGTGCCGATGGAGCCGGAACCCGAACGGTAGCGCCGGGCGCTGGCCGGCGATCCCGGATCTGCCGGCCAGCGGCCGGCACTACCGGATCAAGGCTCGCCGGCGTCGATCAGCGTGTCGGTGCCGAAGTGCGGTGGTCGCCGCGCGCGGGTGCGCTGTTCGTAGGCGTACGCCATTTCGATCAGCTTCGGTTCGCTCCAGGCGGTGCCCATGAACAGCAGGCCGACCGGCAGGCCATCGATCTGGCCCATCGGCACGCTGAGGCTGGGATAGCCGGCGACGGCGGCGGCACTGTAGCTCTCGCCGGGGAAGTCGTCCCCTTCGCTGCGGATCGGCCACGCTGTGCCGGTGGTCGGCGCGACCAGGGCGTCGAGCTGGTGGGCGGCGAGGGCGGCATCGATGCCTTCCGGGCCCGCCAACCGGCGCGCATCGCTGCGCGCGCGGATATAGGCGGGGTCGGCGAGGCCAGCGGTAGCGTCGGCTTCCACCAGCAGTTCCTGGCCGAACAGGCCCAGTTCCTGCTTGCTGTGCGCCTGGTTGAAGGCGATCAATTCGGCCAGGCTGTGCAGGGGAGCGCGGTGGGCGCTGAAGTAACGCTCCAGCCCGGCCTTGAACTCGTACAGCAGTACCTTGCGTTCGGCGTCGGCCCAGGCGCCCTGGTTGGGCAGCTCCACCGGCACCACGACGGCACCGGCCCGGCGCAGCTCGGTGGCGGCGTGTTCGATCAGTGGCGGCATGCCGCGGTATTTCAGCAGCGGCGTCTGCAGCAGGCCGATGCGCTTGCCACGCAGTCCCTGCGGATCCAGCCGCGCGGTGTAGTCGTACACCGCACGGCCGGGCATGGTGGCGGTGGCCGGGTCGGCATCATCGCGGCCGGCAATTGCGGTCAGTACGGCTGCAGCGTCGGCGACGCTGCGTGTCATCGGCCCCGCAGTGTCCTGACTGAAGGAAATCGGGATGATGCCGTCGCGGCTGACCAGGCCGACGGTCGGCTTGAGGCCGACGATGCCATTGATCGCCGCCGGGCAGACGATGCTGCCGTCGGTTTCGGTACCGATTGCTACGCTGGCGAGGTTGGCGGCCACGGCTACCGCGCTGCCGCTGCTGGAGCCGCAAGGCGAGTGGCTGAGCCGATAGGGATTGCGGGTCTGGCCGCCGCGCGCGCTCCAGCCGGAGACCGAATCATTGCCGCGGAAATTGGCCCATTCGCTGAGGTTGGTCTTGCCCAGCACGACGGCGCCGGCGTCGCGCAGCCGGCGTACCAGATAGGCGTCGTCCGGTCGGAAGCCCTGCAGGGCCAGAGAGCCGGCACTGGTGGCCATCGGCGCAGCGTTGATGTTGTCCTTCAACAGCAGCGGGATGCCGTGCAGCGGGCCGCGCAGGTGGCCGCTACGGCGCTCGCGGTCGCGCGCGGCGGCTTCCTTCAGGGCATCGGGGTTGAGCTCGATCACCGCGCGCAGGCGGGGCCCGGCACGGTCCAGGGCGGCGATGCGCTGCAGGTAGGCCTGGGTCAGGGTGGTGCTGTCCAGTTCACCGGCGGTCATCCGCGCCTGCAGGTCGGTAACATCGGTTTCGGCGTACGGGAACGGCACGTTGCGGCTCGCGGGTTCGGCCGCATGCGCGCTGGGCGTGGCCGGGCTGCAGCCAGCCGAAAGCAGCGCAGGCAGCGCGGCAAGCAGGCAGGTCAGCAGAGGCGGCAAGGACGGGCGCATGGGGCGGCTTGGTCGGCTCCAATCCCCAGTGTAGCCGGTGCTCAGCGGTGGCGCTTGCGCAGATCGCGGGCGAGGACGTAGACCACGATCAGGTTGATCGCCAGGATCGTCCACGACGGCCAGCCGGGGTGGCGGATGATCGCGAAGATGTCGAAGGGCAGGTACAGCGAGGCCGTCAGGCAGCCCAGCCAGGAAGCCCAGGCCTTGGCCCGCCACAGGCCCCAGGCTTCGACCAGGTGCAGCAGGCCGTAGCCGATCATCCCCGCCGCGGCCAGGTGGACCGCGTCGGGGCTGATCATATGCAGCAGCGAGGGCAGGGTGCCATGGTCCGGATCCAGGCTGAAACGCCGGATCAGGACCATGATGCCGTGCCGAAGCGGCTGCGGTCCGAGCACTTCCAGCCCGGTGGCGGCCAACAGCGCCAGCAACGCCTTGCTCGCTTCGAGCAGGGCGATGACGTGCAGGCCCGGATGCCGGTGTGGATCCGGGTTGTAGCCGCTCTGGTTCACGGGGTGCAGGCTCAGCCGCCGCGCGAAGCCTTCTTGCGGTCGCTCTCGGTCAGGAACTTCTTGCGCAGGCGGATCTCCTTCGGGGTGATCTCGACCAGCTCGTCGTCTTCGATGAAGTCCAGGGCCTGTTCCAGCGAGTACTTGATCGCCGGGGTCAGCTGGATCGCATCGTCCTTGCCCGAAGCGCGCATGTTGGTCAGCGGCTTGGTCTTGATCGCGTTGACGGTCAGGTCGTTGTCCTTGGAGTGGATGCCGACCAGCTGACCTTCATACACGTTGTCGCCTTCGGCAGCGAAGAGCTTGCCGCGTTCCTGCAGCGGGCCCAGCGAGTAGGCCGGGGTGACGCCCGGCGCATTGGCGATCATCACGCCGTTGATGCGCTTTGCGATGGCGCCCTGTTCCTTCGGGCCGTAGTGGTCGAACACATGGAACAGCAGGCCCGAACCCTGGGTCAGGGTCTTGAACTCGTTCTGGAAGCCGATCAGGCCACGGGCCGGGATCTGGTACTCCAGGCGCACGCGCCCCTTGCCGTCCGATTCCATGTTCTTCAACTGGCCCTTGCGGGTGCCCAGCTTTTCCATCACGCCGCCCTGGTGGATTTCTTCGATGTCCACCACCAGCTGCTCGATCGGCTCCATCAGCTGGCCGTCGATTTCCTTGATGATCACTTCCGGGCGCGACACGGCCAGCTCGTAGCCTTCGCGGCGCATGTTCTCGATCAGCACCGACAGGTGCAGTTCGCCACGGCCGGAGACCAGGAACTTGTCGGCGTCTTCCAGCTGCTCGACCTTCAGGGCCACGTTGTGGACCTTTTCACGGTCCAGGCGGTCCTTGATCTGGCGGCTGGTCAGGAACTTGCCACCAGACAGGTCCTTGTTGCCGGCGAACGGCGAATTGTTCACCTGGAAGGTCATCGAGATGGTCGGCTCGTCGACGGTCAGCGCAGGCAGGGCTTCCGGGAAGTCCGGTGCGCAGATGGTGTCGGAGATGGTCAGCTCCTGGATGCCGGAGATGGCCACGATGTCGCCGGCCTCGGCCGAATCCTGCTCGATGCGCTCCAGGCCCATGAAGCCCAGCACCTGCAGCACCTTGCCGTTGCGCTTCTTGCCTTCACGGTCGATGACCGCGACCTGCATGTTCTTCTTCAGGGTGCCGCGCTGGATGCGGCCGATGCCGATCACGCCCACGAAGTTGTTGTAGTCCAGCTGGCTGATGCGCATCTGGAACGGGCCTTCCGGGTCCACTTCCGGCTTCGGCGCGTGCTGCATGATCGCTTCGTACAGCGGGGTCATGTCGCCGTCGCGCACGGTGTCTTCCAGGCCCGCGTAGCCATTCAGGCCCGAGGCGTAGACGATCGGGAAGTCCAGCTGCTCGTTGGTGGCACCGAGCTTGTCGAACAGGTCGAAGACCTGGTCGATCACCCACTCCGGACGGGCGCCCGGACGGTCGACCTTGTTGACCACGACGATCGGCTTGAAGCCCATCGCGAAGGCCTTCTGGGTCACGAAGCGGGTCTGCGGCATCGGGCCGTCCATCGCATCGACCAGGATCAGCACGGTGTCGACCATCGACAGCACGCGCTCGACCTCACCGCCGAAGTCGGCGTGGCCGGGGGTGTCGACGATGTTGATCCGGTTCTTGATGCCGGTCTTCTTGTCTTCCCAGGTGATGGCGGTGTTCTTGGCCAGGATGGTGATGCCGCGTTCCTTTTCCTGGTCGTTGCTGTCCATCACGCGCTCGGCGAGGACGGTGCGCTCGGACAGGGTGCCGGACTGCTTCAGCAGCTGGTCGACCAGGGTGGTCTTGCCATGGTCGACGTGGGCGACGATGGCGATGTTGCGAAGATTTTCGATGGACATACGAAAGGGGGCCAGTCGGCGCCGGATTTGGAAAAAGAAGTCCAACATTATACGTCGAACTTGACGATTCGCGAAAAGGTGGATTTCACGCCGGCGAAGCGGCCCATTCAGCTGGCTGTCCGCCGCTGCGGCCGAGGTCGCCAGGACCGGGCCCCTCGGCTCACCTTGCCCTGGCTGAAGGCGGGGGCTCCGCCGATGGTCGAAGGCACCGCCGCCACGAGGCAGGTGTAAACTAGGTGGCTAGACGCATTCCCCTTTGCACCAAGGATCTTCATGTCCCTCATCGCCACTTTCGACACCACCCAGGGCCCGATCAAGGTCGAGCTGTTCGCCGACAAGGCGCCGCTGACCGTGGCCAACTTCGTGAACCTGGTCAAGCACGGCTTCTATGACGGGCTGATCTTCCATCGCGTGATCGCCGACTTCATGATCCAGGGCGGCTGCCCGCAGGGCCGTGGCACCGGCGGCCCGGGCTACAAGTTCGAAGACGAGAAGAATGGCGTGAAGCACGAGGTCGGCTCGCTGTCGATGGCCAACGCCGGCCCGAACACCAACGGCAGCCAGTTCTTCATCACCCACATCAAGACCGATTGGCTGGACGGCCGCCACACCGTCTTCGGCAAGGTCCTGGAAGGCCAGGCCATCGTCGATTCGGTCAAGCAGGGCGACGTGATCCATTCGATCACCCTGGAAGGCGACGTCGACGCCGTGCTGGCCGCCCAGGCCGACCGCGTCGCGGAGTGGAACAAGCACCTCGCCGCCTGACCCCCTTCGAAACGGCCACCCACGGGTGGCCGTTTCCCTGTTCCCCGCCGCCCGCCAGGCCTGCGTGGCTCCGCCCGCGGCGTCCCATCAAACGCTTGCAAGCAAGAGGAAACCCCCATGAAAGCACCCGTTCGTGTTGCCGTGACCGGCGCCGCCGGCCAGATCGGTTATGCCCTGCTGTTCCGCATCGCCTCCGGCGAAATGCTGGGCAAGGACCAGCCGGTCATCCTGCAGCTGCTGGAACTGCCGGTCGACAAGGCCCAGGCCGCCCTGAAGGGCGTGATGATGGAGCTGGAAGACTGCGCGTTCCCGCTGCTGGCCGGCATGGTCGGCACCGATGACGCCGAAGTCGCGTTCAAGGACGCCGACATTGCCCTGCTGGTCGGCGCACGTCCGCGTGGCCCGGGCATGGAGCGCAAGGACCTGCTGCTGGAGAACGCCAAGATCTTCACCGCCCAGGGCGCCGCGCTGAACAAGGTCGCCAGCCGTGACGTGAAGGTGCTGGTGGTCGGCAACCCGGCCAACACCAATGCCTACATCGCGATGAAGTCGGCCCCGGACCTGAAGCCGGAGAACTTCACCGCCATGCTGCGCCTGGACCACAACCGCGCGCTGAGCCAGCTGTCGGCCAAGCTCGGCAAGCCGGTCGGTGGCATGGAGAAGCTGGTGGTGTGGGGCAACCACAGCCCGACCATGTACCCGGACTACCGTTTCGCCACCGCCGACGGTGCGTCGATCGCCGATGCGATCAACGACCAGGAGTGGAACGCCAACACCTTCATCCCGACCGTCGGCAAGCGCGGCGCGGCGATCATCGAAGCCCGCGGCTCGTCCTCGGCAGCTTCGGCCGCCAATGCCGCCATCGACCACGTGCGTGACTGGGTGCTGGGCAGCAACGGCAAGTGGGTCACGATGGGCGTGCCGTCCGACGGTTCCTACGGCATTCCGGAAGGCGTGATCTTCGGTTTCGCGGTGACCACCGAGAACGGCAAGTACACCCTGGTCAAGGATCTGCCGATCGACGACTTCAGCCAGAAGTACATCGACAAGACCCTGGCCGAGCTGGAAGAAGAGCGCGCCGGCGTCGCCCACCTGCTGGGCTGATGCAGGCGGTACCGGCTCCGGACGGTACGTCTTCCATCAAGGCAGGTACCGACCGTGGGCCGGTACTTTCCCATCGAGGTAGGTACCGACCGCTGGTCGGTACGCAGAAAACGGGGAAGCTCCGGCTTCCCCGTTTTTGTTTGGACGGATACAGAGCCGGATGATCCATCTGCACTACATCGACGACGCGCTGCTGGTGGCTGAAAAGCCCGCCGGCCTGCTGTCCGTGCCCGGCCGCAGCGCCGAGAACCAGGACTGCGTCGTCGCGCGCCTGCAGGCGCTGTACTCGGATGCGTTGACCGTGCACCGCCTGGACCAGGTGACTTCCGGGCTGCTGCTGCATGCGCGTGGCAAGGACATGCAGGCGGTGTTGTCGATGCAGTTCGAGCAGCGCCAGGTTGGCAAGCGGTATGAAGCCGTCGTGCAGGGTGTGATCGAAAGCGATGCCGGCGAAGTGGACCTGCCGTTGATCGTTGACTGGCCGAACCGGCCGAAGCAGATGGTCGACCATGAGCGCGGCAAGCCGGCGCTGACGCGTTGGCGCGTGCTGGCCCGCGATGTTGAAGCGCAGCGTACGCGCGTGGCGTTGGAACCGATCACCGGCCGCAGCCATCAGCTGCGGTTGCACATGGCCAGTATTGGCCATCCGATTGTTGGCGACGTGCTGTATGACGCGGCACCGGCGCACCGCGTGCATCTGCATGCAAGCAGCCTGCGGTTCACGCATCCGCTGACGGGCGAGGCGCTCGCGTTCGAGTCTGCGGCTCCGTTCTAGGGGTTCGGCAGGGCTTGCAGCCCTGCACCCGCAGAATCAACGTCAACGTCAAAAGCGGGCTATACGTGGGTTGGCGGGACGGTGTCGGAGTGCGGGGCCGCCGCAAGTACGTCCGTGTAGCAACTGTGTTGATGGAGGGGCTTGGCCCCTCCAGGAGACGGGCACGGTAGTGCCGGCCGCTGGCCGGCAGCCTTTGGTCTGCGCCCTGGCTGGCCTCAGGCAGGGACCAGCCCGTTTTCAGCGTCGCGCACCCGGG
>NZ_JCAFST010000022.1:0-30958 GCF_059369535.1 Stenotrophomonas sp. YJH_SMC_122 | reverse complement strand
CGGCGCGGCGTCGATCGAGGAGTAGTCCTTGAACTCGCCACCGAAGCGCTCGGCACCGATCTTGGTCAGTGCGGCGGTCAGCGTGGTCTTGCCGTGGTCGACGTGACCGATGGTGCCGACGTTGACGTGCGGCTTGGTGCGCTCGAACTTACCCTTGGCCATGGCTGCTTATCTCGAATTCGTCTGAGAGGTGATGCTTAAGATGGTGCTCACGAAAGGAATCGAACCTTCGACCTCTTCCTTACCAAGGAAGTGCTCTACCGACTGAGCTACGTGAGCCGAGTTTTGCATTATGACATGAACTCGATAATATTCAAAGTTCATTCAATGGAGCGGGAGACGGGAATCGAACCCGCACCATCAGCTTGGAAGGCTGAGGTTCTACCATTGAACTACTCCCGCGCCGGGAATGTCACAACGTGAAACTGGTGGAGGGAGGTGGATTCGAACCACCGAAGGCGTAAGCCAGCAGATTTACAGTCTGCCCCCGTTGGCCGCTTGGGTATCCCTCCTTACCACCCCATCCCGTTGCCGCCGAAGCGTTGCGGTGTGTGGTGGTGAGCCGCTTATTCTGCTGATCGGGCGGGGGGCTGTCAACGCTTTTTTCCATCTTTTTCACACGTTGTCGCAAACCCATTGATACGCAAGGTTATTGCCCAGGGACCGGCAGGGTCTCGCTGGCGAAAATTGCGACATGGGGGACGCCATCGGCGCCGATCCAGCCCCGATACATGCCCTGGGTGTTGAACGGCATGGCCATTTTTCCGTCTGCGGCAAGCACGATCGCGCCGCCGTCGCCGCCCATCTTCGGAATCATCTCGTTGATCACGCCCCTGCCGGCCTGCTCCGGCGTCTGCCGCTGGTAGCGGATGCGCGCACAGATCTCGTGCGCGGCCGCAGTCCGGATGTAGTACTCGCCCCAACCGGTGCCCGATACCGCGCAGCCCGCGTCGGCCCAGGTACCGGCGCCGACGATCGGCGAATCACCCACACGGCCATAGCGCTTGTTGGTCATGCCACCGGTGGAGGTGCCGGCGGCAAGCTGCCCCTGCGCATCCAGCGCAACGGCGCCCACCGTGCCGAAGTGCCTTGCGGTCTCCAGGTCGGCGTGCGCCTGGCCACTGGCTTCTTCCTTCAATGCGCGCTGCAGTTGCTGCCAGCGCTTGTCGGTACGGAAGTAGGATGGATCGACCAGGGTGATGCCCTGCTCCACCGCGAACGCCTCGGCACCCTGCCCGACCATCATGACGTGCCTGGACTTCTGCATCACGGTCTGGGCCAGCAGGATCGGGTTGCGCACCCGCTGCACGCCAGCCACCGCACCTGCAGCCTGGGTGGCGCCGTCCATCACCGCGGCATCCAGTTCGTTGTGGCCGTCATGGGTGAACACCGCGCCCTTGCCGGCGTTGAAGGTCGGATCGTCCTCCAGCACGGTGATTGCCGCAGCGACGGCTGCAAGCGCCGGGCGACCGGCCGCCAGTTCGGCATGGCCCTTCAGCAGCGCCGCGCGCAGCGCGTCGCGCGCAGCCTTCTCCTCAGCCGGCGACAGGTCCTTGCGCTCGACGCCAGCACCGCCGTGGATGACCAGCAACGGCGAGGCGGCCGGGGCGGCCTGGGCAAGCAACGGCAGGGACAGCAGCGCGGACAGCACCAGGCGCAGTTTCATCAGGGACGTCTCCAGAAGGTGTAGTGAGAGGATTGCACCGGTAGTGCCGGCCGCTGGCCGGCACCGGTCGCATCAGGACAGACGGGTTGCCGGCCAGCGGCCGGCACTACCGCGAAGGAAGATCACTGGCGGACGACTTCAATCTCGCCGTCACTGACGTCGGCCACGGCCTGGTAATCGGCCTCGGCCTGGAAATCATCCAGCCGCATGCGGCTGCCGCTGGCCACCACCGTCACCGGCACCGCATGGAAGCGCAGTGGCTCGCCCTCCACCAGGCGGTCGGCACCGCGGCCGGGGCTGACGACCCACACCTTGCCTTCGCCATCCGCGCTGTAGACCTGGGCCCGGCCATCGGGCTCAACGCACAGGGCGGTGTCCTCATCGACGCCGATGCCGACGATGTCAGGGTCGCCGCTGTCCTGGGCGGCACGTGCCACGAACACGATCAGGCGACCGAGCCGGTCACGCTTGTCGAAATGGGTGTCGGTGACCACGCGCTGCAGGTAGGGCATCTGCAGGAAGCCGCTGTCCAGGGTCACGGCACTGCCCATCGGGTCGGCCAGCGCACCGGCCGAGGTGATGCTGCCGCCATCCATGGCGCCATAGGCATAGCCGCCGAGGATGGCCAGGCCAGCGCTGGTACCGGCAATCGGCTTGCCGGCGCGCACATGGGCGTTGAGTGCGCGGTTGAGTGCGGTGCCCTTCCAGAAGCGGATGTAGCGGGACTGGTCGCCGCCGGCAATGAAGATGGCATCGGCCGCAGCGACCACGCGCAGCACCGCCGGATCATCGGCACCGCGGCGGCTGTCGAAGACCAGGGTCTGCACTGCGGTGGTGCCGCCGATCTCGCGGTACAGGCGGTCCTGCAGTTCGTCGCCACCGGAGGCGCGCAGAATCAACACACGGCCATTGCCGGCCTGCTTCAGCCACCACTGGAACGCCTCCGGTACCCACTCGCCACCGCCCATCAGCATCATGGCGGGCGCGCGCGGACCGGGACGCGGGGATTCCAGATCGCCGACTTCGTAATAGGCGAAGCCGGGGCCCTGCAGGTCCTGCGCGGGCGTGGCCAATGGCCAGCCCAGCACCAGCAGCGCCAGCCAGGCGAAGGGGCCAGGCAGGGTGCGGTCGAGGCGTCGCATCTTGATCTCCCTGAACAAAATCGACTTGCAAGCATTTTCACTCTTTGCCAGATAGGGGCCCAGTAGTCAAGGACATGAAAAAGGCGTTAAATGCGCGCGCCCATTCCGGAAGTCTGAATGGGGGACAGGGCCCCTCCTCTGCGGGCCGGCTTCTTTTCCGAGAATTCCTCATGCGTAGACAGGCGATGGCGTGGTCGATCCAGCTGGCGTTGATGGGCGTGGCTGCTTCCGCGGCGGCCCAGGCACCGGCTTCCTCTTCGGTGCAGCAACTGGACGCGGTGCAGGTCACCGGCTCGCGCATTCCGCGCGCCCAGGTGGAAGGCCCCGCTCCGATCACGGTGATCAACGCCGAGCAGATCCGCTCCAGTGGCTTCACCAGCGTGCCGGACGTGCTGCGTGCGATGACCCAGAACGGCGGTGAGACGCAGAGCCAGCAGTCTTCCAGTGGCGCCGACTTCTCGCCGGGCGCCCAGCAGGTGGACCTGCGCGGCCTGGGCCCGAACCACACGCTGGTGCTGGTCAATGGTCGGCGCATTGCCGATTTCCCGATGCCGTTCAAGGGCCGCAGCAACTTCACCGATGTCTCCAACATCCCGCTGGGCATGATCGAGCGCATCGAAGTGCTGACCGGCAGCGCCTCGGCCATCTACGGCTCGGACGCGATCGCCGGCGTGGTCAACTTCATCCTGAAGAAGAAGGCCGACGGCACCACGATCGACATGCGCATGGGCACCACCAGCGAAGGCGGTGGCGAGTCGTTCGACATGAGCCTGGCCAGCGGCTTCAGCCGCGGCAACTTCAACGCCGTGTACAGCGTCGAGCTGCAGTCGCAGACCCCGCTGTGGGCCTATGAGCGCGACATCCAGGACTCGACCCAGGATGGCCCCACCGAGGGTTCGCGCATCGCGCGCCGCGCCTATCTGCGCACCGACTACAACGATGACTACCTGGACCCGGGCGCCGCCACCTGCGAAGCGCTGTCCGGCCAGAACCAGGGCAGCACCTATCGCGCCTACCGCCCGAAGTACGGCTACTACTGCGGCAGCGACAGCTCGATCGGCTACGGCACCATCCTCAGCAAGCGCCGCGGTGCCAACGGCTACGCGTCGCTGAGCCATGACTTCGACAATGGCCAGCAGTGGTTCGCCGACGTGCAGCTGGGCTACCACACGATGTCGCTGATGCGCGACGTCACCCAGTGGGGCCGCATGGATGCCAACGGTGATGAGTCGGGTTACTTCAACAACGAAGCCACTGGCGAGATCGAGTTCTGGCAGCGCCAGTTCTCGCCCGAGGAAATGGGCGGCCTGCGCAACGCCATGGTGCGCAGCACGCAGAAGACCTTCAGCGTGACCACCGGCTTCAAGGGCAAGCTGATTGGCAGCTGGGATTACGAAGCGGCGTTGAGCCATTCGCAGTACCAGTCGCGCATCAGCTGGGCACAGATCATTGCCGCCAAGGCCAACGACCTGTTCCTGGGCCCGCAGCTGGGCGTGGATGACGACGGTTTCCCGGTCTACAACGCCGATCCGTCGCGCCTGTACCGGCCGCTGACCCGCGCCGAGTACGACTCGATCGCCGCGCGTACCACCTACACGCCGAAGTCGCGCACCGAGACGGCGGCATTCACCCTGACCAACTCGGCCCTGTTCGCCCTGCCGGGGGGCGACGCCGGGTTTGCCGCGACCGTAGAAGTGGGCCAGCAGGCCTACTCGCTGAACCCCGATCCGCTGGCGACCGGGTACTACTACTACAGCTGGAAGGATTCGGACGGCAAGGGCTCGCGCAACCGCTGGGCGACGGCTGCGGAGCTGCGCATGCCGCTGCACGACACGGTCAACCTGAGCGTGGCGGGCCGCTACGACCAGTACCGCTATTCCGGACACACCATCGGCAAGGCAACCTGGAGCGGCGGCCTGGAATGGCGCCCGATCGATACCCTGCTGGTGCGCGGCTCCTACGGCACCGCATTCCGTGCACCGGACCTGCACTATGTGTTTGCCGGACCGGGCAACGACGAGACCAGCGCCGAGGATCTGTACACCTGCCGCCTCGAGGAAGCCAGCGACTGTTCCGATTACGAGCGCAACCTGATCCGCAGCCGCACAGGCAACCGCCAGCTCGACCCGGAAACCAGCACGTCGTGGAGTGCCGGCTTCGTCTGGTCGCCGGCGATCGGCCTGGACCTGTCGGTGGACTGGTTTGACATCGACATGCGCAACCAGGTGCAGGACATGGACGTGCGCACGCTCCTGGCCAACGAAGCAAACTGCCGCCTGGGCAGCGCCGACATCAATGCGCCGACCTGCGTGGACGCGCTCGCCCGCATCACCCGCAGCAACGACGGACGCCTGTATGGCGTGCGCGTGGAGCCGATCAACGTCGCCCGCGAATCCACCTCCGGCATCGACGTCGGCCTGCGCTATCGCCTGCAGACGGGCATCGGCGATTTCATCTTCAACGGCACGCACACCTGGGTGAAGAAGCATGATTTCCAGCGCTACCCCGGCGACCGCACCGAAGACCAGTTCGCGGTCAACAGTGGCTTCGACATTCCGCGCACCAAGACCAGCCTGAGCGTGACCTGGGAGAAGGATGCGTGGTCGGCAACGGTGTACGGCTCGCGCCTGGGCAAGCTGCCGACCTCGGACAGCTACGACCAGGTGTTCGACTGGGACAGCGGCGACAGCCCGTACGTGAAGGCGACCTATCGCTACAACGCCTCGCTGCAGTACCGCTTCGACGACCACTCGCGCCTGTCGCTATCGGTGGTCAATGTGTTCAACAAGATGCCGCCGAAGGACCGTACCTACACCGCTTACCCGTACTACGACGTGTCCTGGTTCGACAGCGTCGGCCGCACGATCAACCTGCAGTACACCCACAAGTTCGGTGGCAGCGCTCTGTAAGTGCCTGGCCAGCGCCGATACAGGAGACCCCCGCTTCGGCGGGGGTTCTCTTTTCCGCCGCCTGAACGGTACCCACGCGCAGGCTCCGGCCTGACCGGCCAGCGGGGGATTTTAGGAAACAGCTGATTCCGCGCTGTCAGCGCCGCTCCCTAGCATCGTTGCATGTTCCGCTTTCCCCGCCCTTCGCTGCAGCAGGCCGTGCCATCGACCACCGCGTCGGTGTTGCTGCGCTGCCTGACCGTCTGCGTCTTCATCTGCCTGGCCGCCGCGGCCGGGTTCTACCTGCTCACGGCATTCACCGAAGACATCTCGACCCATCGCCGCGAGATGAATGCAGCGGCCTACAAGGCACAGATCTATTTCGACCAGCGCGAAGCCCTGCTGCGCTACCTGGGTGATTCGGTGCTGGCCGGCAACCCGGATGCACCGGCCGCAGACAGCGAGGGCGTGCGCCAGGTGCCGCTGGATGGTCCCGGTGGCCAGCCGGGCCTACGGCTGCTGCTGTCAGCACGCGCCGAGCACACGCTGCGGGCACTGCAGACGCACCTGCTGCTGATCGATGCACACGGCGCGCATTGGCTGGCCGGGGGCGAGGTTGACGTCGACCTGGTGCACCTGCCATCGCTGCGTGCGCTGCAGGCACGCAGCGGCAGCCTCGAGGGTGCAGACCCGGTGTACTGGCTGCGGCCGGGTGGCAGTGGCGTTGCGCTGGCGCAGCCGGTACAGGCGGGCCCCCAACCGGCGCAGTGGCTGGTGCTGCTGCTCGATGGCGCGGCGGCGGCGAGCATGATCGACGGCCAGGGCATTGGCGGTTATGCGCTGCTCGACCGTGCGGGGCAGCCTGCATTGTCCAGCCAGGCGCCGCGGCTGGATGGTGCGGGCTGGAAGACCCTGCGGGAGCGCCAGGACGACAGCTTCGGCACGTTGTGGAGCGGCGGCCTGCCGCGCGGCGTGGCGCTGGTGAAAAGTGTCGGCAATGACGGCTGGCGGTTGGTCTACCACCTGCCGCCGCAGCTGCTGCTGGGCGACCTGGCCGTGCCCCTGCTGGTCTGCGTGCTGTTGCTGCTGCTGGCCGGTGTTGCGCTGCGCCTGCTACGGCATCGCGTGGACCTCCAGCTGATCCAGCCAGCCCTGCAGCAGCACCGCCGCCTGCTGGAGAACCTGGACTTCAGTTCGACGGTGATCGACATGGCGCCGGTCGGCATCTGCGTCCTGCGCCGCAGCGACCGCGCGTTGCTGCTCTCCAACCAGCTGCTGCGCGACTGGCTCGGCGACGAAGGCGAACACAGCGACTGGCAGGCACCATGGCGCGGACATGCCGGCGAACGCGGGCGTGGACTTGAATTCACCGCCCGCGACGGGCGCCAGCTGCAGGTGCTGCACGCGGCCTGCCGCTACCAGGGCGATGACGTGCTGCTGTGCGTCTTCCATGACATTTCCAGGCACCGCCAGGCCCAGGCCGCGTTGTCGTCGGCACGCCAGGCCGCCGATGCGGCCAACCAGGCCAAGAGCGCGTTCCTGGCCACCATGAGCCATGAGATCCGCACCCCGCTGTATGGCGTGCTGGGCACGCTGGAGCTGCTGGGGCACACCTCGCTGGACGCCAGGCAGTCGCAGTACCTGCGCACCATCGAGAGTTCCTCGTCGGTGCTGCTGCAGTTGATCAGCGATGTGCTGGATGTTTCCAAGATCGAGTCAGGACAGCTCAGCCTGGAGCCGACGGCGTTCTCGCCGCGCGAGCTGACCGAGAGCGTGCTGCGCAGCTTCGCCGCGTCGGCCACCTGCAAGGGCCTGCAGATCCTGGTCTGTACCGATCCGCGCCTGCCGACACGGGTGCTCGGTGATGCCGACCGCATCCGCCAGGTGCTGGGCAACCTGCTCAGCAACGCGATCAAGTTCACCGAGCATGGCCGGGTGGTACTGCGCGTGCGCCAGGTGCAGCGCGAAGGTGAATCGAGCGTGCTGGCCTGGCAGGTGACCGATACCGGCGTGGGCATCGCTGCGGAGGAACAGGCGCGGTTGTTCGAACCGTTCCGCCAGGTCCGCGGCGCGGCCAGCGCGCAGGGCACCGGCCTGGGCCTGTCCATCAGCGACCGCCTGGTACGCCTGATGAGCGGTGAGCTGCAGGTGGTGAGCGAGCCCGGGCTGGGCAGCAGCTTCAGCGTCCGCCTGCCGTTGCCGGTGCTGGCCGTTGCCGAGGATGGCCCCACACTGCTGCCGGAACCACCGATCCTGGTGCGCGGCCGCGACCGCGAGCTGGTCGACAGTGCCTGTGGCTGGCTGTGTCGGTGGGGCGCCAACGCGCAGCCCCTGCTTGGCGACCCGGCGTTGCTGGACCATGACGGCGCGATCCTGATGGATGGCGAAGCCGGGATGCCGCTGGCCTGGTCGGGCCCGCGCGTGGTGGCATCGATCGAGGGCGGTGACCAGCCGATCACTGCCGCCGATGGCAGCCTGGTGGTGACCCTGCACGGCATGACCGCGATCGGCAAAGCGCTCGCCAGCGTGCAGCAGCAGCGTGGGGCGCAGCCGGAGGCCACGCGCACGGCACCACCGATGCCTCTGGGCCTGCGCGTGCTGGCCGTCGAGGACAACCCGATCAACCGGGTGATCCTGGCCGAGCAGCTGCGCACCCTCGGCTGCGACGTGGAGCTGGCACAGGATGGCATGGAGGCGCTGCAGCGGTGCCGCGAGCAGTGCTTCGATCTGGTGGTGACCGATATCAACATGCCGCGCATGGACGGCCACGCGCTGGCCCGCCAGCTGCGCGATGACGGCAACCCGGTACCGGTGATCGGCGCCACCGCCAATGCGACCGCCGAAGAGCGCGAGCGCTGCCTGGCCAGTGGCATGCAGGGCTACCTCAGCAAACCCATCGACATCGCCCGCCTGCGCAAGGCGCTCACCGCCCTGCGCCAAGGAGACCCCGCATGACCCAGCGCGTCCTGATCCTGGAAGACCAGCCCTTCCAGCGTGGTTTCCTGGCAAACCTGTTCGGCAGCCGCACCGGTGTCCAGGTCGATGCCTGCGAAGACGTGGATGCCGCCATCGCACTGTGTGCCTGCCAGCCCTACGACCTGGTGGTCAGTGACCTGCTGATGCCCGGGCAGGACGGCATCCAGTTCATCCAGGCACTGGCGGCGCAACCACGCCCGCCGCGCCTTGCCGTGGTCAGCGCGGCCCCGCGGCGGATGATGACCTCGGCACGGCTGATGGCCGAATCGCTGGGGCTGGATGTGATCGGCCTGCTGCCCAAGCCGGTGGCGGCCGCCGACGTGGACGCCCTGTTCGAGGCGCTGGCGCAGGCGCGCCCGGCCACCGGCAAGGCCCCCTCACTCGCGGCAGCGGCAGTTCCCGAACCGGATGCGTCGCAGCTGCGCCAGGCGATGGCCGATGGCAGCCTGACAGCGTGGTTCCAACCCAAGAAGTCACTGCACTCCGGACGGGTGGTGGCGGCCGAAGCACTGGTGCGCTGGCGCCACCCGCAGCTGGGCACGCTGGCTGCCGGCAGCTTCCTGCCGGCGATCTGCCGCTACGGGCTGGAGGGCGACCTGCTGCGGATGATGCTCAAGGCCAGCATCAGCGCACAGGCGCGTTGGCGCAAGCAAGGCTTCCGGGTACCGGTGTCGATCAACCTGCCGCCTCATCTGCTGGAGCAGTCGGACCTGCCCGATGAGCTGCTGGCGCTGACCCTGGCCCACGGCGGCACGCCCGGCGAGTTGTGTTTCGAACTGATGGAGAACAGCACCACGCGGCACGTCAGCGACTTCTATGCCGGTGCCTGCCGGCTGCGCATGAAGGGCTTCGGCCTGGCCCAGGATGATTTCGGGCAGGGCCTGAGTTCGGTCCACAACCTGGTCAATACCCCCTTCACCGAGGTCAAGATCGACCGCGCGCTGGTCAGTGGCTGCGCCCGTGACCCGGCCCTGCACCTGACCCTGTCGACGGTGATCGCACTGGCCAACCAGCTGGGCCTGACCATCGTGGCTGAGGGCGTGGAAAGTGATGCCGACCTCGCCGCACTGCGGCAGTTGGGGTGCAGCCAGGTGCAGGGGTTCCTGATCTCGCAGGCGCTGCCGTCGGACGAATTCAACCGCTTGCTGGACGAGGAAGCACCGCAACTGGACGAAAGGCCGCAGGCTGCCCTGCGCTGACGTGGATTCCACGACGGCTTCACAAAAACATCAAGCGGCATTGACGATCCTGTCTGTGCAGTAGCGGCGGACTTCGCGCCGCCACCGGTGCCAATGTCCGCCCCCTGCCCTGAGACCTGCCATGCCGGCCGAGGCCGCTCCTGTACGCCGACTCGCTCGCCGCTCGCTCCGCGTCCATGCCCTGTTGATCGGCGTGGTGGTGCTGGCGACCCTGCAGGCCGGACTGCTGCTGTCGGCCGGCTCGCAGCTGTTGAACGAAGAGCGCAGCAAGATCGAGTACCACTTCCGCCGCCTGGACGGCACGTTGCGCGAGCAGGAGCGCTTCCTGCGCCAGTGGCGGCTGCATGATGTCGGCGTACGAGGCCAGCCGGTTGCCGATGCCAGCGTGGAACTGCAACGCGGTCCGCTGTACGCCAACTTCGCGGTGATCGGGACCGAGGGCGCCGGTCGTTCGCCACCGACCGAGCTGGGCGACCGGTTCCTGCGCTTCTACGGCACGTTCTGGTCCGCTTCGCGCTACCCACCACCGCAATGCCTGCTGGTCGATGGCCAGGGCACACGCGGGCTGCTGGCACCGGTACAGATCGTCGGTACCGATGCAAGCCAGAACAGCCCGCATCACCTGCGCCCGGCGATCGCCGACATCCACCGCGCACTGGGTACGCGGCCCACGCTGCAGCGCGGCGGCATCGTCTGGGTAAGCGTGCCGTGGCGCGACCGGCAGACCTGGCTGCTCGCCATCGCCCACGCCCCGCAGGATGCGCGCCTGTGGGGTGAGGACGGCAAGGATTCGCAGGCCGCGCTGGCGTGCCTGCTCGATCCGGCACGCGTCGATGACTACCGGCAGGTGCTGGGTGTTCCGGTGTTCCAACGGCTGTCGCTGTTCGATGCCGATGGCCAGCGCCTGCTGGGCGATGCTGCAGATGCCAGCAACGCTGGCACCTCCTGGCAGGCAGGCCTGGGAGGCCTGCAGTTCCGCATGCGCAGCGAGCGCGGCTGGCTGGCGGTCTACCACGTCAGCTGGCGGCAGGTATTCCAGCACCCGCAGGGGCCGCTGCTCGGTGCGACGGTGGTGGCCCTGCTGCTGGCACTGGGTGGCACGCTGGTGCTGCGCGCGTATCGGCGCTCGGTCATCGAGCCGCTGCGCAGCAACCACGCGCGGCTGCTGGAAAGCGAAGCCTTCAGCCGCACGATCCTGGACAACGCGCCGATCGGGCTGTGCCTGCTGCGCCGTTCCGATGGCAATGTGCTGCTGGACAACACCCTCGCCCGCCGCTGGCTGGGTGAAGACCATCATACCGGAGGCTGGCACGGCCCCTGGCGGCGCAGCGTGCTCGCCGCTGGAGGCACCACGCTCGGCGATGGGTTGGCCTACACCACGCCCGAAGGCCGCCACCTGCTGGTGACGGCGACGCCGGCGCGCTACCGCGGCGAGCCGGCGGTGCTGTGCCTGTTCATCGATCTCAGCAGCCAGCACGAAGCCGAGCAGGTGCTGCAGCAGGCGCGCCGTGCCGCCGACCAGGCCAACCGGGCCAAGAGCCAGTTCCTGGCCACCATGAGCCATGAGATCCGCACGCCGCTATACGGCGTGCTCGGCACCCTCGAACTGCTCGGACTGACGCCACTGGATGCGCGTCAGCGGGACTACCTGGGGACGATCCAGCGTTCGTCCTCGACGCTGATGCAACTGATCAGCGACATCCTCGATGTCAGCAAGGCCGAGGCCGGGCAACTGAGCCTTGAACCCAGCCCGTTCGATCCAGTGCATCTGACCGAGGATGCGCTCGACTCGTATGCAGCCGCGGCCGCCGGCAAGGGGCTGCAGTTCTACGCCTGCATCGATGCCGATGTGCCACCCGTGGTGTGCGGTGATGCGGCTCGGATCCGCCAGATACTCAACAACCTGATCAGCAACGCGCTGAAGTTCACCGACAGCGGACGCGTGGTGGTGCGCGTTTCGGCACGCTGGCAAGAGCAGCGCTGCTGGCTGCAGTGGCAGGTCGCCGATACCGGCATCGGCATTGCCAGCGAGCACCAGGCACACCTGTTCGAGCCGTTCTACCAGGCCAACCCGGGCACCGATGCGATGCGCGGCACCGGCCTGGGCCTTTCCATCTGCGCGCATCTTGTGGCGTTGATGGAAGGCCGGCTGCGCGTGGTCAGCGAGAGCGGCCTGGGCAGCAGCTTCAGCGTCGAACTGCCGCTGCCCCCGGCGCCGGCCGATCCGCAGCAATCTCCTGCGCCGCAGTTGCCTGCGGGCCTGCAGGTACAGGTGCGGGGCGGTGTGCGCGAGCTGGTCCAATCACTGTGCGACCGCCTGCAGCAGCGCGGTGCACTGGCCAGCGTGTACCGCGATGAAAGCCCGGCGGGCTTGCCGTCGTCCACCGTGCTGCTCGACCTGGTCCTGGACGACGCGTTGCCCGGGTGGGTGGATGGACCGCGCGTGGTTGCCTGCCGCGAAGGCGGCGTGCGGCCACGGCAGATCGATGGCGCCTGGCAGGTTGGCCTGCACCGGTTCGACGCGATCGTGCTCGCATTGGCCGCCGCCAGTGGCCAGCCGCTGGCGGCCAGCACCGAAGGGCGCCTGCCGGCGACGCGCCGTTTCGGCCTGCAGGTGCTGGTGGCCGAGGACAACCCGATCAACCAGGCGATCCTGCGCGACCAGCTGGAACAGCTCGGCTGCCGCGCCGTGGTCGCCAGCGACGGCAATGAAGCGCTGGGCTACTGGCAGCAGGACGAGTTCGCGCTGGTGCTGACCGACCTGAACATGCCGGGGCTGGATGGTTATGGCCTGGCCCGTGCCTTGCGGGCACGTGGTGCCCGCGTGCCGATCCACGGGGCCACTGCCAACGCCGACCCGGCCGAACGCCAACGCTGCCAGGAATCGGGGATGCAGGGCGTGCTGGTCAAGCCGATCACGCTGGAAGCGCTGCAACGCCTGCTGATCGGGATCACCCGGGGCGATGCAACGGTTCCCGCGCCATCGCAAGGACCGGAATCCACCGATACGCTCGATGATGATCTCCCGCTGCAGGTTCCCGCGAAGATGCAGGCGTTGTTCGTGCGGACAATGCAGGCCGACCTGGACAGCCTGCGCCAGTCGATTGCCAGCGCCGATCCCGCGCGCGTGGTGCAGGTACTGCATCGCATCCGTGGCGCACTGGTCATCGTGGGCGCACCCGCGCTGGTGGACAGCGGCCTGCAGATCGAGCACAGCCTTGCGGGCGGCGATGACCTGGCCACCCAGGCGGCGTCGCTTGCCCGCTTCCAGCGACGCCTCGAACAGCTGTTGCATCCGCTGCTTGATGCGGCCTCCCCTTCCCCACCTGACGACCCGACCCCGCCATGACCACACGGATCCTCATCGCCGACGACCACCCGATCGTGCTTGCCGGCATCCGCGACGTACTGGCCGGGGAACTTGACCTGGACGTGGTGGGCGAAGCGGCCGACCCGGCGACGCTGATCGAACTGATGACCCGGACCCGGCCACAGGTTGTGATCACCGACTACAGCATGCCGGGGGGCGACCGCTTCGGGGACGGCATCAAGCTGATCTCGTTCCTGCGCCGCAGCTTCCCGGAGACGCGCCTGCTGGTGCTGACGATGGTGTCCAATCCGTCGTTGGTTGCAGCGATGTATGCCGCCGGTGCCGGCGGCGTCGTGCTCAAGAGCCATGGATTGGGCAGCCTGGTACAGGCCCTGCGCGTGGTGCTGGCCGACCGCGTCTACCGGCCACCGGGCCTGCTGCCGGTCGCGGCGAGCGAACCAGCCGATGCCGATGCGGTCCGTGCACGCCTGTCGCCGCGCGAGCTGGAAGTGATCCGGCTGTTTACCGGCGGCATGAGCGTGGGCGACATCGCACGCCAGCTGCAGCGCAGCGCCAAGACGGTCAGCACGCAGAAGATCAGTGCGATGCGCAAGCTCGGCGTGGACAGTGACCAGGCACTGATCGAGTACTGCCTGCAGGCCTCGTTGTTCGCCTGAGGCCCACTCCAGGCTGAATCCTGCGGGCCCCGTACGAGGGCCTGCGACGGCTTTAGGAAACGCCTGATTCCATAGGACAGTGCCGATTTCTAGGCTGGACGCATCCCGCCATGGTGCGCCTGCCGGCAGCAACCGCGTCGCCGTGGGGGACGGAAGCCCGATGGCGCCTGCAGCTGCCATCGCGTGTGGCTTCCGCAGCGACGCGGCCCTGCCGCGCCAGTCCGCGCAGCCCTGCTGCGCCCTGCCACAGGAAGTCCAACAGCATGTACGCCTCCCCCACTCGGCGCCGCCGTGCGTCCGGGCGCGCGCGCCTCGCGCCTGCTCCCCTCCTTCCCAGCCTGCTGGCAACCGCCCTGTGGGCGGCACTGCCGGTCCACGCCGCCGATCTGACCGGGCCCCTGCAGGTCAGCGATGGCAACAGCCTGCAGCTGGGTACCGATGATGTCCTCACCCATGGCGCGGGCAGCTTCGCACTGGCCGTCACCGGCGCTGGCAGCAGCGCACTGATCGACGGCAGCCGCATCAACGTGACCGGTAATGGCAGCGCCGTGTCTGCCGCCAACGGCGGCCAGGTGCAGCTGCGCGGTGCCACCCTGTCGATCGCACCCGCTACCGGCGCGGGCTTCTACGCGCTGTATGCCAATGGAGCCGGCAGTGTGATCGATGCGCGCGATGTCGACATCGATGCCACGCGCAATGGCAGCGGATTCGGCAGCGTGCAGGCCTACAACGGTGGCGTGATCCGTTACACCGGGGGCCGCCTTTCAGCGACAGGTACCGGTGCGGTGCTGGCCGGTGCGTCCGGCAAGGGCAGTGAACTGCACCTGGCCGATCTGCAGATGAGCGCCGACGGTGGTGCCCGCCTGCGCGCCGACAGCGCAGGCCTGCTGACGATCCGCAACAGCCGCATCACCCTCGCTCCCGGTGGCATCCTTGCAGGCGTGGCGGTCAACGGCGTGGGCAGCCGCGCCGAGTTGTACGACACCTACCTGCAGAACGGCTGGTTCGATATCGACAGCGGTGGCAGCGTGCTGCTGGAGAACGTGGAAGCCCATTCGGTGGGCGGCAGCATGCGCCTGCTCGGCAGCAGCATCAGCAAGACCTATTCCAGTGCAGTGATCAACGGCGGCAGCTTCTCCACCGTCGGCGGCTATGGCGTGAACATCAACAGCTGGGGCCAGCTGACCGCGCGCGACGCAGCGTTCGATGTGCGTGATGGCTACTCCGGATTCTGGCTGGCCAGCGATGAGTCGCGCCTGCAGCTGACCGACAGCACCATCGACACCTGGACCGACACCTACGGCTACGGTGTCGAGATCGCCGGCGGGGTCGCCACCGTGCAGGGTGGCCGGATCACCACGCACGGCGATGCGACCTATGGCGTACGCGTGACCGGTTCCACCGGCAGCACCGCCAGCCGCATTGAAGCCAGCGGCAACGTGATCGACGTGCGCGGCAACGGGGGTGGCGGCGTGTTCATCGGTGGCTCCACCGCCACCGCGCTGCTCGACACCGTTGCGATCCGCGGCGACGGCGAGAACGTGTTCGGCATCGTGCACATGAACACCGCGCGGCTGACCCAGGCCGATCGCCTGGACATCCGCATGACTGGCAGCAACAGTGGTGGCTACCGCTCCTACCTGACCGCGTTCGGCCCGTACTGGAACCGTGCCACCTTCAATGACAGCCACATCGAGACCGCCAGCGGCGCCGCGTTCTGGCTGCAGGGCAGCAACCATGCGTTGACCGTCAATGGCAGCGATGTGACCGCAGGCGACGGCAGCGGGCGCCTGCTGCGGGTCAGCGACACGGTGTTCACCGATGGCAGCAGCGTGGCGACCAGCCGCATCGACTTCAGCGCCGACGCCAGCACGCTGCGCGGTGACGTGGTAGTCGACAGTGCAACGGCTGACGTACGCATGGTGCTGGGCAACGGCACCACGTTCAGCGGTGCTCTGCGCAACGACTCCGGCTACCAGGTCGCACAGCTTGCGCTGGATGGCAGCAGCCAATGGAACGTGCGTGGCAGCTCCAGCGTCGGCGCGCTCGAACACGCCGGCACCATCGCCTTTGATGCCCCGGGGGCAAGCGGCTTCAAGACCGTCACTGTCAGCGGCGACTATGTGGGCAACGGTGGCCAGTGGATTTTCAACCTTGCACTGGGTGACGACACTTCGCTGGGCGACCAGCTGGTCATCAATGGCAACAGCAGCGGCACTGCCAGCGTGAGCGTGCGCAATGCCGGCGGTGCCGGTGCACTGACGCAGGAGGGCATCCGCCTGATCACCGTTGGCGGCCAGTCCGATGCACAGTTCAGCCTGCAGGGGCGCGCGGTTGCCGGTGCCTACGACTACTTCCTGTTCAAGGGCGGCGTGTCGACCCCGGATGATGGCAACTGGTACCTGCGTTCGGAATACGTGCCACCCGTCGATCCGCCGGAGCCGCCGGAACCGCCGATTGATCCGCCGCAGCCGCCGCAGCCGCCGGAGCCGCCGGTCGATCCGCCGTCACCGCCGGAACCGCCGGTGGATCCACCGTTGCCGCCGGAGCCGCCGATCGATCCGCCGCGCCCACAGGTGGAACGCCCGGAACCGGCGGCCTACCTGGCCAACCGCAGCGCCGCGCTGGGCATGTTCCGGCACAGCCTGTACGACCGCGCCGGTGATCCCGCCGCCGAGGCCGGCGCCAGCAGCGATGCTGTGGCCTGGATGCACCTTCGCAGCGCGCAGCCCGACAGCCACGACCGCAGCCGCCAGGTCCAGGTCGATGGGCAGATCAGCAGCGTGCTGGTCGGCGTCGGCCGTCGCTTCGAGGTGGGCGGCGCGGGCGAACTGCAGGCAGGTGCGATGCTCGGCCACGGCCGCGCGCGCAATGACAGCCGCTCGCAGGTGACCGGCTACACGGCGCGTGGCGTGGTTACCGGCACCAATGTGGGTGCCTATGCCACCTGGCTGCAGGATGCGCGCATGCAGGGCGGCGCCTATGTGGATGGTTGGCTGCAGTACGGCCGCTTCCGCAACAGCGTGCAGGGCGATGGCCTGCAGAAGGAACGTTATGACGCCCGCAACTGGAGTGCATCGGCCGAAGCCGGCTATGTGCTGCCCCTGCGGCGCACCGCGCAGCGCGGCATCTACCTGCAACCGCAGCTGCAGGTGGTGCACAGCCGCTATGACAGCGATCGCGTGGTCGAGGCCAACGGCACGGTGGTCGAAGACCGCGGTGGTGACGAGACCAGCACCCGCCTCGGCCTGCGCCTTTACAGCCGCGGGTTGAGCCCGGCGCAGGGCCAGGTGCATCCGTACGTGGCAGTGAACTGGTGGTCCGGCGGCAACGGCGCGGGCATGGCGATGGACGGCGAGCGGCTTCAGCGGCAGCTGCCGCGCGACATCTACGAGGCCAAGGCCGGTGTGCAGGTGAATCTGTCCGGCGGTTGGCGCGGCTGGGGAGAACTGAGCCGGCAGAGCGGCGGCATGGGCTTCCGCGATGTCGGCGCCCAGCTGGGTGTGTCGTACACCTGGTGATGCGGCAAGTGCCCGGCAATGGAGTGCCGGGCGCCTTTTCCACATGCTGCGTGGAAAGCGATGGGAGTTTGGTGTGGACAAGTGGCGGTGAGCTCCACGCATCAAGCGTTTCAGGGATTGGCGTTTTTTTGTCCACGCCCATGCGCGGTTTTCCACATCCGCCGTGGAGAGTGGTTGGGATTTGGTGTGGACAAGTGGGTGCGAGCATTGCACCGCAGGCGTTTCGAAGCGTGGTGAAAATTTGTCCACGCTGCACAGGCAAGCCTGGCAGAGCCGAGCCCACGCTCGGCTGATGCCCCCCTGAGCCGAGCGTGGGCTCGGCGCTACAGGGGAGTTGCGCGGTTTTCCACATGCGGCGTGGAAAGCGATGGGAGTTTGCTGTGGACAAGTGCCGGCGAACGTCACGCCGCAAGCGTTTCGCAGGGTGGTGATTTTTTGTCCATCGCCGGAAACGCGAACGCCCCGCACAGGGCGGGGCGTCCGGGGCCGATCCGTTGCCGCCGGATCAGACGTTGAAGCGGAAGTGCAGGATATCGCCTTCCTGCACGCGGTATTCCTTGCCTTCCAGGCGCAGGCGACCGGCTTCCTTGGCGCCGGCTTCGCCCTTGTACTTGATGAAGTCGTCATACGCGATGGTTTCGGCGCGGATGAAGCCCTTCTCGAAGTCGGTGTGGATGACCGCGGCGGCTTGGGGCGCAGTGGCGCCCTTGCGCACGGTCCACGCACGGACTTCCTTCACGCCAGCGGTGAAGTAGGTCTGCAGGCCGAGCAGGCTGTAGGCCGCGTTGATCACGCGGTTCAAGCCCGGCTCGCTCAGGCCCAGGTCGGCCAGGAAGGTATCGCGGTCCTCGTCGTCGAGCTGGGACAGCTCTTCTTCGATCGCGGCCGACACCGGCACCACCTGCGCGCCTTCTGCGGCGGCATGCGCGCGCACGGCTTCCAGGTGCGGGTTGTTCTCGAAACCGTCTTCCAGCACGTTGGCGATGTACATCACCGGCTTCAGGGTGAGCAGGAACAGGTCGCGCACCAGCGCCTTCTCTTCCTCGTCCAGGCCGGCCGAGCGGCCGGCCTTGCCCTCCGACAGCGCCGCCTGCAGCTTGGCCAGCACCGGCTTGCGCGCCGCTGCATCCTTGTCGCCGCCCTTGGCCGCACGCTCGGCACGGTTCAGTGCCTTCTCGACGCTGTCCAGGTCGGCCAGCGCCAGCTCGGTATCGATGGTTTCGATGTCCGAGATCGGATCGACCTTGCCGGCCACGTGCACGATGTCGCCGTGCTCGAAGCAGCGCACCACGTGAGTGATCGCATCGACTTCGCGGATGTGCGCCAGGAACTTGTTGCCCAGGCCTTCACCGCTGGCGGCACCGGCCACCAGGCCGGCGATGTCGACGAACTCGACCGCGGTCGGGATGACCTTCTGCGGGTTGATGATGCCCGCCAGCTCGTTCAGGCGCGGATCCGGCACCGGCACGATGCCGACGTTCGGCTCGATGGTGCAGAACGGGAAGTTCGCCGCGGCGATACCCGCCTTGGTCAGCGCATTGAACAGGGTCGACTTGCCGACGTTGGGCAGGCCGACGATGCCGCATTTGATACCCATGGGTTGAATCCGGGTTTGAGTGTAAGTGGATGATTCGGGATTCAAGGCTCGCCTGCGGGCATGCCCTCAATCCCCAATCGTCCTTCCAGTAGCCCGCGCTAGAACGCGGCGTACAACCTGTGATGTTCTGCGTACGCTTTCAGCAGTTCTTCCAGCTTGCCGTCATCGACCAGCGCATAGAATCGCCCATCCAGCGCATCAAGTGCTGTTTCGACTTCATCGTCGAGCCACCCGTCAGCACGATAGATCTGCAGGCGCCTCTGCGCATGATGATCTTCCATAGCCTCATTGCCAAACAGTAGCTGCTGGGCCGCGAGCACGATGTCTCGCACGTCAAGCTGCTGCATCTCCCCAAGCCCTGCAAGCGCTTCAGCAATGTAGGCGCCAGCAGAATTGAGGAAATAGGCATCAAGCCCTCCACGATAGACATCATTGATGAGCGCGTTGATCGCAAAGTAACGCTGATCCTGCACTGACAGTCCGGCAAATCCACAACCGTTCCCGTGGACCTGTTCGATCAACCAATGCCAATGCCGCCCCTCTGCAGATTCCCCGAAACGCTTGCGCTCTTCGCGAATATGCCGATCTCGTGCTTTCGCCATTTCCATGCTTTGCCGCGTGCCATTCCGGCACGGCATGCAGAGCCCATCGTTCCGGGCCGCCGTCGCCAGCAGGATCATGGCGCCACACACGGTGCAGGGAGTACGCGGGTCGGTCATGGTCAGCGCGGGGTATGCAGCCGCTTCATCGCTTCGTTGAAATCGCCCTGCACCGCCAGCGGCAGCACGTCGATCGCATCGTCGATGGCGCGTGCGATCAGCACGTCGTCGTCCTTGGACGGGCGCCCCAGCACCCAACCCACCACGCGGTCCTTGTGGCCGGGATGGCCGATGCCCACGCGCAGGCGATGGAACCTGCCGTGGCCGAGCAGGCGGATGGTGTCGCGCAGGCCGTTCTGGCCACCATGACCACCGTCGAACTTCAGCCGCACCACGCCGGGCGGCAGGTCCAGTTCGTCGTGGGCCAGCAGGGTTTCCTCCGGCTCGATCTTCCAGAACCGTTGGGCAGCGGTGACCGACTTGCCGCTGAGATTCATGAAGGTGGCGGGCTTGAGCAGCCACACCGTCTGCCCGGCGATCTCGACCTTGGCGGTCTCACCGAACAGCTTGCTGTCCACATTCCATCGCGCACCGGCCTTTTCTGCCAGGGCCTCAACGAAATGAAACCCGGCATTGTGCCGGGTCCGGGCGTGTTCCGATCCGGGATTGCCCAGACCGACGATCAGTCGCAGTCCTGCCATGGTTCCTTCCAGTACGGTGCCTGCCCGGAGGCAGGCACCGCAGCGGTATTACTCGGCGGCAGCCGCTTCTTCGTCAGCCGCGTCGACCTTGCCGGCCTTGGCGGTAACGATGGCGTCGTCGTGGTCCTTGCCCAGCGCCAGGGCCGGGATTTCCACGCCCTTCGGCAGCTTGATGTCGGACAGGTACACCACGTCACCGGCCTTCAGCTCGCCCAGGTCGACTTCGATCGACTCCGGCAGGTCCTTCGGCAGGCAGGTGATGGTGACTTCCTTCAGTTCGTGGGTGACCACGACATCGGCAGCCTTGCCGGCCGGCGAGGTGTCTTCGTTGACGAAGTGCAGCGGGACCGAAGCGGTCAGGGCTTCGTTCTCGTTCACGCGCTGGAAGTCCAGGTGCATGATCAGCTGCTTGTACGGGTGGCGCTGCATGTCACGCAGCAGGACCTTCTGCACCTGGCCGTCCAGGTTCAGGTCCAGGATCGAGGCATAGAACCACTCGTTCTGCTGGGCCAGCCAGATTTCGTTGTGGTCCAGGCTGATGGCGACCGGCTCGGCGTTGCCGCCGTACACGATGGCCGGGATCACACCCGCGTGACGCAGGCGGCGGCTCGCACCCTTACGCTGCAGTTCACGCTTGGTGACCTTGATTTCATGGGTCTTCGACATTTTCGACTACTCAGGTTGTTGCCTCGCCTTTCGGCGTGGCGGTTGAAGATGCTTCCGCGACCAGAAGCATCCGGGTATGCCCCGCCGTTGCTGGCAGGGGCGAAAAACTCAGTCGACGTACAGCGAGCTGACCGATTCGCCGAAGGCGATGCGGCGCATCGTTTCGGCCAGCATTTCCGCAACGCTCAGCTGGCGGATCTTGCTGCACACCCGCGCCGCGTCCTTCAGCGGGATGGTGTCGGTCACCACCAGCTCGTCGAGCTGGGAATTGGTGATGTTGTCCACCGCCGGGCCCGACAGCACCGCGTGGGTGCAGTAGGCGGCGACCTTGAGCGCACCGCGCGCCTTCAGGGCAGCGGCAGCGGCGCACAGGGTGCCGGCGGTATCGACGATGTCATCGACCATCACGCAGGTCTTGCCTTCGACGTCACCGATGATGTTCATCACGGTGGAGACGTTGGCGCGCGGGCGGCGCTTGTCGATGATCGCCAGATCGGCGTCATCCAGGCGCTTGGCCACTGCACGGGCGCGGACCACGCCACCCACGTCCGGCGAGACGACGATCAGGTTCTCGGTGCCGTAGGCGCGCCAGATGTCGGCCAGCAGCAGCGGGGACGCGTACACGTTGTCCACCGGAATATCGAAGAAGCCCTGGATCTGGTCGGCGTGCAGGTCGACGGTCAGCACGCGATCAGCGCCCGCGGTGCTGAACATCTTCGCCGCCAGCTTGGCAGTGATCGGCACGCGCGAGGAGCGCATGCGGCGATCCTGGCGCGAGTAGCCGAAGTAAGGCACCACGGCGGTCACGCTGGCCACCGATGCGCGCTTGAGCGCGTCGATCAGCACCAGCAGTTCCATCAGGTTTTCCGCGCTCGGCGCGCAGGTCGGCTGGATCACGAACACGTCCTGCTTGCGGACGTTCTCTTCGATCTCCACCTGCACTTCGCCATCGGAGAAGTGCGAGACCAGCGCCTTGCCCGGGCGAACCCCCAGTTCCTTGCAGATGTTCTGCGCCAGACGTTTGTTGGCGTTGCCGGAAAAGACCAGCAGGTTCGGGGACTCTTGCATCATGATTGTCTCGGGCGGGGACGAGTGGCGGGGATCCGGGGGCGGCAAGGACCCGGATGGACCCTTGCTGCTGACAACACCGCGGTTGTTTCCACGTCCCGCGCGGGCGATGCGCTGGAAGGCGCGGACACAGCCGCTATTGGCAGGGGCGGTAGGATTCGAACCTACGAATGCCAGGATCAAAACCTGGTGCCTTGGGCCTCTTGGCGACGCCCCTGCATTGATAAATCAGTGTTGCTCGAGTGCATCCAGCAGTGGCGAACGCGCAACGCCCGCTGCCACCCTTGCCCGCAACTCCTTCGGCAATTTCGACCGTCCCTGCTCTGCAGCAGACTGCGACGCGAATTCGACGAAACAACCACTTCCCGAACCGGTCAGCCGCGCCGTGCCGATGTCGCTCAACGCGGCAAGCGCTGCCTCGACGGCAGGCTCACGGCGGCGCAGCACCGGTTCGAACGCGTTCCCGACCAGGGTCCCGGAAGCGAAGTCCTCTATTTTCGCCACTGGGCTGTCGCGCGTCAAATCCGGGTCTGCAAACAGGGCCGGCGTGGGAACATGAACGCCCGGTTCGACCACCACATACCAGGCCGGCGCCAGCGTGATCGGCTGCAGGCGCTCGCCCACCCCTTCGGCCCAGGCGTTGCGGCCGCGTACGAACACCGGCACGTCGGCGCCCAGGCGCAGGCCCAGCGCGGCCAGCGCCTCTTCGTCCAGCCCGGCCTGCCAGAGCCGGTTCAGCACCACCAGGACCGTGGCTGCATCGGACGAGCCGCCACCGAAGCCGCCACCGGCGGAAACATGCTTTTCAACGATGATGTCCGCACCTTGCGCGACATTAGTCGACTCTCTCAGCAGCTTCGCGGCACGCACCGCCAGGTCATCGGCCTCGGCCACGCCCGCCAGGCCCTCGCCGTGCCGGCGCACCTGGCCGTCCTCACGCAGGCGCAGGCCGATGCGGTCGCCCCAGTCCAGCAGGCGGAACACGGTCTGCAGCTCGTGATAGCCGTCGGCGCGGCGGCCGGTGATGTGCAGGAACAGGTTCAGCTTGGCCGGGGCCGGCCACCAGGACCAGCCCGCGTCATCGCGCCCGACACTCATGGGGCGCCCTGCCCCCACTGATCCACCAGCAGGCGCACCTTGGCGTCACCATTGCTGGCTTCGATCCGGCGCGGCAGTGCCGGACGCCCGGCCTCGGCCGGGTACCAGTCCAGGTACTGCACCTGCCAGCCCATCTGCTGCATGCGGCGCGGCCGGCCGTCAGCGTCGCGTTCGACCGTCTCGGGGCCGGCGGCGTCGCCGGCGACCAGCCCGCGGATCCACTCCGGCAACTGGTTGACCGGAATGTCCCAGCCGGTCGCCTCCAGCAACAGCTGCTGGGCGTCCTCGCCGTCGCGCGGGCCGCCTGCCAGTCCTTCCAGACGGCCAGCTTCGGAATGGGTATCGCCGGTCAGCTTCCAGCTCTGCCGGGTCACCGGCGCGCTCAACTCCACCACGTAGCGGCGGCCTTCCTGCTTCCAGTCGATGCGACCGCTGCCGCCGTCCTTGCCCTTGCTGACCGCGACCCGGCCCTGGAAGGCCCAGTCCGGCTGTGCATGCAGGGCGGCCACGCGCGCGGCTTCGGCCTGCGCCGCTTCGGCCGAGACCGTCTCGACCACCGCCGGTGGCGGGGTCTTCTGCGTGCCCACGCTGGTACAGGCGGTCACCACCAGGGTCGCAGCCGCCAACAGCAGCGGCCGGATCAGGGAAACACTCATGGATTGAATTTCTCGCGGGCGCGCAGCAGCGCGCGGTTTTCAGGGTCGAGCTTGGCCGCTTCGTCGAAGAAGTGGCGGGCCTCGTCATGCTTGCCCAGCACCCACAGCACTTCGCCGACATGGGCGGCGATCTCCGGGTCCTTGGCCAGGGTCCAGGCCCGGCGCAGCTGCACCAGCGCTTCGTCCTTGCGGCCCAGGCGATACAGCACCCAGCCATAGCTGTCGACGATGGCGGCGTTGTCCGGCTCGGCGACGCGGGCGCGGTCGATCAGCTCCAGCGCCTCCTGCAGGCGCCCGGTACGGTCAGCCAGGGTATAGCCCAGCGCGTTCAGCGCCGGCACGTTTTCCGGGTCGGTCACCAGGATCTTGCGCAGGTCGGCCTCGGCGCGCGGAATATCGTCACGACGCTCCCAGGTGAGCGCGCGGGCGTACAGCAGGCCATTGTCATCCGGGTAGGCGGCCAGGCCGCGGGCCAGCGCATCCAGTTCGCCAGCACTGTCATCGCCGCGCTGGCGCAGCTCGGCCTCCAGCAGATACGCGTCACGGCGCACATCATCATCGACCACCGCGTCGGACTGGATCGCGTGCACCTCATCCAATGCCTGCGGCAGCCGTCCGGCCAGGGCCTGGGCGTTGGCCGCACGCAGGCGCGCCTCGCTCAGCTCATCACCGCCGGGCACACTGTGGTACCACTGCACCGCCTCGGGATAGCGCTTCAGGTATTCGGCGATCTTGCCCAGCAACAGGCGCTGCGCGGGGTCCGGCTTGGCCGCCTGCCGCGACAGTTCGTTGTAGAGGTTGGACAGCGCCGCCTTGTCGCCCTGCTTGGCCAACAGTGAAGCGCGCATGCCCCAGGTCTGCACATCCTGCGGGCCGAATGCCAGTACGCGCTCGGCCGCAGCCGGTTGCCCCAGGCTGTCGTAGGCGATGGCCACCGCATTGCGCAGCTCGGGGTCCTGCCGGGTCTTCGGCTCGACGTCGTGCAGCAGCGACAAGGCCTTGTCGGTCTCGCCCGCCTGCTGCAACTGGCTGGCACGCAGCAAGGCAACGCGCGGTTCTTCGGGGAAGCGCTTGACCACTTCATCGATCATGCGCCGCGCCAGGTCGGGCTTGTCCATGCGCAGGGCGAGGCGGCCGAACTCCTGCCAAGCCTCGATCTTCGGTGGAATGGCATTGGCATCGACCAGCTCGCCGAGCACCTGCGCAGGCACCGCCGGGTCGCGGCCACCGCCGATCAGCGCGGCCAGGGCGAACTTCCAGCCGCGCTCGTCGGGGTCGGCCAGCAGCGCCTGCAATTCAGTGCGGGCGGCCTTCACATCGCCCTGGCGCATGGCCAGCGCACCGGCGGCGCTGCGCATGGTCAACGAACGTGGGGCGCGCTGCTGCCACAGGGCCAGGCCCTTGGCGGCGCTGGCGTCATCGTTGGCAAGCATGGAAATACGGGTCGCGCGCTCGGCCAGGCCGGCATCGCCGTCGGTCTGCTGCGCCGCCTGCAGGTACCAGCGCGCGGCCTCGGCCAGCTTGCCGGCCTGCAGGGCGAACTCACCGGCCATCACCGGCTCCAGCGCCAGTTCCTCGGTGGCCGCGGCCCGCACGGGGGCCCTGGCCGGCACCGCCGCCAGGGCCTGGGCGCAGGCCAGGGACAGCAGCAGAACACTGGGGATGCGAATCAATGCGGGCATCGTCGGCATCGGGGCCTTAAAATGTCGTCCAATGGCCAGCAGCTTATCGCAAGCAACTGAACAATGACCCTGTGGGTGCTCGGACTGAATCACCAGACCGCACCGGTGGAGCTGCGCGAGCGCGCGGCCTTCGCCGGTGAGGCGTTGCCGCGTGCGCTGGGCTCGCTGCGCGATACCCCGCAGATCGCCGAGGCGGTCCTGCTGTCCACCTGCAACCGCACCGAGCTGTACGCCGTGGCCGACTCGGCACAGGCGCTGGACCAGTGGCTGCGCAGCCAGGCCGGCGACCTGCAGGGCTATCTGTACCAGCATGCCGATGCCGAGGCTGTGCGCCACCTGTTCCGGGTCGCCACCGGGCTGGACTCGATGGTGCTGGGCGAACCGCAGATCCTCGGCCAGGTGAAGGACGCCTGGTCGACCGCGCGCGACCATGGACTGCTCGGACAGCGTCTGGACCGCCTGTTCCAGCAGACCTTCTCGGTGGCCAAGCGTGCGCGCACCGATACCCAGATCGGCACCAACCCGGTGTCGGTGGCCTCGGCGGCCGTGCGCCTGGCGCAGAACGCGTTCGCCCGGCTGGACGACTCCACCGTGCTGCTGGTCGGTGCCGGCGAGACCATCGAGCTGGCTGCACGGCACCTGAGCGAAGGCAAGGTGCGGCGGCTGCTGATCGCCAACCGCACCCTCGCCCACGCGCAGGAACTGGCCAGCCGCCATGGCGGCGTGGCCCTGCCGCTGACCGAACTGGACCGCCACCTGGGCGAGGCCGACGTGGTGTTCTCGGCCACCGCCGCGCGCGAGCCGGTGATCCATCGCGAGATGGTCGCCAAGGCCCTGCGTGCACGCCGGCACAAGCCGATGCTGCTGTTCGACCTGGCCGTTCCGCGCGACATCGAAGCCGAGGTCGGCACGCTCAATGATGCCTTCCTCTACACCGTCGATGACCTGGAACGCGCGGTGGAAGACAACCGCCGTGGTCGCCGCGAGGCCGCCGCCGAAGCCGAGGCGATCATCGACCTGCAGGTATCGCGTTACGTCGAGACCCAGCAGGCCAGTGCCCATCAGGCGCCTTTGCGGCAGCTGCGTGCGTTCGGCGAGGCCACCCGCGCCGAGTTGCTGGAGCGCGCACGCCAGCAGCTGGCCAACGGCAAGCCCGCCGACGAAGTGCTGGAGCTGCTGGCCCACGGCCTGACCAATCGCCTGCTGCATCCGCCGACCGCCGCACTGCGCGCCGCCGCGCTGAGTGGCGATGCCGACCTGACCCGCGCCGCCGAGCGCCTGTTCCCGGCCACGCCGGGCTACCACCACCCACCCGTGAGACCCGATGACGCCGACCCTGCGCCGTAAGCTGGAAGCGCTGGCCGAGCGCCGCGAAGAACTGGAACGCCTGCTCGCCGAACCCGATGTGGTCGCCGACAACACCCGTTTCCGCGACCTTTCGCGCGAATTCGCCCAACTGGAGCCGGTCGCTGCCGCGCTCGCCGATGAAGCCCGTGCCAAGGCCGACCTGGCCGCCGCCGAAGGCATGCGTGCCGACCCCGATCTGCGCGAGCTGGCCGACGAGGAAATCGCCGCCGCCCAGGCGCGCCTGCAGGAGCTGGAACAGGAACTGGCCCTGTTGCTGGTGCCACGCGATCCGCGCGACGAAGGCAACCTGTTCCTTGAAGTACGCGCCGGCACCGGCGGCGACGAAGCCGCGATCTTCGCCGGCGACCTGTTCCGCATGTACGCCCGCTATGCCGAGCGCCAGGGCTGGAAGGTCGAGATCGAATCGGACAACCCCGGCGAGCATGGCGGCTACAAGGAAGTGGTGGCGCGTGTGGTCGGCCGTGGTGCGTTCTCGCGCCTGAAGTTCGAATCGGGCACGCACCGCGTGCAGCGCGTGCCGGCCACCGAATCTCAGGGCCGCATCCATACCTCGGCGGCGACCGTGGCGATCATTCCCGAGGCCGACGAAGTCGATGACATCGTCATCAATCCGGCCGACCTGAAGGTGGATACGTTCCGCTCGTCCGGCGCCGGTGGCCAGCACGTCAACAAGACCGAGTCCGCGATCCGCATCACCCACGTCCCGACCGGCGTGGTGGTGGAGTGCCAGACCGAGCGCAGCCAGCACGCCAACCGCGACAAGGCGATGAAGCGCCTGAAGGCGCAGCTGCTCGATGCCGAGCGCCAGCGCCAGGACGCGGCACAGGCCGAATCGCGGCGCCTGCAGGTCGGCAGCGGCGACCGCAGCCAGCGCATCCGCACCTACAACTTCCCGCAGGGCCGGATCACCGACCACCGCGTGGAAGGCCTGACGTTGTACGACCTGCCCAACATCCTGGCCGGTGACCTCGACCCGCTGCTGCAGCGGCTCAGCCACGAACACCAGGTCGACGCCCTGGCCCAGCTGTCGGCGGGCTGAGCACGATGACGGCCTGGCAGCAGCGGCAGCACCTGCAGCAGGCGATCGCACGCCAGCCCGGCGACTTCGTCGCCTGGGTGATGCTGGCCGACCTGGAACTGGAAGCCGGCGACATCGCTGCCGGCGAGCAGGCCGCACGACGCGCCCTGCAGCTGCGCCCCAACCACCCCGAAGCGCTGGCGCGGCTGGGCCGCGTGGCGTGGATGGCCGGCGCGCACGCCGACGCGGCGAAGCTGCTCGGCCAGGCCTCGGCATTGGCCCCGCAGCACCCGGGCATCGCGCTGTGGCTGGGCCATGCGCTGGAAGATGCCGATGATGCCGAAGGCGCGGCAGCGGCCTATCGCCGCGCGCACGCGCTGATGCCGGGCGAACCCTACATCGCCGCGCAGCGCCTGGCCTGGCAGCGCCGCCTGTGCGACTGGCAGGACGTGGACACGTTGGCTGCGCAGGTGCGCAACGCGCTCGCCGCCGGCCAGGGTGCGGTGGAGCCCTTCGCCTTCCTCAGCGAAGACGCCAGCGCTGCCGAGCAGTTGGCCTGTGCGCGCGCACGCGCCGCGGTCGTTGCGTCGGCGGTGCGCCCCCTTCCTGCAGTGAAGGTTCGCGAGCACGGCCCGTTGCGCGTCGGCTTCCTCTCCAATGGCTTCGGCGCCCATCCCACCGGGCTGCTGACCGTGGCCCTGCTCGAACACCTGCGTCATGACCGGGCGTTGCAGCTGCACCTGTTCGCGCTGAACCACGCCGATGTCAGCCGCATCCGCGAACGCCTGCAGGCCGCCACCCGGCTGCATGAGGTGGCCGCACTGCGGCATGCCGATATCGCGGCCCGCATACGTGCACAGGGCATCGACCTGCTGTTCGACCTGCGCGGCTGGGGGGGCGGCGGCACGCCCGAAGTGCTGGCCATGCGCCCGGCCCCGTTGCAGCTGAACTGGCTGGCCTACCCCGGCACATCAGGTGCGCGCTGGCTGGATGCCGTGGTCGCCGACGAATTCGTGCTGCCGGCATCGCTGGAACCTCACTTCAGCGAACGCGTCCTGCGCCTGCCACGTGCCTTCCAGCCCTCGGACAACACCCGCGTACTGGAGCCGGCACCGTCCCGCGCGGAGTGCAGCCTGCCCGAACGCGGCGTGGTGTTCTGCTGCTTCAACAACAGCTACAAGCTCAACCCGCGCAGCATGGGCCGCGCCTTCGCGGTGCTGCAGGCCGTGCCCGGCAGCGTGCTGTGGCTGCTGTCCGGGCCCGGCAAGGCCGATGCGCGCCTGCGTGCGGCCGCGCAGGCCGCAGGCCTGGATCCAACGCGGCTGGTGTTCATGGCCAAACTGCCGCATCCGCAGTATCTGGCCCGCTATCAGCTGGCCGACCTGTTCCTGGACACGCATCCGTACAACGCGCATACCACCGCGTCCGACGCGCTTTGGGCCGGCTGCCCGGTATTGACCTGCCCGGGCGATACCTTCGCCGCGCGCGTGGCCGGCAGCCTCAACCATCATCTGGGTCTCTCGCGGATGAACGTTGCCGACGATGCGGCGTTCATCGCCACCGCCAGCGCGCTGGGCAACGACCCGGTGGCGCTGGCAGCGTTGCGTGCCGAACTGGCACAGGCACGCGAAGACAGTGGTGTGTTCGACATGGCCGGTTTTGCCCATGACCTTTCCGCCCTGCTGCAGACGCTGGCGGGCGAGCAGGGCTGGCAGGGCGTCGACACCCCCTGAGCAACCCCTGCGTTACGCTCCGGCTTCCTCCCCGCGTGGTGTGACGATGGCCAAGCTCAAGCGCAAGGACTACGACGAACTGCTGCTGCCGCTGCAGCTGGAACTGACCGCAATGGCGCGCTGGGTGCAGTACAGCGGGCAACGCCTGCTGGTGCTGTTCGAAGGCCGCGATACAGCTGGCAAGGGCGGCGCGATCCAGGCCATCAGCCAGCATCTCAACCCGCGCCAATGCCGGGTGGTGGCGCTGCCCAAGCCCACCGACCGTGAAGCCACGCAGTGGTACTTCCAGCGTTACGCCGCGCATCTTCCCGCCGCCGGCGAGATCGTGCTGATGGACCGCAGCTGGTACAACCGTGCCGGTGTTGAACGGGTGATGGGTTATTGCAGCGAAACCGAATACCAGCAGTTCCTGCGCCAGGCGCCGGTGTTCGAACAGCTGCTGGTGGACGACGGCATCCTGCTGTTCAAGTACTGGTTGTGCGTGGACCAGGAGCAGCAGGAAAAGCGCTTCGCCGAACGCCATCTCGATCCGCTGAAGGGCTGGAAGCTTTCTCCGGTGGACCTGAAATCACGCAGCAAGTACAGCGCGTACACCGAGGCCCGCGAGGCGATGCTGCGTGCGACGCATCGCGAGGCGGCGCCGTGGACACTGGTGGACTTCAACGACCAGCGGCTGGGCCGGCTGACCCTGGTGCGCAACCTGCTGGACCGGTTGCCCGATACGCGGGTGGACGCACCGTTGCCGGAGCTGCCGAAGCTGAAGGGCAAGCTGCATCGCGAGCACTACGATGTGCTGAAGCCGATCGAGGACTTCCCGGTCGAGGATTAGGGTGGGTCGGCAGGGCCTGCGGCCCTGCACCTGCCGAAGCCAGAGCAACGGCAACAGCCGGCTCTGGGAGTTTTGCTTGTTGGCTGAGGTGGTGTGGGTTGGCAGGACACGCCGTAAACCCATCCATGGGGGCTCGATGGCGCCATCCATGGCGCCAACGGTCCTGCCAACCCACACCACCCCATCCCCGAGGAATTTCCGGTGACGGAAGTAGATCCACGCCATGCGTGGATGAATCTCCATTGAAATCGAATATTTCGACAATTGAACGAAGAGCATCCACGCATGGCGTGGATCTACGTGTCGACCAGGGTCGACACCCACCAACAGCAGCGTGGTCGACACCCACCAAGAGCAGGCCATGCATTCCGACAGATCGCGGCGAACTGTCGAAGGCGGGGTGGGTCCGGTTGCGGGGGCGTGTGATCTGGCCCCCTGAAAACGGACGCCATGAAGCCGTTTCAGGCGGCAGCCCGGAGCTGCCGGGCATAGTTGTTAGGCGAGTGGTAGCCCAGCGCCGAGTGTAGCCGGGCTGGATTATAGAAGCCGTGGATGTAAGCAGCG
>NZ_JCAFST010000021.1:0-42076 GCF_059369535.1 Stenotrophomonas sp. YJH_SMC_122 | reverse complement strand
CTGCTTACATCCACGGCTTCTACAATCCAGCCCGGCTACACTCGGCGCTGGGCTACCACTCGCCTAACAACTATGCCCGGCAGCTCCGGGCTGCCGCCTGAAACGGCTTCATGGCGTCCGTTTTCAGGGGGCCAGATCAGTGAGCCGCATGGATGCGGCGACCAAGCCCCCATGGATGGGTTTACGGCGTCCCCGCAAACCCACAGTGCCCCGCCATCCCTCAGTAAACCCGCTGTTGCTTTGACTTTGACTTTGGCTGTTGCCGTTGCTGTTGCCGGCCAGCGGCCGGCACTACCGCGGGTGCCGGGCGCAGCCCGGCCGCAAACCCCTTACTTCTTCGCGCGCGGCTGGTTCAGCGGCTCCATCGCGCGGAAGCGCTTGCTGTACTCATCGGTCAGGTTGCGCGATTCCTGGCTGTTGCGGACGATGGTCGGGGTCAGCAGCACGATCACTTCCGAACGACGGCTGGTGCGGGTCTTCTGCCCGAACAGCGCGCCAACCACCGGAATCCGGCTCAGGCCGGGAATGCCGCTGCTGCCATCGGTGCCCGAATCGGTGATCAGGCCGGCCAGCATGATGGTGTCGCCGCTCTGCACCGCCGCTTCGGTCGATAGCTTCTTTGTGGAAATGCGCGGGTTGCAGTTGCGCTCGTTCGGGTTGCAGGCGTCCGGCACGTCGGAGGCGCTGCTGACCTCCTGCACGATATCCAGGAACACCGTGCCATCGCGGGTCACGCGCGGGCGTACCTTGAGGATCACGCCCGTGTCGATGTACTGCACCGAGCTGTAGGTGCTGGTGCCCACGCCGGTATTCACCGTGGTGGTGTTGATCGGCACCTTGTCGCCAACGTTGAGCGTGGCCTCGGCGTTGTTGCGCACGAACACCGACGGTGTCTGCAGCAGGCGCAGGTCGGTGACCTTGTCCAGCGCGCTGACCACGGCGGCCGCGTTGTGGCCGGTGAACGCCCAGCCCACGCCATCGTTGCCGGTGACACCGCCGGCAAAGGTATTCCACGAACCGCCCGCTGCCGGCGGCAGGGTCAGGCCCGCCAGTGCGCCGGTCAGCGCGCGACCGGCCACGGCGTTGTCGAAGAACCAGTTCACGCCGTACTTCAGGTCACCGGTCAGCGCGACTTCGGCCACCTGTGCCTCGATGTGCACCTGCAGCGGCATCACGTCCAGCTTCTCGATCACCTCGCGGATCGAGCGCCAGGCCTGCGGGGTCGAGCGCACCAGCAGGGTGTTGGTCTCCTCCACCGCCGACACGCCGACGCGGTCGCCCTCCACTTCCAGGCTGACACTGACGTTGCCGGGCTGGCGCTGCGGCAGGTTCAGGCTGCCGTTGCTGCTGCCACTGCCACTGCTCCCGCCCAGCGTCGAGCCAAGGGTGCTGCTGTTGTTGTCCATGCCACGATCGCCGTCACTGCCCAGCTGCGACGGGATGGCGCCCGGCGCCAGCGAGTCCGGGCTGGAGCCGCCGCGGTTGCCACTGCTGGCGAAGGCCTCGCTGAGGCGCTCGGCCAGGTCGCGCGCCTTGATGTAGCGCAGCTCGTAGGAGAACAGGCGGGCGCTGCCACCTGCGGTGTCGATGCGATCCAGCCACTGCTGGATCTGGTCCAGGTAGCGTACCTGTGGCGTGATCACCAGCACGGCGTTGGCGTTCTCCAGCGGCAGGAAACGGAACATGCCAGCGCTGGGCGTCTTGCTCTCTTCGCCGAACACCTTTTCCAGGTCGGTCGCGACCTGCTCAGCCTTGCCCGACTGGATCGGGAACACGCCCACCGACATGCCCGACAACCAGTCCACGTCGAAGATCTCGACGGTACGCAGGTAGTTTTCCAGTTCTGCGCGTGTACCACCGAGGGTGATCACGTTGCGGCCGCTGTCCACATTGACGATGGCGTTGGGACGCGCATACGGCTCCAGCACCTTCTTCATCTCGGTGGCGGAGATGAACTGCAGCGGGACCACGCGGACCTCGAAGCCGCGTGCGCTGGCCGCCGGCGCGGTGCTCGGCGCGACCGTGCCGGCCAGCGCCTGGTCGGCGGCGACAATGTTGTAGCGGCCGCCGCTGTAGACCATGCGCGCGTTGTTCCAGCCCAGCACCATCTCCAGCAGGTTCAGCGCCTGCGCCGGCGAGACCGGCTTGGGCGTGGCCAGGGTGACCGTACCCTGCACGCCCGGTGCGATCACGTAGTTCTGGCCAAGCATGTCGCCAAGGATGGCCTTGACCACCGCATGCAGTGATTCGCCTTCGAAGTTGAAGGTGGCCTCGCCGGTGCTGGCGCCATGCAGCGCAGGTGCCGGTGCGCGCGCGGCCTCACGGTTGATCATGGTGCCGGTGCCGCGACGGATCACCGCCTGCGGTGCGCCCTGGCTCTCGCGGGCGGCATCAGCGGCGACGTCGGCCGCTTGTCCGGCAGCGGCACTTGGCGACAGGTTGCCGTTGCGCTGCACGTGCGGCGCGGACACCGTACTGCAGCCGACCAGCAGCGCGAGGGCAAAGGACCAGGGAAGAAAACGCAGGTTCATGCATTCACTCTATCGGTTGGTGCCATCGCCCGGGGGCGGCGACGGTTGTTGCTGCTGTTGCTGCAGCTGGCGGCGGCGGGCCTGGATGCGTTCGCGGATGGCCTGCATCTGCGCCTCGCTGGGACCGTTGTTGTTGGCCGGTGGTGTTTTTGCAGCTGACGCCGCAGGTGTGGGGGCATTGCCGGCGGGCGGCGTCGGTGGGGTTGCCGCGACCGGAGGCGGTGCCGGCGGAGCACCCGCCGAAGGCGGCACAACGATCGCACCTGCAGGCGGTACACCGTTGGCACCGCGCAGCACCGTCGGCGGCTCACCGCCCTGGCCGTTGAACACCGCCAGTTCCAGGACCTGGTTGCCACCGGGGCCGATCACCGTCGCCTGGCGCGGCTGCAGCGCCACCAGCTGCCAGCCATCCACGGCTTCGCCATTGAGACGCAGGCGCAGCGAGCGGTTCTGTTCGGTGGTGAAGGTGGCCATGCCGAAATCGCCGGTCAGCAGCACGCCGGTCAGGCGCAACGCGGCACTGGCCGCCGGTTCGCTGCCACCCAGCAGATAGGGCCTCGGCCTGCGGTCTTCGGCAAACAGCGGGCGCTCTCCGATCGCGCTGTAGCTGTCGGCGCTGGCCATGCGCTCGGCAGCCAGCGGCGGCAGCGATGGCAGCGATGGCGCGGCGTCGGCATCACCGTCGGCGCCCGGCAGCTGGCTGCCCAGCCCGAAGACGGTTGCCAGCCAGACCGCCGCCGCCCAGCCGGCCAGTGCCAGCAGGAAACCGGTACGCAGGCTGATCTGCTCACGCTTCATCGGCCACCTCCTGCCCTTCGGACGGGGGCGCCGGCTGGGACGCAGGCGTGGCCTCGGCCGGCGACGTGGACGATGCCGGTGCCGCAGCGGGCGCCGGTACCGTGCCATCGGCGGCGGCGCCTGGCAGCAGATAGCCGGCCAGCTCGAAGGACACATCCAGGCCCAGCCCCGATTCGTTCGGCGATTGCTGGAAGCGCTGCGCGATCAGGTTGAGGTTGTCGACGAACAGGCGGGGGCTGCCGGTTTCGAGGCTGTGCAGCACGGTGGCCAGTTCGGCCACGCCGCAGCGCAGGCGCACCTGCATGGCCACGCGCACGAACTCGGCATCGCGCCGGTTGTCGGCCAGTGGCGTGCGGTTGCTGATGGTGCAGCTGCGGTTGCCCGGGCTGGCCATCGCCACCGCATCCTGCAGCCGGGCGCCCAATGCAGCGGCGGCAGCTTCGGCAGTGGCTTCGCGCAGGAAGCCTGGCCGCTGCTGCAGTGCCTCGCGGGTAGCGCGAAGGCGCTGTTCGATCTGCGGCTGCTGCTGCAGCTGCGCCTGCACGCGCGACTCGCGTTCGCGCAGGGCGGCGACATCGGCATCGATCGCACGCAGCGGCTGGGTGAGCCAGGGGTGCACCAGCAGCAGATAGGCCAGGCCCAGCACTGCCAGCAGCAGTGCCAGCGCCAACCAGCGATCACGGCGTGCGCTTGGCATCGGCATCGGCCGCCTCCGGGGTCGGTGCTGCGGCCGGCAACGGCTGCAGTTCGGCGGTCATGGTGAAGCGGTCGCGGCCACTGGCCGCGCCATCGGCCTGCAGCACCCCGGTCAGGTTGACCTTGCGCCACTGCGGTGCGTCCTGCAGCAGCTGCACCAGCTGCGATGCCTCGCGGCTCAGGCCGATCAGCTGCAGGTTGTTGTTCTCGATCGCCAGCTTTTCCAGGTAGGTGCCTTCCGGCAGGCGCCGGGTCAGTTCGTTCCAGATCTCCACCGTACCGGCGCGCTGGCTGCGCTGCTTCTCAAGGAATGCAGCACCATCGATCAGCGCCTGCAGCTGCGCGCGTTCGCTGGCCACGCCACGCGCGCTGCGCGCGCTGCGCTCGACCTGCGCACGCAGTTCGTCGGCGGCGGCCTGGCGGTTGTCCAGCAGCTGCACCGCGGCCAGTACCAGCATCACGACGGATGCCACTGCCAGCAGCAGGTTCCAGCGCCGCATCGGGTCTGGCCGCAATTGGCGCTGCGCGGGCGGCAGCAGGTTCACCTGCAACACGTTGCCCTGCGCATCGATGGCATCGACGCCGGCCAGCGCATCGGCCCATTGGCCCACCCGCGTGCGCCATGCCTCCAGCTGCCGCAGTGGCCACGCCACCAGTTCGACCTGCAACTGCCCTTCGCCGCCCGCGCCGAGTTCACGCACGTCATAGCTGACCTGGGACGCTTCGAACGGGGTCTGCCGGTCGATTTCGAAACCGACCACGGCACGCAGGCGGTCGGCCGCCGCGGCGGGCAGGCGCAGCGTGCGCCGCAGCACATCCGCCGCGGGCAGCAGCCACACCCGGGGCAGGCTGCGCAGGCGCGGCTCGAGTACCCGGTCCAGTTCCGCCGGCGACAGCGGCCACGGCAGGCGCGCCACCACTTCGCGGCGTTCACCGGCCTCACGCCAGACCTGCAGTTGGTCGCTCTCAGGCTGCAGCAACAGGCGGGCCTGGCCCCAGCCCAACGCCCATTGCCAGCGCACCGGTACCCAGGCCAGCAGCGACTGCCGCCACCAGCGCAGGAAACGGCCAGCGCCCGGGCCGATCCGGCCCTGCACCTGCCGCAGACTGTCCTGCCACGCCGTCATCTTGCTGTCATTCCCTGCTCCCAGCGAAGCACTGTGTAGGTCCGCCCGGGAACCCCGCCCGAGCCACTGCGTACCACTGCCTGCAACACCGACCTGCGTCCACTGCTGTCGATGGCAGCGGACTCGATACTATAGGTGCCGCTGCTGCTGGCAAGCGTTGTCGTACCACCAGCGGAATCTGCATCACGCTCCTGCTGGGCGCGCTGCGCCAGCACGGTATCCGCATCCAGGCCCAGTGCGGTCAGTACCGGTGCGCTGGCGAACTGGGGATCCGGGCGTGCCTGGCGGCTGTACAGGGTCAGGTGCGGCAACATCGCCCGGTACAGCGTGCCGCGCATGCCCAGCACGCGCTGCAGCTCGCCCAGGGTCTCGAACCGCTTGTTGCGTGGGCCATAGGGCAACCCGGCTGCGGCGTAGTCCTGCGCTTCGGCACCACCGCCCGGCTGCAGCAGGCTGTCCTCGTCACGCCAGTCGATGATGGCCCCGGCCAGCTGCCGGGCCTGTGCATCGTCTTCACCCAGTGCCTTGAGGAAGGCGGCCAGCAGCGCGGCATCGGCCAGGTTCAGGTTGATCTTGCCGTTCTCGTCCAGCACCTTGATCTCGATGCTGGCGTCGTCGAACTGCCAGCGATAGGTCCGACCGTCGGCACGCCACGGCGCGCGCTGCGGATCGGCCGACAGGCGCAGCAGTGCATATTCGAGGCCGGCACGCGCACGTTCCTGCCCGCGTGCATCGTCATCCAGCACGCGCTGCTGCAGGTGTTCGACCCGTGCGCTCAGCGCGAATGCGCCGACCAGCGCGGTCATCAACGCGATCAGCCACAGCACCAGCACCAATGCCGCCCCACCCTGCCGGCTCATCGCGCGCCTCCGCTGCCACCGGCGCGCAGCGCCACCACCAGCGGTGGCCACGGCGCGCCCCGGGCCGGCACGATCTGGATCTCCACCAGCATCGGCAGCCGGCGGGTGTCGTCCCAGCGCGGCATCCAGTCGGTCACCTGCCCGGTGCTGGCATCGATACCCCGATAGCGCAGCTGCACCGACTTCAGGTTTTCCACCAGCACCTCGGGCGGGCGCGGCGGGTTCTCGGCGATGCGCTCGCCTTCCTGCAACAGCACCAGCTCCAGCAGCAGGCGCTGTCGGCCATCGCGTCCGTCGACCTGCAGCGCGTGCAGGTAGGGTCCGCCACGGCCGAGGTAGCCGGGCAGATCGGCGGCGAACAGCATGCGCTGTTCCTCGCCCTGGAAGAAGACCGGCTCGCGGGTGGGATCCGGAACTTCCAGTGGAGTGCGCAGCGCGCCCGCCAGCTGCCTGCGCAGCAACGATTCCACCGCGCGCATGCGTTCGCTTTCGGCGGCGATCTGCTCGCCGCGCTGGCTGACCGCCATCGCCGAGCGCACGCTGGCAAAGGCCAGCGCCAGGCCGCCGGCCAGCAGCACGGTGGCCAGCATCACTTCGACCAGGGTGAACCCTGCGGCGTGGCCCCTCACCGGGCATTCTCCAGGTCGGGCGGCAACAGGCGCAGGCTGCGCCAGCGCAGTTGTTCGCGTTCGCTGTCGCCCCAGCGCACCCGCAGCTGCAGCTCGGCCAGCCATGGGGTGCCCGCTGACGTGGCCTGCACGACGTTGCCGGCGCGTGGCTCCACCCACGGCTGAACCTGCAGTTCCCAGTGATAGCGCCCCTGTTCCCAGTCACCCTGTTGGCTGCCCACCTGCAGTGGTGTGTCGACGCCGGCTTCGGCCAGCAACGACTGGGCGTGCAGCACCGCGCGCGTGCGCAGCTCGGCATCGCGCACCTGTTTTGCGCCGCCGGACAGGCTGCCCAGCAGCAGGGTCAACGCCAGGCCCAGCAGGGCGAAGGCGATGATCACTTCGAGCAGGGTGAAGCCACGCGCGCGCCGCTTCATTGCGCCCGCCAGGGGCCGGAGCGGACCTCGCCGGTGAGCCAGCCGACGTCGACGCGCCATTCGGCGCCGTCGCGCTGCAACCGGATGCGGCCACCGCTGGAGCCGCCATCGGGGTGAAACTCGATCACGCCCTGCCCCGGCGCGGTGGCCAGCTGCGCGGCACCTTCGAACTGCACCTGCAGCTGTGCGGGCACCTCACCGTGGCGCTGGTTGGCGCCCTCCCAGCGCCGCCGCGCCGGCTCGATGACGAAGCGCTGCGGTTCACCGCGGGCGATCGCCTGCGCGCGCACCATGCGCAGCTGGCTGGCGATGTCCTTGCCTGCGCTGCGCAACTGCATGCCGGCGAAGCCGCGCGACAGGCCGGCGGCGGTGATCAGGCCGATCGCCGCGATCAGTGCGATCACCAGCAGCATTTCCAGCAGCGACAAGCCCGCCGCGCGCCTGCCATGCAGGCGCGGGTGGGGCAACCGGCGCGGCAGGAAATACGTCATGCGCGGTTACGGCTGGTAGCGGATGTCAGCGTCGACGCTGCTGCCGCCGGCCTTGCCATCCTTGCCCAGGCTGACCAGCTCATAGGGCTGGCCTTCGCCCGGTGCGCGGTATTCCAGGGCGTGGCCCCACGGATCGTTCAGGTCGGCCGGCTTGGCGTACGGGCCGAGCCAGCCGCCAACACCGGCCGGTGCGGTCACCAGGTCATTGAGCGAGCCGGGCAGCTTGCCGGTGTCGATCTGGTAGTTGTCGATCTTGGACGCCACGGTCTGCACCTGCGCCTTGGCGATGTTGGCCTTGCCACGGTCGGCACCGCCCAGTACGCGGCTGGCGACCAGGGTCAGCACCGCGCCGATCAGCACGATGACGATGATGATTTCCAGCAGGCTCATGCCCGACTGGTTGCGCGCGGCAGTGAAGGAAAGGCGGATCGGTCGGCGACGGGCAATCATGGACGGTCCTTTCAGTTGCGGAGTGTCGGGGTTGCAGGGAGTGCCATCGTCAACCGATGGCATTGGTCAGGTCGTACAGCGGCACCAGCACGGCGACGATCACCGCGCCCACCACCGAGGCCAGCACCAGGGTGATTGCCGGCACCATCGCCGCCAGCATGCGGTCGATGCGCCGGGCACTATCCTGTTCGAAGGTGTCGGCGGCCTTCAGCAGCATGGTATCGAGGGCGCCGGATTCCTCGCCGACCTGGATCATCTGCAGGGCCAGGCGCGGGAAGCGCTTGCCGCGCGACAGTGCCAGCGACAGGCCGGCGCCGTTCTTCACCTCATCGGCGGCCGTTTCCACGTCGGCGGCCAGCGCGCGGTTGCCCAGTACGTTGCGGGCGATGCCCAGTGCACCCAGCAGGGGCACGCCGTTGCGCAGCAGGGTGCCCAACGTGCGGGCCAATCGCGCGGTTTCCAGTTCACCCAGCAGGCGGCCGATGCCGCGCCGCTGCAGCAACCAGCCGTCCAGCGCCAGCCGGAAGGCCGGTTGCCGCGCCTTGCGTTCAAAGAACAGCACCAGCACCGCCGGCACCACCAGCAGCAGCACCCACCAGTCGCGCACGAACAGGCCCAGCTGCAGCACTGCATTGGTGAACCACGGCAGCGCCACATCCAGGCTCTCGTACATCTGCGCGAACTGCGGCACCACGTAGCCAAGCAGGAACAGCAGCGCACCGCCCACCACCACCAGCAGGATCGCCGGGTAGACCAGCGCGTTGATGACCTTGCCCTGCAGCGCGCGGCTGCGCTCGAGGTAGTCGGCCAGGCGTTGCAGGGTTTCATGCAGGCTGCCACCGGCTTCGCCGGCGCGCACCATGTTCACGTAAAGGCGCGAGAACAGCCCATGCTGGCGTTCCAGCGCGGTGGACAGCGGTGCACCGCCACGCACCACGTCGCGGATGTCGGTGATTGCGCGGCGTGATCGTTCGTCCTCGGGCAACCCCAGCAGGATCGACAGCGCGCGGTCCAGCGGCTGGCCGGCACCGAGCAGGGTCGCCAGCTGCTGGGTGAACTGCAGCAATGCAGCGCCCTGCAACGGGCGCTGCTGCAGCAGGTTGCGCCAGCTGCTGCCGCCGATCGCGCCGGCGTCGGCCAGCTGCGTCTCCATCGGCAGGTGGCCCTGGTCCTGCAGGCGCGCGATCAGCTCGGCCTCGCTGGCCGCTTCCATCTGCCCGTCGAAGACCTCACCGTGCGGATTGAGCGCCTTGTAGCGGTAGTTCGGCATGTCAGCCCCGGCGTCCTGCGCGCATCAGCTTTCCTCGGTCACGCGCAGCACTTCCTCGATGGTGGTCTGTCCGCTCAACGCCTTGGACAGGCCATCCTCGTACATGGTGCGCATGCCGGCTTCGCGGGCGATGCGCTCGATCTCGCCCATGCCATCGCGACGCATCACCGCACGCCGCAGCGCATCGTTCATCACCAGGAACTCCATGATGGTGGTACGCCCCAGGTAGCCGGTCGGCGCCAGCGCCGAGGGCTTCGGGCGGTAAAGGTGGATCGGCCCCTCCGGCTGCAGGCGGCGCAGCTCGAAGCGTTCGATCTCCTCTGGCGACGCTTCGTAGCGTTCGGCATGGGTCGGCTCCAGCCGGCGCACCAGGCGCTGGGCCAGGATGCCGTTGATGGTCGAGGTGAGCAGGTAATCCTCCACGCCCATGTCGAGCAGGCGGGTGATGCCACCGGCCGCATTGTTGGTGTGCAGGGTGGACAGCACCAGGTGGCCGGTCAATGCCGACTGGATGGCGATGCGCGCGGTTTCCAGGTCGCGCATTTCACCGATCATGATGATGTCCGGATCCTGGCGGACGATGCTGCGCAGCGCGTTGGCGAAATCCAGGCCGATCTGCGGCTTGGCCTGGATCTGGTTGATGCCCTCGATCTGGTATTCGACCGGATCTTCCACCGTGATGATCTTGACGTCGGCGGTGTTGAGCTGGCTCAGCGCGGTGTACAGCGTGGTGGTCTTGCCCGAGCCGGTCGGGCCGGTCACCAGCAGGATGCCGTGCGGCTGTTCCAGTACCTTGCGGAACTGCGGCAGGAAGGCGTCGGTGAAGCCGAGCCGGTGGAAATCGAAGACCACCGTTTCACGGTCCAGCAGGCGCATCACCACGCTCTCGCCGTGCGCGGTGGGCACGGTACTCACGCGCAGGTCCAGCTCCTTGCCCTGCACGCGCAGCATGATGCGGCCGTCCTGCGGCAGGCGGCGCTCGGCGATGTTGAGCCGGGCCATGATCTTGATGCGGCTGATCACCGCTGCGGTGAGGTTGGCCGGCGGGCTTTCGCCCTCCACCAGCACGCCATCGACCCGGTAGCGGACTTTCAACCGGCTCTCGAACGGTTCGACATGGATATCCGAAGCGCGCAGTTCCACCGCACGCTGGATCACCAGGTTGACCAGGCGGATCACCGGCGCTTCCGAAGCGAGGTCGCGCAGGTGCTCGATATCGTCGACCGCGCCGCCCTCGCCATCGGCGGTTTCCACGATCGCGCCCATCGCGCTGCGGCCCTGGCCGAACCAGCGCTCGACCAGGTCATCGATCTCCGCGCGCATGCCCAGCACCGGTGTCACCGGAACCCCCAGCGCCAACTGCACGGCCTGCTGCGGATAGGCATCGTGGGCATCGGCCAGCCACAGACGCACCCCGTGTTCATCCAACTCCAGCGGGCACACATGGAACTGCTTCAGGAAGCGCAGCGACAGCGGTAGTCCCTCGGCCAGCGCCTGCGGCGGGGCCTCCGGCACCTGCTTGCCCTCCAGCAGCGGCAGGCCCAGCACCTCGGCGCTGGCCTGTGCCTGGTCGCGTTCAGACACCAGGCCCAGGCGCACCAGCAGGCCCAGCAGGCTGCCGCCGGCCTCGGCGTGCAGCGGCCGCGCGCGCGCCAGGTCTCCTTCCTTGAGCCGGCCGCGTGCCAGCAGCGCATCCAGGATGCGGCCTTCGGCATCGTCGGTAACGGTTGCAGCGAGCGCGTTCACGTGACTCTCCTGTCAATCGGACCGACTTTAGCAGTTAAGCCATGATTTCCGCCGCCCTGCGGCCAGCTTTCATAAAAAGACGAAGCCCGTCACACAGGATGACGGGCCTCGGCCGTTCGACTACGACACGTCAGGCTTACTGCGTGGCGAGGATGCTCACGCCGTTGTAGGCCGCTTCGCCCACTACCTTGATGTAGTAGGTGCCTGCCACCGGCTTGTTCACCCGTACCGTTTCGGACGTGCCGGGACGGGTCGACTTGCCATCGTTGTCGCTGGCGCTCGGCTCACGTCCCTGGGCGATGTAGACCGACACGTTGCCGGTGCCACCGTAGGTGATCACGCTGAGCTGCTTTCCGGCGGCTGCCTCGAAGCTGTACAGGCGGCTGCTGCCGGCCGTACCGTTCAGCCCCCCCACGGCGATCTTGTTGGTCAGCGGCGTCGCCACCGGCCCGCAGTTCTCGGTGCACGGCTCTTCCAGTGCCTTGGCCAGCGCCGCCTTGGCATCGACGATGCCGGTGCCGATCGGAGTGGCGGTCGGGATGCTGACCGGGAACGGACGCGCGGTTTCCTTCAGCAGCGTGCGCATCGCCGCGGGGGCCAGCGGATCCTTGCCCTTGGCGATCAGCGCGCTCTGCACCAGTGCCGCGACGGCAGCCACGTGCGGCGAGGCCATCGACGTGCCACCCATGCCCATGTAGCTGTAGCTGCCCGACTCCGGCGTGGTGGCCGCATCGGAACCGGACTGCCAGACGTAGCCGCCGGGATTGCCATCGACGCTGCCGCCACCCCCCGGACCGGACAGGTCCACGCGGGTGCCGTAGTTGGAGTAATAGGTGATGCCGCCGGTGATGCGGGTGGCACCGACGGTCACCACGCCGTCGCAACTGGCCGGACGGTACTTGGAGGCGTTGTCGGTCTCGTTGCCTGCGGCCACGACCACGGTGGTGCCCCGCGAGATTGCGCCGTTGATCGCATCCTGGTAGGTCCCGTCGCAGCTGCCGCTGCCGCCGAGGCTCATGTTGATGACCTCGGCCGGGTTGGCATTGGCCGGCACGCCCGCCACCGTGCCGCCGGAGGCCCAGGTGATGGCGTCGGCGATATCGGAAAGGTAGCCACCGCACTTGCCGAGCACGCGCACCGGCAGCACCTTGGCCTTGTGCGCGACACCGGCCATGCCGACGCCGTTGTTGGTCTGCTCGGCCACGGTGCCGGCCACGTGGGTACCGTGCCAGGAGCTGTCCTCCGCGACGGAGCCGGTGTAGCACTCGTTGTCGTTCTCGACCCAGTCACCATAGTCCTGCGCGCCTGGCACGCGATCGTTGGTGGCACGGCGCGACGTCTCGGCATCACTGATGAAGTCGTAGCCTTCCAGCAGGTTGCCGACCAGGTCCGGATGCTGCGGCAGGATGCCGGTATCGAGTACCGCCACCACCACGCCTTCACCCTGCGACACGTCCCACGCCGACGGTGCATTGATGCCGCCGGTGGCGTTGTGCAGGTGCCACTGGTACTGCTGGTAGTACGGATCATTCGGCGCCAGCGCAGGCTGCACGTCACCGGCGCGCAGTTCGCTGCGGCGCAGCTTCACGTCGGCCTCGGCGTACTGCACCGCAGGGTCGGCCTTCAGTTCCTTCAGCACGCGCTGCAGTTCGGCCGGTGCCAGGCGGCCCTGCAGGCGGATCACATCCGCGCCCACGCCCAGCCGGCGTACCACCTGCGGGCCCAGCGTACTGGCGCGCGCGGTACCGCCGGCCAGGCTGGCGCGGGTCAGCGCCGACTGCACGGTGGACAGCTTGGCCGAACGGTCACCGGCTGCAGCGCTACCGGCACGATACTTGACGATGATGCGGTCGGTGCCCGGCTGGGCAGCACTGGCCTGGCGCACCGGTTCGCGGGTCGGCAGTCCAGCGGCGTGGACGGCACCCACCGCGGTCATCGACAGCACGGCGGCGGCAAGCACATTGATGCGAAGGTTCTGCTTCTTGATCACGTCGAATTCCTCTTCTGGGTCATGGATCGAACCAACACTGCGGCCATCATTCCTTGACGACTCCCGGCCGGCCCAGCCGGGATTGCCGTGACCTCCCCCCAGGCCCTGTTTGCAGGTTTGGCGCCGGCGTGGGTGGCCGCCGGCGCAGTGGTTTGGCTTACCAGCCGAAGCCGGCACCGACGCCAACCGAGCTGTCGTCACTGCTGAAGGCACCGCCGAAGGTAACCGTGGCGCGATCGCTGATCGCACGCTGGTAGCCCAGCGACAACGCCGACTCGCCGCCCTGGAAACCGATGCCGACGCCGACCCGGTTCTGGGTGCGGATACCGGCGGCACTGGTGGCCATGTTGAGCATCGCCGCACTCATCGCACCCTGGCGGTCGATGCGACGATCCATGTGGCGCAGGCGCCCGTCGATCTCGCCCTTGAACACATCGAAGCTGTCGGCAACGGCCTGGACGCGGCTGTCGGTGTAGCTGTTGGCGGTGGCCATGCCACGATCCAGCTGGCCCTTGTTGACGGCGTCGGTGGCGGTGGTGCCCGCGGCGACGTTGGTGACCTGGCGCTCGTTGCCTTCGCTGCCCACCGACACCGTATTGGCACGGTCGGCAACCGAGCCCTGGCCCAAAGCCACCGCGTTGGCAGCAGTGGCACTGGCGCCCTGGCCGATGGCGGTGGACGAGGCGCCACTGGCCACTGCGCCTTCACCCATGGCGACGGCATTGAAGCCCGTGGCCGGGGTGCCAACCGGAATCCCGGCACCGGCGGCAGCGGCAGTCGGAGTGCCCTGCACGCGTGCGGTGCTGGTCGGTGCCGCATCGGCGGTCACCGCTGCGTCGGCGACGCTGGCCAGCGGGCTTTCATCCAGCGACGCACTCATTGCGCGCAGGCTGGAAGCACCTGCGCGCGTGCCACCGGCGGTGCGGCGATCGATCTCGCTGACCTTGCGGTCCAGCGCACCGAGCGCATCGCCGACGTTGCTGTACGTCGCGCCCTGGATCACGTAGTTCGGCGCCACGAACACACCCTGCATGCCGACGCTGGCGCCACCGCCGAGGAAGCTGGCGGCATCACTGAGCGACTGGAACAACTGCCCGCCATTGATCGCCTGGCGGCTGCCGGCGGCGATGCTGCCGGCACCGACGTTGTCGATGGTGGTGCCCTGGAAGCCGGACAGGGTCAGGCGATCACGGCTGGCGTCGTCATAGCCGACCGCACTGGCCGCCGTGGTCTCGACCGTGGCGATGCGCGCATCGAAATCACCCACGCGGGTTTCCACTGCGCCCACGCGCTGGTTGGTGACGTTGAGCTGTGACCCGGTGACCGCATCGGTGCTGCCGGCAGCAATGCGGCCGTCGGCAACATTGACGATCCGCCGCGTGGCCGGACCGGCGGTGCCGTTGCCACCGCCGACCGAGACCACGTTGGCCTCCAGCGCCCGCGAACCGGCACCCAATGCCACTGAGTTGTTGCCGCTGGCGCCGCTGTTGGCGCCCAGTGCCAGTGCCGCGTTGCCGATGGCCGTGGCACCACTGCCCAGCGCATTGCTGCGGCTTCCACTGGCGTTGGCGTTGCCGCCGATGGCGACGGCATCCGTGCCGGTGGCACTGGCGGTACCCGAACCGTTGGCCTTGAAGCGTTGGCCGACCGCATCGGCGGTGGCGGCCACTGCATCCAGCTGGCCCTTGTTCACCGCATCGGTGGCCTGCGTACCGGCCGCGACATTGGTGAGCTGGCGGTTGATCGCGCTGTGGGTGACGCCGGCAGCATCGACCCACTCCTGTGCGGCACCCACCGACACCGTATCGGCGCGGTCGGCCAGCGAGCCCGCACCCAACGCGACGCTGTTGCCGGCGTCCTTGGTGGTCCAGGTATTGCTGCCGAGCACCGTCGCGTTGCTGGCCTGCGCGTAACTGTTGTAACCGACCACGGTGGCACCGTCTTCGGTGGCCCACGCCTCACTGCCGATGGCGGTGGTGAACCGGCCTGCACTGACGCTGGCGGCATCCTGTCCGGCCAGTGCATTGAAGCCGACCGCCACGCCGTTCAATCCGGTCGCGGCGTTGTTGCCCAGAGCGGTGCCGTACTCGCCCGCCTTGGCCTGCACGCCGAAGCCGGCGCCGGCGATCTGCGCAATGGTGCCCTGGCCCACCGCCGTGGACACGTCGGCGGCCTGCGCGGCACTGCCTATCGCGGTGCCGAAGAAGCCGGCGCTGGCGCCTGCACCAAACGCCGTGGCGCGCCAGCCATTGGCCTGTGCGAAGTTGCCGACTGCCGTGGTTTCGCGACCATCGGCGATCGCGCCGTAGCCCACGGCGGTGGCCGCCAGGCCGGCGGCCTCGGCCATGCCGCCGACAGCGGTCGCCCCGATGCCCTGCGACTGCGACTGCGCGCCGATCGCAATGCTGGCGGCGCCGCCGCTGCTGCTCTGTGCACCCAGCGCGACGGCACCGCCTGCGGTGCTGCTGGCACCGCTGCCGATCGCCACACCCTGCTCGGCCGTGGCCAGTGCGTCGACGCCGACCGCCGTGGCATTGGCCGCGACCACCGTTGCGCCGCTGCCCACTGCGGTGGCGCCGTTGCCAATCGCATTGGCCGCATTGCCAGCGGCGAGCGCGTCGTCGCCCTCCACCCGTGCACCGGCTTCGCCATCGGCGTTGCCGCTGGCCTGGAACTGCCGGCCAGTCCTGTCGGCAACGCTGGCAACCGCGTCCAGCTGGCCCTTGTTCACCGCGTCGGTGGCCTCGGTGCCCGCCGCCACATGCGTCACCTGGCGCTCACCGCCCGCGGTGCCCACGGCCACAGTATTGTCGCGCTCGGCCTTGGAGCCGGCGCCCAGCGCCACGCTGTTCAACCCGCTGGCGGTGGCACTGGCGCCCAGTGCCGTGGCATCTGCCGCATCCGCCCACGAATTCCAGCCGATCGCGGTGGCGTAATCTTCGGTCGCCCAGGCGCCGGCACCGAAGGCCGCCGCGCCGGTGCCGCTGGCGCGCGACGGGATCAGGCCGAAGAAGGTGCTGCCACCGATGGCCACGCTCTCGGCGCCACTGGCTTCGCTGGACTGGCCGACCGCAACGGCACCGCTACCGGCCGCGGCGGCGCCGAAGCCCACTGCCGTGGTGTTGGCACCGCTGGCCGCCGAGCCGTAGCCCAACGCGGTGCCGAGGCGACCGCTGGCTTCGGCATAGCCACCGACCGCGGTGGTGCCATCGGCGGAGGCGGCACTGCGGAAGCCACTGGCCAGTGCCTGCGTGCCGCTGGCGTTGGATTCGGTGCCGGTCGCGTTGCTGTACGCACCACTGGCCTGTGCACGCGCACCCACGGCGCTGGCGCCGAGTTCGCTGGCGCTGGCGCCGGTACCGAGCGCAAGGCTGTCTTCGCCGGTGGCCTGTGCGGTACTGCCCAGTGCTGCGGCGTTGTTGCCGGTGGCCAGCGCATCGATGCCGACCGCCGTGGCGTTGGCCGCCAGTGCATTGGCGCCGCTGCCGAGTGCGGTGGCACCGTTGCCGATGGCGTTGGCCGCGTCACCGGCCGCCAACGCGTTGTCGCCCTCGACCAGGGCGCCGGTTTCACCCTCGGCGTTGCCACTGGCCTGGAACTGCCTGCTGGTCTTCTCCGCTGCTGCGGCGACGGCGTCTAGCTGGTTCTTGTTGACCGCATCGGTGCCCTGCGTGGCATCGGCCACGTTGGTGATCTGGCGGGTATTGCCAGCACCGCCAACCGACACGGTGTTGTCGCGGTCCGCGATCGAATCGGCGCCCAGCGCCACGCTGTTGGCCGCGCGCGATTCGGCGGCGTTGCCCAGTGCGGTGCTGTTGATGCCGCCGGACCAGGCGCCGCCACCGACGGCGGTGGAGTAATTGCCCGATGCTTCGGTGGCCAGCACGCCGAACAGCGAGCCGCCGACGGCGACGCTGTTGGTGCCGGTGGCCAGGCTGCCCTGGCCGGTGGCCGTGCTGTAGGCACCGGAGGCTTCCGCATCGCCACCCACTGCCACACTGTTGGAACCGGAGGCATTGGCGAAGTTGCCGAAGGCGGTGGCGTTGAACGCCGATGCCTGCGCATAGCCACCGATGGCGGTGCTGTAGCCACCGGTCGCTTCGGCGCCGATGCCGAACGCGGCCGACGCGGTGCCGCTGGCGATGCTCTCGCTGCCGACCGCGGTGGAGCCGCTGCCGCTGGCGTTGCTGAAGTAGCCCACCGCCACGGCTTCCTCGCCGGAGGCTTCGGACAACACACCGTTGGCGGTACTGCCGGCACCACTGGCGATGCTGGCGGCACCGAACGCCGCGCTCTGCTCGCCGCTGGCTTCGCTTTCCGCGCCCTGTGCGGTGGCGTACTCACCGGTCGCCTGGGCGTTGGCACCGACGGCGCTGGCGTTGGCGGCGCTGGCCAGCGCGTTGAAACCGATCGCCTGCGCGTTGTTGGCCAGCGCATTGGCACCACTGCCGAGCGCGGTGGCGCCGTTGCCGATGGCGTTGGCCGCATCACCGGCGGCCAGCGCGTTGTCACCCTCCACCAGCGCACCGGCTACGTCGTCATCGCTGCCACTGGCCTGGAAGAAGCGGCTGGTGGTGGTGGCGGTGCTCGCGACCTCATCCAGCTGTGCCTTGTTCACCGCGTCCGTGGCTTGGGTACCGGCAGCGACGTTGGTGATCTGCCGCTCGTTGCCGCTGCTGCCCACCGACACCGTGCGTGCACGACTGGCAACCGAACCGGCACCGAGCGCGACAGCATTGCTGGCGCTGGCGTTGCTGCCGGCGCCCAACGCGATCGCGCTTTCACCACCGGCCACCGTGTTGGTGCCGATGGCAATGCTGTTGAGGCTGTTGCCCAGCGCCTGGAAGCCCAGCGCCACGCTGTTGTCGCCATAGCCGAAGGCACCACGGCCGACCGCGGTGGAGCTGGCACCATTGGCCCAGCTGTTGTAGCCGATGGAGGTTGCGCCACTGCCGCTGGCCCAGGCCGCGTTGCCGAACGCCGAGGCATTGGTGGCGGTGGCCCATGCACCGGATCCGAAGGCGCTCGCACCACTGGCCGTGGCCCAGCTGTAGCCACCGACAGCGGTGCTGTCATCGCTGCTGGCGAAGGCGCTGTCACCGACCGCAACGGCATAGCTGCCGGTCGCACGCGACTTGCCGCCGGCCGCGAAGCTGTTGTCGCCGCTGGCCTTGGCGGCATTGCCGAACGCACTGCTGGCAGCCCCGGTGGCCTGTGCACCGCTGCCGACCGCCGTGGCATCGGCAACCGCCGTGGTGCCCACCTGCTGCGCCTTGCCGTCGGCGCCGATGATCGGCTGGTTGTACTCATCGTAGGCCTGTCCGAGGCCACCGATGGCAACACCGCCGTTGCCGGTGGCGCTGCTGTTGCGACCCACTGCCACGCTGTCATCACCGATCGCCGACGCGGCTGCGCCATGTGCAACCGCACCAGCACCGATCGCGTTGCTCGAGGAGCCGGCCGCGACCGCGCCCTCGCCCTCGGCGAACGCACCGGCATCACTGCCCGCTTCGGGCTGTGCCTGGAAGAAGCGCGCGGTGCCGTCGGCGGTGCTGGCCACGGCGTCCAGCTGCGCCTTGTTCACTGCATCCGTCGCTTGCGTACCCGCGGCCACGCTGACGATCTGGCGTTCATTGCCATTGGTGCCCACGGCCACCGTATTGGCCCGGTTGGAGCCCGAATAGGCGCCCAGCGCGACACTGTTTTCGGCGCCAGCGGTGGCGTAGTAACCGATGGCCGTGCTGTCCTTGCCGATGGCCCAGGTCTGCGCGCCCAGTGCGCTGGCGTTGTCGCCTGCGGCATAAGCGAAGTAACCCAGCGCAGTGGACTCCGCGCCCACCGCTTCGGTGAAGCTGCCGTTGGCCAACGAGCGGTCACCACTGGCGACCGCACCGCCACCTACCGCGGTGGAGGACACGCCGCTGGCACGCGTCTGCACATACAGGCCCATGCCCGGCACGATGTCGGCCGGGCCACCGATGGCGACGCTGCCGGCGCCAGTGGCGCTGCTCTGCGTTCCCAGGGCGGTGGCGTTGCTGCCACTGGCGGTGGCCGCCGCGCCGAAGGCCGCGCTGCCCTGCCCCGAAGCCAGCGCATTGCTGCCGACGGCAGTGGCGCTCTGCGCGATGGCAACGGCGCCCGCTCCCAGTGCACTGCTGCCATTGCCGATCGCGTTGGCCGCCTCGCCGGCGGCCAGCGCATCTTCGCCTTCGGCCAGCGCACCGGCATCGCTGTTGCTGCTGCCGGTGGCCTGGAAGTGCTTGGCGGTGGCATCGGCCACGGCAGAGACGTCCTTCAACTGGGCCAGATTGACCGCATCGGTGGCTTCACTGCCCGCGGCAACGCTGGTGATCTGCCGTTCGTTGCCGGCGCTGCCGACCGCCACGCTGTTGGCGCGCACCGCTTCGGAATTCGCGCCCAGTGCAACGCTGTTGGCACCGCGTGCGGTGGCGTAATAACCGACGGCGGTGCTCTGCGCGCCGCTGGCCCAGGTCTGCGCGCCGAGCGCGCTGGCATTCTCACCCGGGGCGTAAGCGAAGTAGCCGACGGCGGTGGATTCCGCACCGGACGCTTCGGTCAGGCTGCCGTTGGCCACCGCACGATCACCGCTGGCGATGGCACCGGCGCCGACCGCGGTGGCGGCTTCGCCGCTGGCCTGGGTCTGCACGAAGAAGCCCAGGCCCGGAATCAGGTCGGCCGGGCCACCGATGGCGACGCTGCTGGTACCGGTGGCGGTGCTCTGCGTACCCAGTGCGGTGGAGTAGTCACCGATGGCATTGGCGACCGCACCGAATGCGGACGACTGCGCACCGGCGGCATACGCGCCAACGCCGTAGGACGACGCCGCAAATCCACTGGCTTCGGCACTGGCACCGACTGCAGTGCCACCGACGCCTGCGCTGGTGGCGCCGGTTTCGACCGGCACGCCACCACTGGTGATCAGTGGATTGCCATCGGCATCCACCGCAGCACCACCGACGGCGACGCTGCCCGGGCCGTTGGCCTGTGCGTTGTTGCCGAATGCCGCGCTGTTCTGGCCTGAGGCCAGTGCGTTGTTGCCCACCGCGGTCGCGTTCTGTGCGACGGCATTGGCGCCCGCGCCCACGGCGGTGGTGCCGTTGCCGATGGCGTTGGCCGCCTCGCCGGCCGCCAGTGCCTCGTCACCTTCGGCCAGCGCGCCCGCATCGCTGTTGCGGCTGCCCGTGGCCTGGAAGTGCCTGGCGGTGGCATCGGCCACGGCGGCCACGTCCTTCAGCTGGCCGACATTGACCGCGTCGGTGTCTTCGGTGCCCGCCGCGACGCTGGTGATCTGCCGGGTCAGGCCGTATTCGGCGGCGCCGACCGACACGGTGTCGACACGGTCGGCCAGCGAGCCGGCGCCCAGCGCCACGCTGCCGGTGGCGACCGCCGCCGAGTTGGACCCCAGCGCGGTGCTGTACTCACCCACGGCGGTGCTGAACGCCCCCACCGCGATCGATGCTTCATTGGCGGCAGTGGCGCCACGGCCCAGTGCGGTACTGCCCGGGCCCATCGCCACGGCACCGCCACCGACGGCAGTGGCGCCATCGGCGGTGGCTTCGGACAACGCACCCAGTGCGGTGGCCGCGCCGTTCTCGCTGGCGGCATAGGCGCTGGCGCCGACGGCGGTGTCACCAAGACCGAACGCTGCGGCGCTCTGCCCGACCACCACGCTGGCGTCGCCGATTGCCAGGGCGCCCTGGCCGAACGCGCTGGCGCCCAGGCCGGCGGCAATCGCCTGGGTGCCGATAGCAGTCGTGGCATTGGCCAACGCCTGTGCACCGGCACCGGCGGCAACCGCGCCCTGCCCGTCGATCTTCGCCGCGTCGCTGTCATCACCGGCGCCATCGGCCTTGAAATAGCGCTCGCCATCGGCGGCCACGTCCGCCAGCGCGACCTGCGTGGCGCGCGCCTGCGCATCCAGCTGTGACTTGTTCACCGCATCGGTGGCTTGGGTGCCGGCGGCCACGTTGGTGATCTGCCGTTCCTTGCCGGCATCGCCAACGGACACCGTGTTGGCGCGGGTGGCCCTGGAGCCTGCGCCCAGCGCCACGCTGTTGGCGGCAGTGGCGCTGCTGTTGCTGCCAATCGCCACCGCGTTGCTGCCCTTGGCACTGGCGGAGCCTTCGACCAGGCATTTTTCCAGCAGCTTGCCGCTGAATGCCACGCAGGTGGCGCTGCCGCCGATCTGCACCGACTGTGCGGCGGCGGAACTGCTCATGCCCAATCCCAATACCAGGCCCAGTGCCACCGCCAACAGCGCGGGCGTGGCCGGTGTCGTATCGCGGCGCTGGTCGACAACACCACCGCTGCTGTCAGAGGAGGCCAGTTCCGAGGCCACCACCAACTGACCCAATGCTTTGTTCCAGACCTTGCGATAAATCCGATTCATCGGTACGGCTCCTGATTGGACTGGTTTTCGGCAAAGCAACGCCATCGCCGGGCCTTCTGGCCCAACGTCCCCTGGGGGCGTTTATTCGCGTGATTTACTGCGGGGTATTGCCGAACGGCGCGCAGCGACAGAAAACCGAGCGCGTGCGCCGAGCGGTTACTGCGGAATGAATGGTTCTGAAACGGGGTTCAAGTGTTAACGGCAACTTTGCAGATCGTCAAGACTTTGACACGACAAATGCTATTGCCGTGAAGCAGTTCACCATTTCACGTGTTTATAAAAGTATTTTGTTAGGTACACGTGACGGACCGCTGGCGCATGAAAACCGATGTAACTAGCGGGCGCGACAAGGGTTTCACGCGTGCAAAGAAAAACCCGCCGACGAAGCGGCGGGTTCTTCCATACGCGGTGGCATTGCAGCCTGCGCGGGACGATGCGATCAGCCGCACCACACCCGCGCGTTGCGGAACATGCGCATCCACGGCGAATCACCCTGCCATTCCGCCGGTGCCCAGCTCAGGTTGAGCGCGCGCGGGGTGCGTTCCGGGTGCGGCATCATGATGGTGACGCGGCCGTCGCTGCTGGTCAGGCCGGTGATGCCGTCCGGCGAACCGTTCGGGTTCAGCGGGTACTGGCTGGCCACCTTGCCATTGCCATCGATGTAGCGCAGCGAGACACGTGCAGCAGCCTGGTCGACGGCATTGTCGAACACGGCCTGGCCTTCGCCATGCGCCACCGCCACCTGCAGGCGCGAACCGGCCATGCCACGCAGCAGGATCGACGGCGATTCCACCACTTCCAGCAGCGCGGTGCGGGCTTCGAACTGCTCGCTGGCGTTGCGGCGGAACTGCGGCCAGTGCTCGGCACCCGGAATGATGTTCTTCAGCTGGCTCATCATCTGGCAGCCGTTGCATACGCCCAGCGCGAAGCTGTCTTCGCGCGCGAAGAACGCAGCGAAGGCATCACGCAGTGCACTGCGCTCCAGGATCGAGGTGGCCCAGCCACGGCCGGCACCGAGCACGTCGCCATAGCTGAAACCACCACAGGCGACCAGGCCGGTGAAGTCCTGCAGGGCCACGCGGCCTTCGATCAGGTCGCTCATGTGCACGTCGAAAGCACGGAAGCCGGCACGTTCGAAGGCGTTGGCCATTTCGATCTGGCCGTTGACGCCCTGCTCGCGCAGCACCGCCACGCGCGGGCGCGCACCGGTGCTGATGAACGGTGCGGCCACGTCTTCGTTGAGGTCGAAGCTGAGCTTCGGCTTCAGGCCCGGTGCGTTGAACGCACGCGCGACCTCGCGCTCAGCATCGGCGTTGGCCGGGTTGTCGCGGCGCTTCTGCATCGCGTGGGTGACCGACCACCAGGCATCGAACAACGCTTCCCAGCGCCACTCGGCCAGGTTCTCGCCGCCCAGCGACACGCGCACCACCGGTGCGGTGGTCGGCTTGGCGATGCGCTGCGCGCATTCGGTCAATGCATGGCGTTCAACCAGGTCGGCAAACGCGGCGCGGTCTTCGCGTGCGATCTGCACCACCGCGCCCAGTTCTTCGTTGAACAGGCTGCGGAACGGATCGTCACCCCAGGCATCGAGGGCGATGTCCAGGCCCAGGCGCGAGGTGAAGGCCATTTCGCACAGCGCGGCGAAAGCACCGCCGTCGCTGCGGTCGTGATAGGCCAGCAGCAGGCCGGACTGGCGTGCATCGCGGATCAGTTCGAAGAAACCCCGCAGGCGCTGCGGATCGTCCAGGTCCGGGGCGGCACCGGCGAAAGCCGGCAGGTCGCCGTGGTCGGCATGCACCTGGGCCAGGATCGAACCACCCAGGCGCTGCTTGCCGGCACCGAGGCCTATCAGCCACAGCTCGCTGTCCACCTCCCGGTCGAGCAGCGGGGTCAACTGCTGGCGCACGTCGGCCACCGGCGCGAACGCCGAGATCACCAGCGACACCGGCGACACGCTCTTGTGCGCTTCGCCCTGGTCGTGCCACTGCGCCTGCATCGACAGCGAGTCCTTGCCCACCGGGATGCTGATGTCCAGCTGCGGGCAGAGTTCCATGCCCACCGCCTTCACCGCGTCGTACAGCAGCGCGTCTTCGCCCGGGTGACCGGCCGCGGCCATCCAGTTCGCCGACAGCTTGATCTCATCCAGCGCATCGACCGGGGCCGCGCACAGGTTGGTCAGCGCTTCGCCCACCGCCATGCGTGCCGAAGCAGCAGCATCGAGCAGGGCCAGCGGGGTGCGCTCGCCGATCGACATCGCCTCACCGGCCACGCCGTCGAAATCGGCCAGGGTAATTGCCACATCGGCCACCGGCAGCTGCCACGGGCCGACCATCTGCTCGCGCGCGGTCAGGCCGCCGACGCTGCGGTCACCGATGGTGACCAGGAAGTTCTTCGAGGCCACGGTCGGGTGCGCGAGCACGCGCAGGCCGGCTTCCTGCAGGTCCAGGCCACCGGTCTTCAGCGCCGGCCAGCGCGGTGCCGGCGGGTGCGCGGTATCGCGGTGCATCTTCGGCGGCTTGCCGAACAGCACGTCCATCGGCAGGTCGATCGGTGCATCGGCCGGAGTGTGGCCCGGCACGGCACCGTAGGCCACCACCAGATGTTCCTCGGCGGTGGCCACGCCGACCGCAGCGAACGGGCAGCGCTCGCGGGCGCACAGCGCGGCGAACTCGGCCAGGCGCTCCTGGGCCACGCCCAGCACGTAGCGTTCCTGCGACTCGTTGCACCACAGCTGCATCGGTGACAGCGACGGATCATCGGTGGGCACCTTGCCCAGGTCGATGACACCACCGACGTTCGAGTCGTGCAGCAGTTCGGGGATGGCGTTGGACAGGCCACCGGCGCCGACATCGTGGAAGAACTTGATCGGGTTGTTGGCGCCCATCGCCACGCAGCGGTCGATGACCTCCTGGCAGCGGCGCTCCATTTCCGGGTTGTCGCGCTGCACGCTGGCGAAGTCCAGGTCCTCGGCGCTTTCACCGGAGGCCACCGAACTGGCCGCACCGCCGCCCAGGCCGATCAGCATCGCCGGGCCACCCAGCACGATCACCGCATCACCGGCCTGCAGCGGGATCTTGTCGACCTGCACGCGGTCGATCGCGCCGAGGCCACCGGCCAGCATGATCGGCTTGTCGTAGGCGCGCACCAGATCGGCGCCTTCCGGCAGCTCGAAGCTGCGGAAGTAGCCAAGCAGGTTCGGGCGGCCGAACTCGTTGTTGAACGCGGCGCCACCGAGCGGGCCGTCGGTCATGATTTCCAGCGCCGGTGCCATGCGCGGATTCAGCGCGCGCGGCGCCTCCCACGGCTGCGGCAATTCCGGAATGCGCAGGTGCGAGACCGAGAAGCCGGTCAGGCCCGCCTTCGGCTTGCCACCGCGGCCGGTCGCGCCTTCGTCGCGGATCTCGCCACCCGCGCCGGTCGAGGCGCCCGGGAACGGTGCGATCGCGGTCGGGTGGTTGTGGGTTTCCACCTTGATCTGGAAGGCACTGGGCACCTGCGCTTCGCGGCGGTATTCGCCACTGGCCGGATCGGGGCGATAGCGCGACGCCGGATGGCCTTCGATCACTGCGGCGTTGTCGCTGTACGCGCTGAGCGTGTGCTGCGGGGTCTGCTGGTGGGTGTTCTTGATCATCCGGAACAGCGAGCGGTCCTGCTCCTGGCCGTCGATGGTCCAGCTGGCATTGAAGATCTTGTGGCGGCAGTGCTCGGAATTGGCCTGCGCGAACATCATCAGTTCCACGTCCGACGGCGACCGGCCCAGCGCAGTGAAACGCTCGCGCAGGTAGTCGATCTCGTCCTGGGCCATGGCCAGGCCGAGGCGCTGGTTGGCGGCCTCCAGCTGGTCCACCGGCACGCGCTCCAGTTCACCCCGGGCCGGTGCCGAGAACAGCGCCTGGCCCTGTTCCACGGTCTCCAGCACGGACTGCGTCATCGGGTCGTGCAGCGCCTTGACCAGCGCCTGCTGGGCGGCGGCATCGGCCGGCCAGCCCTGCACGTCGATGCGCAGGCCACGTTCGACCCGGCTGACCGGCTGGCCGGCACCGCGGACCAGTTCGGTGGCCTTGCTCGACCACGGCGACAGCGTGCCCAGGCGCGGCACCACGATGCGGCTGACTGCGCCTTCGGCCACGGCTTCGGCCTGCGGCGCCGCTTCGAGGATGCGGCACAGCGTGGTCAGGTCGGGGGCGGCGCTGCCTTCGGGCTGCACGAAGTAGACGTGCCAGGCACCGCTGATGCGCAGGGAGGGAGCGATGGACTGCAGGCGGGATTCAAGACGTTCGCGGCGGAACGGCGACAGGGCGGGCGCGCCCTCGAGGACCATCATGTCCGGGGAACCGTAGTTGGGAAACGGGCCCGACATTGTACCGGAAGCAGGGGGATGGCTTCGGCCGGGCGGCGCCCGGCACCCGCCGAGGCCAGGGCAACAGCAACAGCAACGGCCCAAGCAAAAGCTGGGTTCCCGTGGGATGGCGGGGTGGTGGGGGCCAGCAGGACACGCCGTAAACCCGTCCATGGGGGCTCGATGGCGCCATCCATGGCGCCAACGGTCCTGCTGGCCCCCACCACCCCGCCCCCGACAGATTTCCGCGATCTGCGGTAGATCCACGCCATGCGTGGATGCTCCCCGGTAGTGCCGGCCGCTGGCCGGCAACCAGGAAAATGTCAGAAGTCAGGCATTGAAGAGCGAAGCGACCGGCTTTTGCTTTTGATTTCTTGTTCTGTCTTTCGTGGCTGGCCACGCAGGAACCTGTCCGTGGCCGGGCGGGTGGGCTGCGCAGGGGCGTAAGCGCCATGGATGGCGCGCCCGAGCCTACAGGGACGTATTCACGGCGTCCCCTGCGCAGCCCACCCGCCCGGCCAACCCCAGAAATCTGCTTTTCGCGGAAAGCCCCCAGCCACGAGGGGCTTCGCCGGTGGCCGCCGAGCGCGCGCCAGCGCCGCCCTCCGCCCAAATCCTCGAACCATGCGCTTGCTCACGGATTGACCACGCAATTGATGACAACGTTGTCCCCACCTGGTGCCGGACTCTCTCCCCGGCCTCCCAGGTGCCTCCGTCCGGCCCCTCCGTCGCCTTCCCGGGCGATGCCCGGACCTGCGTCACGCGCGGCGCCATCGGGGCCCGCGCGCCCTTTGATCGGAGACTCACCCATGTACGACCCGATTGTGCGCAGTGCCGAACGTTCGACCCGAAGCTGTCGTCCCCGCCACCTGGCCTGGCTGCTTGCCCTGGCCGCCGGCAGCGCCGCCCTGCCCGGCCTGGCCCAGGCCGCCAGCTGTGCCGGCGTGGCCCAGTGGGACCAGGCCAAGATCTACCGGGCCGGCGATACCCTGCAGAAAGGAGGCGTCCTCTATCGGGCGAACCAGGACATTTGGAACGCGCCGCCGGACCATCCGGCCGGTGCGCCCTACTACACCAACCTCGGTGCCTGCGATGGCAGCGGCAGCAACCAGCCGCCGGTGGTCAGCCTGACCTCGCCGGCCAACGGCGCCACCTTCAGCGCCGGCAGCACGGTGAACGTGACCGCCACCGCCAGCGATCCGGACGGCAGCGTCGCCAAGGTCGAATTCTTCCGCGACGGCAGCACGCTCGGCGTGGCCACCAGTGCGCCGTATGCAGCCAGCTGGGCCAACGCCAGCGCCGGCAGCCACACCCTGCGTGCGGTGGCCACCGACAACAACAATGCCACCGCCAGCACGGCGACCATCACCATCACTGTCAACGCCGCCAGCGGCGATACCACCGCACCGAGCGTACCCGGCGGGTTGGCGGCCGGTACGCGCACCGCCAACAGCATCGCGCTCAGCTGGAGCCCTTCCACCGACAACACCGGCGGCAGCGGCATGGCCGGCTACGACGTGTACCGCAACGGCAGCCTGGTCGGTTCGCCGTCCAGTGCCAGCTATGTCGATGGCGGGCTGACGGCGTCGACCACCTACCGCTACCGCGTACGCGCCCGCGACAACGCCGGCAATGCGTCGGCACAGGGCACCGAGATCAGCGCCACCACGCTGGCCGGTGACGGTGGCACCACGGGCAAGCGGGTCATCGGTTACTTCACCCAGTGGGGCATCTACGGCCGCAACTACCGGGTCAAGAACATCGACAGCAGCGGTTCGGCGGCGCGCCTGACCCACATCAACTACGCGTTCGGCAACGTGCGCAACAACCGCTGCGAAGTGGGCATCACCCAGCCGTCGGACCCGAACAGCGGTGCCGGTGGCGATGCCTTCGCCGACTACACCAAGGCTTTCAGTGCCGCCGAAAGTGTCAGCGGCAGCGCCGATACCTGGGACCAGCCGCTGCGCGGAAACTGGAACCAGCTCAAGCAGCTCAAGGCCAAGTATCCGAACCTGAAGGTACTGATCTCGCTGGGTGGCTGGACCTGGTCGCGCGGCTTCTCCAGCGCGGCGCGACCGGAGAACCGCCAGGCTTTCGTTGCCTCGTGCATCGACGCCTACATCAAGGGCAACCTGCCGGTGACCGACGGTGCCGGCGGCGCCGGTGCGGCGCTGGGCGTGTTCGACGGCATCGACATCGACTGGGAATACCCGGTGGCGTGCGGCATCGAATGCGGCAAGCCGGAAGACAACGCCAACTTCACCGCGCTGATGGCCGAGTTCCGCCGCCAGCTCGATGCGGTGCGTCCGGGCCTGTTGCTGACGGTGGCGGTGGGTGCCGGCATCGACAAGATCCGCGTCACCGATCCGGCGGCGTACCACCCGTACCTGGACTACATCAACGTGATGACCTACGACTTCCACGGCGCGTGGGATGCGAAGACCAATCACCAGTCGGCGCTGTTCGATTCGCCGAATGATCCGTCCACCGGCGACCAGAAGCTGTACAACAGCAACGACGCCATCGAGGCCTTCATCAGCCGTGGCGTGCCCGCCGCCAAGCTCAACCTGGGCATCGGCTACTACGGGCGTGGCTGGACCGGCGTGGCCAATGCCAACAACGGCCTGTACCAGACCGCGACCGGCGCCGCCCCGGGCACGTATGAAGCCGGCATCGAGGACTGGAAGGTGCTGAAGAACCTGGCGTGGCCGGGCTACACCGACAACACCGCCGGCGCCACCTGGATCTACAACGGCAGCACGCTGTGGAGCTTCGACACCCCGGCCAACATCACCCGCAAGATGGGTTACGTGAAGACCCAGGGCCTGGGCGGCGCGTTCGTCTGGGAGTTCAGCGGTGACGATGCGCAGGGCACGCTGACCAAGGCGGTCAGTGATGGCCTGAAGTGAGGAAAAAGCCGGGGATGCGACACGCATCCCCGGCTTCCTGCCTGTAGAGCCGAGCCCATGCTCGGCTGATGGTTGCGCAGCCGAGCATGGGCTCGGCTCTACAGAAAAGGTCGGCGGCGATCAGCGCTTGGCCGACAGCTTTTCCAACGCCGCACGCAGCTGTGCCGGCGGCAGGTACCCCCCCAGCTGGGTGCCGTCCGGCGCGAAGATCGCCGGCGTACCATTCACGCCCAGCTGCTGGCCCAGCGCGTACTGCATCGCCACCGGATTGGTGCAGTTCCTGGCGGGAACGCTGCCGCCGCGCTTGGCGTTGGTCAGCGCCTGGCGACGATCCGCTGCACACCAGACCGAAATCATGTCGGTGTAGTCCTTGCTGCCCAGGCCCATGCGCGGGAACGCCAGGTATTCGACGGTGATGCCGTTGCGGTTGAGCTCGGCGATGTCCTGGTGCAGCTTGCGGCAGTAGCCGCACTCGATGTCGGTGAACACGCTGATGGTGTACTTGGCGTTCGGCGCGGCGAACACGATGCGATCGCCATGGTTGGCCTTGGCCAGCAGGCCGCGACGGTAGCCGAGCAGGCCTTCGCTGTTGGCCGGGCCCTTGGCACGTGTGTCGTAGGGCTGAGACTGGAACAGATAGCGGCCGTCATCGGACACATACAGAAGCTGGCCTGAAACGACGACCTCGCGGAAGCCGGGGAACGGCGCGGCGCCAATGTAGTCCACCTGGAAACCGGGGTTCAACGCGGTCAGTGCGGCGCGTACCGCCTGGTCGGCGGGCGCATTCGCGGCCGGACTGGCCTTCGCCGCAGCGGCGGCGGGTGCCTTGGCGGCTGGTGGAGCCGGCTGGGCGCAGGCGGTCAGGCTGAGCGCACCGAACACGGCGGCGATGGCAAATCGGAGCATGGAGCGGTCCGCGACAGAAGAAGACCCCGGATTCTGACACAGCCGCCGGTACCGGGCGGCGACGCCCGGCGGCGCCCCGGGCAGCGATTCAGCCCGGCACTCAGCCGCGCGGATGGTGGCGGGCGTGCAGCTTCTGCAGGTGCTCGCGCGCGACCAGGGTGTAGATCTGGGTGGTCGACAAGGAACTGTGGCCAAGCAGCATCTGCAGCGCGCGCAGGTCGGCACCGCGGTTGAGCAGGTGGGTGGCGAAGCTGTGCCGCAGGCCATGCGGGCTGATCCGCGCCGGGTCGATGCCGGCCACCTGTGCGTGGCGCTTGACCAGATGCCAGAACGCCTGCCGGGTCAGCGCATGCAGCGTCGGTTCGATGAACAACGGGGTCTGCCCATCCGCCAGGGCATGCACCTTGCCCTTGCCGACCAGCTGCGGGCGCGACTGCTGCAGGTAACGCTCCAGCCAGTGCTGGGATTCCTCGCCCAGCGGCACCAGCCGTTCCTTGCTGCCCTTGCCGGTGACCCGCAGCACGCCCTGGCGCAGGTTGACTGCCGTGGCCGGCAGCAACACCAGCTCGCTCACGCGCAGGCCGGCGGCATACATCAGTTCCAGCATGGCGCGATCGCGCAGGCCCAGTGGGCTGTCGATGTCCGGGGCCGCCAGCAGCGCATCGACCTGGCTCTCGGCCAGGGCCTTGGGCAACAACCGTGGCAGCTTCGGCGGATCCAGCAGCGCACTCGGGTCCTCGCTGCGTTCGCCACGGCGGACCGCATCGGCGAAGAACGCCCGCAACGCCGACAGCAGGCGCGCATTGCTGCGCGGCGACCAGCCATGCCGGGTGCGCCAGGCCAGATACTCGAACAGTCCGGGACGCTCGATGCCGGCCAGGCCACCGTCGCGTCCATCCATCCAGCGCGCCAACCCTTCGAGGTCACGCCGGTAGCTGTCGAGCGTGGCACGGGCCAGGCCGTTCTCGGCCCAGATCGCATCGAGGAAGCGCTGGATGCGCACGCTGTCGTCGCCGCGAAGCTCGGGCAGTTGCTGGACCAGCTGGCGGCGTTCGGCGGGGGTGGAGACAAGGGCCATGCATGCAGGATACGAGGGCCACTGCGGGCACGGCCAGCTTTGCGTATGCTCGGCGCATGTCCCGCCCTGCCACCGACACGGCCCCTGCGGCCGCTACCGAAATGCTCCATCCGCGCGCATTGCTGCTGTGGCGCGTGCTGGCGATGGCCTACGACGCACTGCCGGTGCTGGCACTGTGGATGCTGGCCGGCACGCTGTTCACCCTCGCCTACACCTTCAGCGGCCACGCACAGCGCGAGAACATCGCGCCGTTCAGTGCCTGGCAGTGGCTGCTGTGGGCGGTGTGCTGGGCGGTCACGGGGTGGTACGCCACGGCCAGCTGGCGCCGTGGCGGACAGACCCTGGGCATGCGACCGTGGCGGCTGAAAGTGCAATCAATCGATGGCGCGCCGTTGCGGCGCAGCCAGCTGTGGCTGCGCTTTGCGGTAGGCACGCTGTCACTGCTGCTGGGCGGGCTGGGATTCTGGTGGGCCTGGATCGACCGCCAACGGCTGACCTGGCACGACCGCGCCAGCGGCACCCGCCTGGTGCGCATGCCCAAGCGGTAAGGCGCTGTCTGTAGAGCCGAGCCCGTGCTCGGCTGCTTTCCGCACTGTACGTGACAGCCGAGCACAGGCTCGGCTCTACAACAATCAGGATCAGCCCGACTTGCGCCGGAACAGCAGTCCGGACACCGCCAGCATCACGATCGGCGGCAACGCGTAGGCAATGCGGTAATCGAACTTCAGCGCGCCGGCCATGCGGCCGAAGAACAGCTGCAGCAGCCAGAAGCCCAATGCGAACAGGATGCCCAGGAACAGGCGCTTGCCCATGCCGCCGCTGCGCAGCGATCCGAACGCGAACGGCACCGCCGCCAGGCACAGGGCCAGCACGTTCACCGGATAGAACCAGCGGCTCCAGTACACATCCTCGAAATCGCGCGCGTCCAGCCCGTTGCGTTCGCGGTAGGCAATGCTGGTGCTGAGCTCGGACACGCTGAGGTTGCGCGGCTTGGCGATGCCGGTCGCCAGCGCGGCCGGGTCCAACTTCGAGTTCCAGGGCTCACGTGCCACTTCCTGACGGGTTGCCGAGCGCTCGCCAAAGGTGTCGCGGCGCACGCCGGTCAACACCCAGCCGTCCTTGTCGTGCTCGGCGGTGGCGGCGTGGGTCAACGAGGCGATCTTGCCGTCTTCGGCGACCCGGTACAGGCGCACATCGCGCAGGATCAGCCGCGTGCCCTTGTCGCCCACCAGCTGCTCCTCGCCGCTCTGCGCATTGAGGAAGGTGTCGCCTTCGCGCGCCCACAGCCCCGAGTAACGGGTAGTGGCAATATCCCGCCCCCATTTGGCGCTGGACTTCAGAGCATCGGCGCGGTCCTGGCCCCAGGGGCCCAGCGTCTCGGCGCTGAGCACCATCACCGCGGTCAGCAGCGACAGCGCAATCGCCACCGAAACGCTCAGGCGCTTGCGCGACAGGCCCAGTGCACGCAGTGCGGTCAGCTCCGAGGTCGCGGCCAGCTGGCCCAGGCCCATCAGTGCACCGATCACTGCGGCCGTCGGGAACATGGTGTAGGCGCGGCGCGGCACCGTGTACAGCACCCACGCGGCGGCATGCCCCAAGGTGTAGCCGTTCTTGCCGATGTCCTTGAACTCGCCGGAGAAGGCCATCACCACGTCCAGGCCCACCAGCACCGCCCAGGTCAGCAGCACGGTGGTGAACACCGACCGGCCCAGGTACAGGTCGAAACGCATCGGGCGCAGCCTCATGCGCGGGCTCCCTTCGGACGGCCCAGGCGGCCATCACGTACATACATCCAGATCGCCAGCGCCAGCAGCGGCAGGGTCAACCACCACAGGCCGAGCGCGGGCGGAATCTTGCCGTTGGCAATCCAGCCGCTGCCGATGAACATCAGGTTGGTGCCCACCATGTAGGCCAGCAGGGCCAGCATCATGCGGCCGTAGCGCTGCTGGCGCGGTGAGCTGCGGCCCAGCGGCACGGTCAGCAGGGCGAACGCCAGCGCGATCAGCGGCGGTGCCAGCCGGCGATGCAGCTGCGCCTGCGCCTGCGGCCGTGCATCGCCGATCAGCTGCAGGGTCGGCATCAGTTCCGGGTCGTCCTCGGTGCGGGTCTGTGCACCATCGGGCAGGGCCACGTCGTTGCGGGCGAAGGTCGCCAGCCGGTAATCCAGCCCAGCGGCCACCGGGCCTTCCACCTGGTGGCCATCATCCAGCTCCAGGAAACGCTGGCGGGTGCCCTCGAAGTACATGCGGCCACTGTTGGCCGACACCACTTCCAGGCGATCGTCCTTCTGCCGCTGCATGAACACCTTGCCGAGCTCGGTGCCGTCAGGCGAGATCGAGGACAGGTAGACCACGCCGCCATTGGGCAGCGGCGTGAACCGGCCCGGCTCCAGGCCGGCCATCAGCACGCTGCGGTTGGCCTCGATGATCATCTGCTCGGCCATCCGGCCCGCCCACGGGCCCAGCCACAGCGAGCAGGCGCCGACCAGCAGCACCACCGGCACCACCAGCATCAGCAGCGGCCGCAGCAGTCGCTTGGGGCCGACACCAATGGCGGTGATGACCGCCATTTCCGAGTCGCGGTACAGCCGCGCCACGGCCAGCAGCAGGCCCAGCATCAGTGCCAGCGGCAGGATCAGCGGCAGGTAGGCGATGAACTGCAGGCCCAGCTGGGAGAACAGCAGCTTGGCCGGCAGCCGCCCGTCGGCGATGTTGCCGAGGATGTCCACCAGCACGCCGCCCACGCTGACCACCAGCAGGACGATCAGGGTAGCCAGGAAACTCTGGACGAAATCGCCCAGCAGGTATCGGTCGAGCTTCAGCATGGGGCGGTGGTTTAAACTCTGGGGTTCGTTCGCGGTGCCGCCCAGTCTACTGTCTGGGCGTAAACGGCCTGCGATTGTACGGACTCGCCAATGGAATCTGCTCAATGGCCCTCGAATTCACCCTGAACCACGTTGCTCCGGCCGCCGCCACCGTTGATTGCCTGGTGGTCGGCGCGTATGCCGACCATACCCTGACCCCGGCCGCGCAGGCCCTGGATGCCGCCAGCGGTGGCCGCCTGGCCGCCCTGGCCCAGCGTGGCGATCTGTCCGGCAAGACCGGCGCGACCACCCTGCTGCACGACCTGCCGGGCGTGACCGCCCCGCGCGTGCTGGTGGTCGGCCTCGGTGAAGCCGCCCGTTTCGGCGTGCCGCAATACCTGAAGGCCGTGGGCGACGCCGTGCGCGCGCTGAAGGCCGGCGCCACCCGCAGCGCGCTGTTCACCCTGTCCGAAGTGGCGGTGAAGGACCGCGACGCGGCCTGGGCGATCCGCCAGGCGGTGATCGCCGCCGATCACGCCGCCTACCGCTACACCGCCACCCTGGGCAAGAAGAAGGCCGACGATGCCGGCCTGGCCCAGCTGGTCATCGCCGGTGACGACGCGCAGGCGCTGGCCCAGGGCCAGGCCATCGCCGCCGGTGTCGAGTTCGCCCGCGAGCTGGGCAACCTGCCGCCGAACTACTGCACCCCGGCCTATCTGGCCGACGTGGGCGTGAAGTTCGCCGGCGAGCACGAGGGTGCCGAAGCCGAGATCCTCGACGAGCACCAGATGGAAGCCCTGGGCATGGGCTCGCTGCTGGCCGTGGCCCGTGGCTCGGCCAACCGCCCGCGTCTGGTCGTGCTGAAGTGGACCGGTGCAGGCGACGCCAAGCCCTATGTGCTGGTCGGCAAGGGCATCACCTTCGATACCGGTGGCGTCAACCTGAAGACCCAGGGCGGCATCGAGGAAATGAAGTACGACATGTGCGGTGGCGCCAACGTCATCGGCACCTTCGTCGCGGCGGTCAAGGCCAAGCTGCCGCTGAACCTCGTCGTGGTGGTCCCGGCGGTGGAAAACGCCATCGATGGCAACGCCTATCGTCCGTCGGACGTGATCACCTCGATGTCGGGCAAGACCATCGAAGTGGGCAACACCGACGCCGAAGGCCGCCTGATCCTGTGCGACGCGCTGACCTACGCGCAGCGCTTCGAGCCGGCCGCGCTGGTCGACGTCGCCACCCTGACCGGTGCCTGCATGGTCGCCCTCGGCCACCAGACCGCCGGCCTGATGAGCAAGCACGATGACCTGGCCAACGAGCTGCTGGCCGCCGGCGAGCACGTGTTCGACCGCGCCTGGCGCCTGCCGCTGTGGGACGAGTACCAGCCGATGCTGGATTCGACCTTCGCCGACGTCTACAACATCGGTGGCCGCTGGGCCGGCGCGATCACCGCCGGCTGCTTCCTGTCGCGCTTCGCCGAAGGCCAGCGCTGGGCCCACCTGGACATCGCCGGCGTGGCCAGCGATGAAGGCAAGCGTGGCATGGCCACCGGCCGCCCGGTCGGCCTGCTGAGCCAGTGGCTGCTGGACCAGGCCGCCCGCGCCTGATGCCGTACCCGACCCTGGCCGGCAGATGCCGGCCGGGGCCTCGCCCGGCACTGCCGGGCCCCTGCCTGACCCGGACCCTGCCATGCCCCGCGCCGACTTCTACCTGATCGCCAAGCCCCGCTTCCTGACCGAGCCGCTGCGCCTGGTCTGTGAGCTGGCGCGCAAGGCCAACGACGCCGGGTTGTTCACCCTGGTGCTGGCCCGTGACCAGGCCCAGGCCGAGGAGCTGGACGAGCTGCTGTGGGCGTTCGACAACGACGCCTACATCCCGCACCAGATCGCCGGCGAAGACATGGACGAGGAAGAGGCCCTGGTACTGATCGCGGTACCCGGCACCGAGGCACCGGCGCGTCCGCTGGTGATCAACCTGCGCGACGAGCCCTGGCTGGGCCAGTGCGAGCGCGTGCTGGAAGTGGTGCCGGCCGATCCGGAAGCGCGCGAACCGCTGCGCGAGCGCTGGCGCCAGTACAAGGCCGCCGGTTACGCCCTGAACAAGCACGACATGTGAGCGCGCCGCGGCCCCCTTGATGGGCCGCCGCCGCGCCCTGATCCTTCAACGATTACCTCCTGGTTCCCCCGCATGACCCAACTCGCCTCCAGCTACGACCCGAAGTCCTTCGAGACCGACCTCTACGAGGCCTGGGAGAAGGCCGGCCACTTCAAGCCGTCCGGCACGGGCGAGCCGTACACCATCCTGCTGCCGCCGCCGAACGTGACCGGCACCCTGCACATGGGCCACGCCTTCCAGCAGACCCTGATGGACGCGCTGGTGCGCTACCACCGCATGCGCGGCTACGACACGCTGTGGCAGGTCGGTACCGACCACGCCGGCATCGCCACCGAAATGGTGGTCAGCCGCAACCTGGCGCTGGAAGGCAAGGGCGAGACCCGCGATTCGCTGGGCCGCGAAGGCTTCATCGGCAAGGTCTGGGAGTGGAAGCAGCAGTCCGGCGACACCATCGAACGCCAGATGCGCCGCCTTGGCACCTCCGCCGACTGGTCGCGCAGCACCTTCACCATGGACCCGCAGCCGTCGGCGGCGGTCAATGAAGCCTTTGTGCGCTGGTACGAGCAGGGCCTGATCTACCGCGGCCAGCGCCTGGTGAACTGGGACCCGGTGCTGAAGACCGCCATTTCCGACCTGGAAGTGGAGAGCGCCGAGGAAGACGGCTTCCTGTGGTCGATCGCCTACACGCTGGACGAAGGCCTGAGCTACGAGCACGTCGAGCGCGATGCCGACGGCGTGGAAACCCTGCGCGAAACCCGCGACTACCTGGTCGTCGCCACCACCCGCCCGGAAACGCTGCTGGGCGATACCGCGGTGATGGTGCATCCGGAAGATGAGCGCTATGCGCACCTGATCGGCAAGAGCGTGGTGCTGCCGCTGACCGGCCGCCGCGTGCCGGTGATCGCCGACGAGTACGTGGACCGCGCGTTCGGCACCGGCGTGGTCAAGGTCACTCCGGCGCATGATTTCAATGACTATGAAGTCGGCGTGCGCCACAGCCTGCCGATGATCAACCTGTTCACCCCGGTGGCGGCGCTGAACGAGAACGCGCCCGAGCGCTTCCGGGGCCTGGACCGTTATGACGCGCGCAAGGCCGTGCTGGCCGAACTGGAAGACCTGGGCATCCTGGTCGAAACCAAGGCGCACAAGCTGCAAGTGCCGCGCGGCGACCGTACCGGCCAGGTGATCGAGCCGTACCTGACCGACCAGTGGTTCGTGAAGATGGACGAGCTGGCCAGGCGTGGCCTGGAACTGGTCGAGGACGGAAGCATTGCCTTCGTGCCGCCGAACTGGATCAACACCTACCGCCACTGGATGAACAACATCCAGGACTGGTGCATCAGCCGCCAGCTGTGGTGGGGCCATCGCATCCCGGCGTGGTTCGACGCCGCTACCGGCACCTGCTACGTCGGCCGCAGTGAAGAGGAGGTGCGGGCAAAGCACAACCTGGGCAGCGAGGTGGTGCTGAACCAGGAAAGCGACGTGCTGGAGACCTGGTTCTCCTCGCAGCTGTGGCCGTTCTCCACCCTGGGCTGGCCCAACGAACAGGCCATGGCCGAGCGCGGCTTCGACCGCTACCTGCCGTCATCGGTGCTGATCACCGGCTTCGACATCATCTTCTTCTGGGTGGCGCGCATGATCATGGCCACCGACAACCTGGTCGGGAAGATCCCGTTCAAGGATGTCTACTTCACCGGCCTGATCCGCGACGGCCAGGGCCAGAAGATGTCCAAGAGCAAGGGCAACGTGCTCGACCCGCTGGACATCATCGACGGCATAACCATCGACGACCTGGTCGCCAAGCGTACCGGCGGCCTGATGCAGCCGAAGATGGTCGAGAAGATCGAGAAGGCCACCCGCAAGGAATTCCCGGACGGCATTGCTGCCCACGGTGCCGATGCGCTGCGCTTCACCATCGCCGCGCTGGCCACCCACGGCCGCGACATCAAGTTCGACATGAACCGCGCCGAGGGCTACAAGAACTTCTGCAACAAGCTCTGGAACGCCAGCCGCTTCGCCCTGATGAACACCGAGGGCGCTGCGTTCACCGGCGTGCCCAAGCCGCGCACCGATGCCGAGCGCTGGATCCTCGCCCGCCTGGCCGCCACCACCGCCGAAGCACAGGGGCATTTCGCCGCCTACCGCTTCGACCTGCTGGCGCAGTGCCTGTACGAATTCGCCTGGAACGCGTTCTGTGACTGGTTCCTGGAACTGAGCAAGCCGGCACTGAACGGCGCCGACGCCGCAGACGCCGAAAGCACCCGCCACACCCTGCTGTACGTGCTGGAAGCGCTGCTGCGCCTGCTGCACCCGCTGACGCCGTTCATCACCGAACAGCTGTGGCAGCAGCTGGCCCCACGCCTGGGCCTGGCCGAAACCACGCTGTCGCTGCGCCCCTACCCGACCGCCGCCGAATTCGCCGGTGATTTCGCCCAGGCCGAGGCCGACGTGGAATGGCTGAAGGCGGTGATCAGCGCGGTGCGTCGCGTGCGCAGCGAACTGAACGTCGCACCGTCCAAGCAGGTGCCGCTGCGCCTGCAGGCCGGCCTGGCGCAGGACCGCGTGCGCATCGAACGCTTCAGCACCTCGCTGTCGTTCCTGCTGAAGCTGGACAGCATCCAGTGGCTGGCCGAAGGCGAAAGCGCACCGCCGGCGGCCGCCGCGATCGTGGGCGAGCTGAAGCTGCTGGTGCCGCTGGAAGGCCTGGTCGATCTTGATGCCGAGCGCGTGCGCCTGGACAAGGAAATCGCCCGCGTCGAAGCCGAAAAGGCGAAGAGCGAGACCAAGCTGGCCAAGTTCACCGACAAGGTGCCGCCGGCCGTGGTCGAGCAGGAACGCGTGCGCCTGGCCGACTGGAACACCCAGCTGGCCGGCCTGCGCGAACAGCGCGCGAAGCTGTAACGCCGCGCTCCGGTGCGTGCCAACCAAGGTTGGCACCTGCCACGGCGGGAGAGGTTGGCACCCACCCAAATGGAATGGGAAACGCCGGGCGATGCCCGGCGTTTCCATTTCCCCCGCATGGCATCATCGCCAGATGCCTCTTTCGATCTTCCTGGTGGTTCTCGCCGCTGCGGCACTGCATGCCAGCTGGAATGCGATCGTCAAGCGCGGGCCGGACAAGTTCCTCGGCACCGTGCTGGTCACCGGCAGCGCCGCGCTGCTGTCGGCCGCCGCCCTGCCCTTCCTGCCTTTCCCCGCCGCGCACAGCTGGCCCTGGCTGGGCGCGTCGGTGCTGTTGCAGGTGACCTATTACGGGCTGGTCGCACGCTGTTACCAGCAGGTCGACATGAGCCTGGCCTACCCGCTGATGCGTGGCAGCGCGCCGATCCTGGTCGCACTGGCGGGCACCCTGCTCGGTGAGCCGTTGCCCGCTGCAGCGTGGCTGGGTGTGGTGCTGGTGAGCACCGGCATCCTGTGCATGGCAGTGGGTGCGCGTGGCGGCCAACTGCGCCTGCCGCTGCTGACCGCAGCGATGATCGCCACCTACACGCTGGTCGATGCACAGGGTGCGCGCCAGTCCGGCAGCGCGCTCAGCTACACGTTGTGGTTGTTCCTGCTGTCGGGCATTCCGCTGCCGCTGTGGGCGTTGTACACGCGCGGCGGCGCGGTGCTGGACTATGCGCGGCGGCATTGGCCGCTGGGACTGGCCGGTGGCGTCGGCACCACCGCCTCCTATGCAATGGCGTTGTGGGCCATGACCCAGGCGCCGGTGGCAATGATTTCGGCGCTGCGCGAATCCTCGATCCTGTTCGCGCTGCTGATCTCGGTGTTCCTGCTGCGCGAGCGGATTCCGCGCGCGCGCTGGCTGGCGGCATCGCTCATCGTCGGTGGCGTGCTGGCGTTGCGGCTGGCGTGAGCAGAGCGTGCCAACCAAGGTTGGCGGCTAGCGGTAGTGCCGGCCGCTGGCCGGCACCCTTCTCCGTCACAGCGGCGGCATCACCTGCAGGTCACCGTCGACCAGCTCGATCGCCATCACCACCGCGTCCTCGCGGCCCTGTGCGGCCGGGTAGTAGCGCGGGCGGCGGCCGATCTCGTTGAAGCCTTCGCTGTGGTACAGCGCCAGCGCCGGCGTATTGGACGGACGCACCTCCAGGAAGACGCGCTGGGCGCCACGGTCGGCGGCCAGTTGCACCAGCGCGCGCAGCAGCTGGCGGCCCAGCCCGCGCGACTGTGCCAGCGGGTCGATGCAGATGTTGAGCACGTGCGCTTCATCGGCGGCGATGCTGAGCACGCCATAGCCGATCAGCAGGCCATCGCGCTCCATCGCCAGGCCGGGATAACCGGCGCGCAGGCAGTCGATGAAGATGCCGCGGGTCCAGGGAAAAGGATAGCCGCGCAGTTCGATCGCCATCACCGCATTGAGGTCGCTCTCGCGCAGCGCACGCAGGCTGACCGGGCCGGGCCGGGTCACCGCGCTCACGGCGTGCCCCGCTTGCGCAGGGCACGCAGCTGCGGCCACAGCGCACGCTTGGCGGCCGGGTCGCGGCGCAGCTGGTCCAGCGGCCAGCTGTCCATCAGTACCTGGGTGGCCGGGTCGTTCGGGTTGCAGCCGGAGGCGCGCAGCAGTGCGATCTGCAGGCGATCGGGCAGGCGCACCACCGGCTGGCGTGCGTTGCCGCTGGGCAGCGGGCGCTCAGCCGCCGGCACGGTATCCGGGGCACTGACCGGCGTTTCGCGGCGCGGCGGTGCCGGGCGTTCCGCGCGTACTGCGGTCGCGGGGGCGGCGTGGGCATCACGCGGCGGCACAGCGGCCCGCACCGGCTCCGGCGGGGCAACACTGGCCTCGGCTTCGGCCACGCTCAACTGCAATGCGGCATCCAGCCCGGCGGCCAGCTGGCCGTCGTGATAGACGGTATAGCCCATGGCCTGCAGCCAGGCCTGCTGGGCCGGTGACCACAGCACGGGCAGGTCCTGGCTCACGCGGCCTCGGGCTTCTTGCGCAGGCGCTGCGCGGCCCACATCACCGGGCCGGACAAGGCGTACAGGATGCCGACCGCGAGCAGCACGCGCGGCAGGTCGATCACCGCGATGGCGATGGCCACCGGCACCAGGGCGAGTACCAGGAACGGCACGCGATCCGAACGGGTGCCCTTGGCAGCGCCGCCCTTGAAGCTCCAGAAACGGATACGGCTGACCATCAGCAGCGCAGCGATGATCGTCACCGCCAGCGCCACGTAGCGCAGCTGGTTGCCGTCCCAGCCCAGATTGCCGTCGGCAAACGCCCAGACAAAGGACATCATCAGGCCGGCCGCGGCCGGGCTGGCCAGGCCGACGAACCAGCGCTTGTCGACCACCGCCACCTGCGTATTGAAGCGGGCCAGGCGCAGCGCCGCGCAGGCCGCATACAGGAAGGCCACGGCCCAGCCCACACGGCCCAGCAGCGGATCGTCGAACTTCAGCCACGACAGCGACCAGTGGTACATCACCAGCGCCGGGGCCATGCCGAAGCTGACCAGGTCGGCCAGCGAGTCGTACTGCACGCCGAATTCGCTGCTGGTGCCGGTCAGCCGTGCCACGCGCCCGTCCAGGCCATCCATCACCGCCGCCACGAACACGGCGATGCTGGCGTTGACGAAATCCCCGTTGGCCGCGGCGATGATCGCGTAGAAACCGGAGAACAGGCCGGCGGTGGTGAACAGGTTGGGCAACAGGTAAATCGTGCGCGAGCGCGGCGGCGGTGTGATCGGGTCCATGGAATCCAGTTTAATCGACTTGCCAGCGGTCGGCGCCAATGCTGCAATCGGCGTTCTGCGCCCATTCCGTGGAGTTTGCCATGCGTGCCCTGTCCTGCCTTGGATGCCTGCTGCTGTTGGCCAGTGCCAACGCCGTGGCCGGTCCCGTGTACAAATGGAAGGACGCCCATGGCGTGACCCAGTACTCGGAGACCCCACCGGCGGGCAAGAAGTACGAGACCCGTGAGCAGACCCGCACCCCGCAGGCCGCAGCCAGCACCGAGACCCCGGCCGCCCCGGTTCCCGAGCAGTGCAGCACGGCCCGGGCCAACCTGGCCCTGCTGGACGGCGGTGGCCAGGTGATGCAGGACACCGATGGTGATGGCAAGGCCGACACCCCGTTGACCCCGGAGCAGCACACCGCGCAGAAGGGATTGGCCGAAGCCGCCATCAAGGCGTACTGCCCACCGGCCGGTTAAGGGTATCGGCAGGGCTGCGCCCTGCACCTGCAGAGGCTGCAAGCAACGGCAACGTCAAAAGCGGGCATTCCGTGGAATGGCGGGGCGGTGTCGGATTGCGGGGACGCCGCAAGTACGTCCATGTAGCAACTGTGTTGATGGAGGGGCTTGGCCCCTCCAGGAGACGGGCACGGTAGTGCCGGCCGCTGGCCGGCAGCCTTTGGTCTGCGCCCTGGCTGGCCTTAGGCAGGGACCAGCCCGTTTTCAGCGTCGCGCACCCGGGCGTTGAGAATCACCAGCATTTTCCGCATCACCGCCACGATGGCTACTTTTCCTTCTTTGCCCCGGGCTCGCAGCGACTGGTAGAAATCGCGCAGTCGAGGTT
>NZ_JCAFST010000020.1:0-42450 GCF_059369535.1 Stenotrophomonas sp. YJH_SMC_122 | reverse complement strand
TTTCTTCCAGGTTGGCGGCCTGCTGCTCGGTCCGGCGCGACAGGTCGCTGTTGCCCGAGGCGATCTCGCCGGCGGCCAGGGTGATGCTGGAAGCGCTGGCCTGGATCTGGCCGACGATCTGGGTCAGCTGCGCGACCGTGGTGTTGGCATCATCCCGCATGCGGGCGAACACGCCATTGAACTGGCCTTCCATGCGTGCGGTCAGGTCGCCGGTGGCGATCGACTGCAGCAGCTGCGAGAGCTGGCCGAGGTTGCCGTCAGCCACCTGCATCATGGTGTTGAGGTGCTCGATCATCAGCTTGAAGTCGTGCTGGAACCGCTGTGCGTCGCCGCGCTGGCTGAAGTCACCGGCGGCGGCCGCCGCAGCCAGGTGCTGGATCTGCGAATTGATCGCCAGCAGGCTGGCCTTGGCCGCGTCCATGGATTCGTGCAGGATCGCGCGGCTGCCGGGCAGGCGGCGTGCATCCGGGCTCAGATTGCCGATGGCGTACTGGTTGAGTACTTCAATGGCATCGACGATCGCATCGAGGTGTTCGAAGATCACCGTGTTGATGCCGTTGGCCAGCTGGCCGTAGACGCCCGGGAAATCTTCCGGGATGCGATGGCTGATGTCCGGGCCAGCGTGCATCTGTGCCATCAGCTGTGTCTGCTCGCTGAAGCGTCGCAGCATCGCCGTCATCTCGGCGGTGGCAGCGAGCATCCTGCCGGCTTCATCCTTGCTGGTGGCCTGGGTGCTGACGCTGAGATCACCGCGTGCAACGGCCTGGATGGCATGCACGGCCTTGCCGAGTGGGCCGGTCACTGCGCGCGAGATGACGATGGCCAGCGCGGCAGCGACCAGCGACAGCAGCACGATGCAGCCGATGATGGCAATCATGCTGGTGCGGTGGGTGGCGTTGGCGTCGGCGATCTTGCCGTCCATCTGGCCGGCGATGTGGGTGCCCAGTGCCTTCATCGCAGCGAACAGGTCGCGACGCGCCGGGCGCGACTGCTCGTCGGAGATATGCTGGGCCTGTGCGCCATCACCGGCGGCCACGGCGTCGCGCATCGCCTTGTTTGCGGCGAAGTAGCGGTCCAGCTGTGCGCTGGCCGCGCGATACAGTTCACGCTCCTTGTCCAGCGCCGGCAGCGCCGCGTACGCCGCCAGCTCGTCATGCACGGCCTTGGCGGTATCGTCCATGCGCTTGTTGTAGTCGGCGACCTTCTCCGGCTGGTCGAGCATGCTCAGCTGGGCCAGTTCGTAGGTGCGGAACTCGCCCAGCTGCGAACGTGCCTCGCCCAGGTGCTGGACCGAGGGGATATCGTTGCCGGCCATGTCGCGCAGCTGCGCGTTGGCCTCGGACAGGCGGATCAGGGCAAAGGCACCCAGTACGACGGTCATCAGGGTGGTGAGGGTGAACCCCACGGCCAGCTTGCGGGCGATGGGCAGATCTTGGAACCACTTCATGCAGGGTGCTCCAGGTGGGCAAAGTGCCGGCGTCTGTGCGCCGGTTTGGGGGTGGTTGCAGAGCGAACGGGGGTGCCCGGTGGGGTTCGGTGACGACCGTCAAAGCGAAATAACGGCGCCGTCCGCGCGGACTTTATGGACGCAGATCACATTCGGTTGCGTAGGGATGACCGCGCAAAAGCGTTGCAGCGACGCGGTTTTGCTTGGATGAAGTGGTTGCGCCCGCAACCATCGTGCCGACGGAGTTCACGATCTGGTTTCGGGGTGCCGTCCCGCGGCCAGATGCCGTTCCTGCGGAAAGGGATCTGACCCCACTGGCAGGCGCACGCAAACAAAAACCGCCGCCCCGAAGGGCGGCGGTCCATGACCCGCATGCGGCGTGGATCAGGCGGCCTGCGGCATCCGCAGCGAGCGCACCAGTCCGCCGATGTCAACGATCAACGCGACGCGGCCGTCGCCAAGGATGGTGGCACCGGACACCCCGCCGATGCGGCGGTAGTTGTTCTCGATGTTCTTCACCACCACCTGCTGCTGGCCGACCAGTTCGTCCACTTCCAGCGCGATCTTCTGGCCATCGCCTTCCACCACCACCACCAGCGATTCGCTGCCGGGTGCGCGGTTGCCGTAGCCGTAGTACTCGCTCAGCGACAGGATCGGCAGGTACTCGCCACGCACGCGCAGTACGCGGCCTTCGCCGGCCATGCTGCGGATATCCTCGGGCTGCGGCTGCAATGCCTCAAGTACGTAGGCCAGCGGCAGGATCAGGGTTTCGCCGGCCACGGCCACAGTCATGCCATCGAGGATGGCCAGGGTCAGCGGCAGGCGGATCAGCGTGCGGGTGCCGGTACCGAGGCTGCTTTCGATCTGCACCTCGCCCCCCAGCGCCTGGATGTTGCGGCGGACCACGTCCATGCCGACGCCACGCCCGGACAGGTCGGTGACCGCATCGGCCGTGGAGAAGCCAGGCTGGAAGATCAGGTCCCAGACCTGCGAATCGGTCGGGTTGTCCGGCACCGCCAGGCCGCGCTCGGTGGCCTTGGCCAGAATCTTGGCGCGGTCCAGGCCGCGACCGTCGTCGCTGACTTCGATGACGATATGGCCGCCCTGATGCGAGGCTGCCAGCGTGATCGTGCCGGTCTCGTCCTTGCCCGCACCGCGGCGCACGTCGGGCATTTCCAGGCCGTGGTCGATCGAGTTGCGCACCAGATGCACCAGCGGATCGGCGATCTTCTCGATCAGGCCCTTGTCCAGTTCGGTGCCTTCGCCGACGGTGCGCAGTCGCACCTGCTTGCCGAGGCGGCTGGACAGGTCACGAACCAGGCGCGGGAAGCGGCGGAACACCGCATCGACGGGCAGCATGCGCACGCCGATCACCGCTTCCTGCAGGTCGCGGGTGTTGCGTTCAAGCTGGTCCAGCCCGGCGAACAGGCTCTCGGCGTGGACCGGGTCCAGTGCGTGCGAGACCTGCTTGAGCATGGCCTGGGTGATGACCAGTTCGCCGACCAGATTGATCAGCGCATCGACCTTGTCGACGCTGACGCGGATCGAGGTTTCCGCTTCCTGGCTGGCACCACCGCTGGCGGCAGGCGCGGCAGGTGCCGCTGCGACCGGAGCGGGGGCCGCTGCGGCCGGCGCCTGGGTGGCCAGGCTCGGCGGCGCGGCGGGACGGATGTCCAGCTCACAATCGTCCAGCACCCAGGCGAAGGTGTCTTCGATCTTGCTGCGCGGCACCTTGCCGACCAGGCCCAGGTCCCACGCAAGATGGGCTTCGAGCGGATCAAGCTGGGCGAAGCCCGGCAGGCGCTCCATGCGCGCGGCGACCTGCAGCGAACCGAGATGCTCCAGTTCACGGATGATGCGCAGCGGGTCGTTGCCGCTCATGAACAGCGACGGCGCCGGAGTGAAGCCGATCTGCCAGGCTTCCGGCGTATCGTCCACCTTGGCTGCGGCGGCCGCCGGGGCGCTCGCTGCGGCCTGGCCGGAAAGAACCGCTTCCAGGCGGGCCTTCACCGCAGCGACTGCGGCGGGATCTGCGGCTTGGCCGTGTTCGGCTTCGCGCAGCAGGGCGCGCAGCACGTCCACCGAGGACAGCATGGCGTCGACGGCGTGGCCTTCCAGGGCCCGCTTGCCGGCGCGCAGCTCATCAAGCAGCGTCTCCAGCACGTGGGTCAGGCCGGCGATCGCGTCGAAGCCGAAAGTGCCGGCGCCGCCCTTGATCGAGTGGGCGGCGCGGAACACCGAATTGATGATCTCCGCGTCCTGCTGCCCCGATTCCAGGGCCAGCAGGCCAGCCTCCATCGCATCGAGGCCTTCGCGGCTCTCCTCGAAGAAGGTGGCGTGGAAGCGTTGCAGGTCCATGCTCATGGCAGTGGTGATCCGGAAGCGAAGAGGGGGAGCGGCGCCGGGCGATCAGCCCAGCACTTTCTGCACGGTGGCGACCAGCTGTTCGGGATTGAACGGCTTGACCAGCCAGCCGGTGGCACCGGCGGCCTTGCCTTCGGACTTCTTGTCGGCGGCCGATTCGGTGGTCAGCATCAGCAGCGGGGTGAACTTGTAGTCCGGCAGCTGGCGCAGTTCGCGGATCAGCGCGATGCCGTCCATGTTCGGCATGTTGACATCGGTCACCACCGCATTGAAGCGCTGGCCCTTGGCACGACCGAGCGCGACCGCGCCGTCTTCAGCTTCTTCGACGGCAAAACCGGCCGAGGTGAGGGCGAAGGACACCATCTGGCGCATCGACGCCGAATCGTCCACCACCAAGATACGTGCGCTCATGCAGCGTTCTCCACAGATTTCAGGTTGTCATGGGTTACGTCCAGGCCCAGGGCCTGGGTGACGCCCAGCAGGCGCGCGGCGTCACTGAAGGTTGCAGTGCAACCGTGGAAGCCGGTGCCCAGGCCTGCCTCGCGGCGGGCCTGCACGAACGCACACAGCACCTGCACGGCGGCCGTGTGGATGCGGGCGACCTGGCTGGCATCCAGGGTCAGCTCGCCGGCCTGCTCCACGAGGGGGGCGAGGCGGTTCTTGAGCTCGGTAGTGCTCTCGATGCCGAGATCCCCACCCAGTTCGACAGTGCTCATCGTTGCTCCGGACAAACGGTTCCGTGATCCATAACGGCACCCCGGTGGGGTTCTTTAGAAGAATCGACGCGGTACGTCGAGGCGGTCGCTGCCTAAAAGGGGACGGAGGGGATTAAGTCGCAAGCGACCTGGCTCTACTGCAGTTCCCTTGGCAACGGCGACCGCGCAGTGGGGACGTAGGGTGTTGATCCAACGGATCAGTTCTTTGCGTCCCCGACAGGCACCGCTTCGGCGCAAGGCGCCGAGCCACTTGCGACTTAATCCCCTCCGTCCCCTTTTGGGGGTTCAGCTCAACAGCCGGGTGGCGTCCAGCAGGATCATCGGGCGCTGGCTGACCCGGGCTACGCCACGGAACAGGTCGTTTGAGATCTGGCAGATGCGCGCGGTGTCGGGGGGTTCGATCTGCGAATCGGTGAGGTTGGCGACATCTTCCACCGCCGACACGCGCAGGCCGATGGTCTCGCCGTCCTCCTCCAGGACCACGATGCGGGTCTGTGAGTCGTCTTCGGCGGCTGCGGCGCCCAGGTGCAGGCCGAGATCCATCACCGGTACCACCTGGCCGCGCAGGTTCATGATGCCGAGCATGGCCGCTGCAGTGCCACGCAGCGGCAGCAGGGGCACCGGCAGCACCACTTCCTGCACCTTCAGCAGTTCCAGCGCATAGGCCTGGGTGCCGCAACGCAGGCGCAGCCAGCGCGAGGTGCGCTCGCCGGCGCGGCGGTTCTGCGGATGCGGGCTGCGGGCCGGTTGGTGGGCCTGCGCCTGCAGCTCCTGCCAGGTGCCGGGGCGGTTGCCTGCGGGTACATCGACCGCGACGCGCGGCGGCGGTGTGGCGGCGCGTGCGGCCGGGGCCGTTGCAGGATGTGCCGCCGGGGGGGCCACCGGCGCTGCGACCACGGCGGGCGGCGGCGCAGGCACGTCTTCGCCACCAGCGGCCGGCTCGAAGGCGGCCTGCAGGCCGGGGCTGTCGGTGTGGGCGAGACGATGGCTGTCCGCCGGGTCGGTCTCGTAGATCACTTCGTCCGGCAGATCGTCCCAGGTGGGTTCCGGGCCGGTGTTCGCAGCGGCCGCAGCGGGTGTCGGCGCGGTTTCGTGGATGACCTCGTCGGGCAGGTCATCCCAGGTCGGCTCGCGTTCGGTGGACCCGGCGCTGGCCGGCGCCGCGGCGGCCTCGAAGGCGGCCTCCAGTGCAGCCTCATCCTCTGCCGGGGCCGCGACGACGGCATCCGTTTCGTAGACCACTTCAGCGGGCAGGTCGTCCCACGTGGGTTCGCGTTCGGCATCGATCACGCTGACGGGCGCGGACGCGGCATCGAAAGCGGCTTCCAGTGCAGCATTGTCCACGGCAGGGGCAGCGGCAACGGTCTCGGTTTCGGTTTCGTAGATCACCTCGGCCGGCAGGTCATCCCAGGTGGGTTCGCGTTCGGCGGCGGCTTCGGTGGCCTTGGTCGGGGCGGCGCTGTCCGGCGTTGGCAGCACGACGGCCGCCGGAGCGATCGCTTCGCCCAGCAGTTCGTCCAGGTAATCGTCGAGGATGCCGGTGCTGTTCATGCGGCCTGCTCCAGGGCGCGGGCATCCTCGCCGAGGATCCAGTTCAGGGCGCGGCGATAGGCGGCCAGGCCGCGGCCCGGGTAGTCCTCGCCGGCGCTTGGCAGGGTCAGCCCGGCGGCGTTGCTGATGCGGGTATCGATCGGAATGGCGTCTTCCCACACGCGGCTGCCATGACGGTCCTGCATGGTGCGCAGTGACTCGTTGCCGGCGCGGGTGCGGCGGTCGAACAGGGTTGGCAGGATCGAAATCGGCAGCGGCCGGCGGCGCGAACGCTCGACCATCTCGCCGGTGCGGACCATGCCATCCAGGCCGTGCAGGGCCAGTGGCTCGGCCTGGGTCGGAATGATGAGACGGTCCGCTGCGGCCAGTGCGTTGATCATCAGCAGGCCGAGGGTCGGTGCGCAGTCCAGCAGGATGTAGTCGTGCTGGCCCTGATGGCGCGCCAGCGCGTTCTGCAGGGCCAGGCCGAGGCCGGGCTGGTTGGCGCTGCGGCGTTCCAGCGTGGCCAGCGCCGACTGTGCGCAGACGTAGTCCAGGCCCTGGATGTTGCTGGCATGGCACAGGCTGGACAGGTCCGCCGGCGGTGTGCCGAACAGCTCCAGCACGCCGGCCGGCGGCGGGTCCACCGGCACGCCGAAGGCGCGGCTGAGCGAGGCATGCGGATCGAGGTCGATCAGCAGCACGCGATGGCCGAGCGCGGCCAGGCCGCGGCCGAGGGCGAGGGTGGTGGTGGTCTTGCCGACTCCGCCCTTCTGGTTGGCGACTGCCCAGATGCGCATCGGATTACTCCTTCATTGCCGGGGGAACGGCGGCGCCGACGCGGCTGCCAGCCGGCACCGGCGGCAACTTCGCCGGTGCGATGGGGGAGGTGGGGGCGCTGGCCGGAGTTGCGGCGGCCTGTTCGGTGACGGTGCTGTCGGTGGCGCCGGTGGCTGCGTTCAGGCGCTGGCCGAGCGGATCCACCGAGTGCGACGTGTCGGCCAGGATGATGACCATCACCCGGCGGTTGCGGTTGCGGCCCTGCGCGCTGTCGTTCTCTTCGCGCGGGCGGAACTGGCCATAGCCGACCATCGCCAGCCGCGACGGCTGCACGCCCTGGTCGGCGAACAGGTGCACCACGCTGGCGGCGCGCCCGGCCGACAGTTCCCAGTTCGACGGGAAAGTGGCGGTGGCGATCGGCACGTTGTCGGTGTGGCCTTCCACGCGCACGCTGTTGGGCACGTCGCGCAGCACCTCGGCCAGGCTGGCCAGGGTCTGCCGCGCATGCACGTCCAGCGCGGCCGAGCCGGTGGGGAACAGGATGTCGCTGTTGATCTCGACTTCGATCCACAGTTCAGTGCGGCGCACGCTGATCATGCCGCGGTCGATCAGCGGCGCCAATGCAGCGGTGAGGCGGTCGGCTATGCTGTTGAGCTGGCGCTCGGCGCGCGCGATCTGCTCCTGGTTGTGCACCGACACCGGGATGCGCATCTGCGAGGCCATCGACGGCAGCAGCGTCGGGTCGTGCGAGGGTGCCGGCGCGGACGGGCCGATCTTGGTGCCGGACTTGATCACCGAGGGGCTGTCCCAGCCGCCGCCCTGCACCTGCTTGTTACCCACCTGCACCGGGTTGATGGTGCGCGGTGCGCCACCGAAGGCATCGGTGAGCGCGTCGGCCATGATCCGGTACTTGCCCTCGTTCACCGAGGAGATTGCATACATGACCACGAAAAAGGCGAGCAGCAGCGTCATCAGGTCGGCATAGGGGATCGCCCATGCTTCGTGGTTGGCGTGCTCTTCGTGGTGCTTGCGGCGGGCCATGTCAGTGCAGGAAGCCGGAGAGGTTGGTTTCGATGTTGCGCGGGTTCTCGCCCTGGGCGATCGAAATCAGGCCTTCGATGACCATCTCGCGGTCGCGCGTGTTGTGCGAGATCACACTCTTGAGCTTGGCGGCGATCGGCAGGAACAGCAGGTTGGCCGAAGCGATGCCGTAGATCGTCGCGGTGAACGCGGCGGCGATGCCGTGGCCGAGCTTGCTCGGGTCGGCCAGGTTCTTCATCACCGCGATCAGGCCCAGCACGGCACCGATGATGCCGAGCGTCGGTGCATAGATGCCCATCGCCTCGAACACCTTGGCGCCAGCCTGGTCCTGGTGTTCCTGGCTGCCCAGTTCGATTTCCAGCATGTGCCGCATCGATTCGGGCTCGACGCCGTCCACCAGCAGCTGCAGGCCCTTGCGCAGGAACGGGTCCTGCTGCGCTTCCACCTGCGATTCCAGGCCCAGCAGGCCCTGGCGGCGGGCGATGTTGCTCCACTCGACGATCTGCTGGATCAGCTCGCGGCGGTCGCTGTGCGGGGGGCGCACGACCCAGCGCACGATCTTGAACGCATGCTTGAACACCGCCGGCGAGGTGTGCAGCAGGATCGCGGCAACGGTGCCGACGATGACGATTACGAACGCCGCAGGCGACCACAGGGACGCCAGGCCGGCGCCCTTGAGGATGCTGCCGCCGACCAGCGAGGCCAGGGCGAGAAAGAGACCAATGAGGCTGAGTCTATCCATGGATCCGGTATCGGCTTGTATGAATGGGACTTGAGACACCGGTACGGGCTACTGGTGCGACTTCACGGTTTTGCGGGTTCAGCAAGCGGGTCAGTCGTGCGGGCTACGCAGGCCATCCACATCCAGGATCAGCGCCATGCGACCATCGCCGATCAGGGTTGCACCTGCGTAACCGCGCAGGCCGCGCAGGGCTTTCGGCAGCGGCTTGATGACCACTTCCTCGCGCCCGCGCACCTGGTCCACGACCAGGCCGAAGCGTGCTTCACCGGCCTGCAGCACCACGATCGTCAGCAGGGTCGAGGCCGCCGGCGTCACATCCAGCCACTGGCGCAGATCGACCAGCGGCAGCGTGTGCGAACGACGGTCGAGCACGGCGCGGCCATCGAACCAGCCCAGCGAGGTGCGCGGCGCGTGCAGCACTTCCATCACGCGCGCCAGCGGCAGCGCATAGACGTCCTCGCCGGCCTGCACCAGCAGGGTCGGCAGGATCGCCAGGGTCAGCGGCACGCGGATCAGGAAGCGGCTGCCGCGGCCCAGCTCGGACTGGATCTGGATCTGGCCACTCAGTTCGCGGATGCGTGACTGCACCACGTCCATGCCAACGCCCCGGCCGGAGATATCCGTGACCTGCTGCTTGGTCGAGAAGCCGGGCAGGAACACCAGGTGCAGGCACTCCTCGCTGCTCAGGCGGGCGGCAGCTTCCGGATCGATCAGGCCCTTCTCACGCGCCTTCGCGCGCAGCTTCTCCGGATCGATGCCGGCGCCATCGTCCTGCACTTCGATGCTGACGTAGTCGCCTTCCTGCTGTGCCGACAGGCGTACGTGGCCCATCCGCGGCTTGCCCTGTGCTTCGCGCAGGTCGGGCATTTCCACGCCATGGTCGATGGCGTTGCGGACCAGGTGCACCAGCGGGTCGGCCAGCGCTTCGACCAGGTTGCGGTCGAGCTCGGTCTCGGCGCCGATCAGCTCCAGGTCCACTTCCTTCTTCAGCGAGCGGGCAACGTCTCTGGCGACCTTGGGAAAGCGCGAGAACACCTTGCCCACCGGCTGCATGCGGGTGCGCATCACCGCCGACTGCAGGCGCGCGGTGGCGATGTCCAGGGTGGACACGGCGCGGTCCAGCTCCTCGTCGCGCAGGCGGGCACGCAGGGTCTTGAGCCGGTTGCGCGACAGCACCAGTTCGCCGATCAGGTTGACGATCGCGTCCAGGCGCTTGGTGTCCACGCGCACGGTGTGTTCGGCTTCGGCCAACGGCTTGGCGGCCGGCTTGGCCGCCGGTGCCGGTGCGGTCGGCGCGGCCGGTGGGCGTGGTGCCGTGATCGGTGCGGGCGCTACCGCAGCGATGGGCCTGGCGCCGGGTGCGGCGCCACCGTGCAGCTGGTCGAGCAGGGCCTCGAATTCGTCTTCGCTGATCAGCCCGTCGTCGGCCTTCTTTGCCGGCGCCACCGCGGTCGGCGCGTTACCCCCGTGCAGCTGGTCGAGCAGGGCCTCGAATTCGTCGTCGGTGATCAGGTCGCCGCTACCGGCCGCCGCTACCGTGGCCGGGGCGGCCGGCGCGGCGGCGCCTCCGTGCATGTCGAACTGGGCGATCAGGTCCGGCGGCGCATAGCCCGGCTCGGTGCCGGAGGAAACTGCATCCAGCATCGATTGCAGGTAGTCCAGCGATTGCTGGGCGGCATCGAAGTGATGGGCCTGCAGCACGGCCTGGCCCGCGCGCGCGATGCCCAGTGCTTCTTCGGCGGCGTGGCACAGCTCGACCATGGCGGTGACGCCGAGGAAGCCGGCGCCGCCCTTGAGCGTGTGGTAGCCCCGGAACACCGCGTTGAGCTGTTCGGTGTCCTGCGGTGCCTGCTCCAGCGACACCAGCTGTTCGCCCAGGCGATCCAGGATTTCCTGCGCCTCGATGATGAAATCGGCAGTGATGTCGTCGGATACCGCGCTCATGCTTACAGCCCCAGGTCCGACAGCAGGTCGTCGGCGTCGTTCTGCGAGACCGCGTGGCGGTCCAGTCCCTTCAGTGCCGGCCCGGCCAGATCCGGATCGGTGCGATGCTGTTCCGGCGGCAGGCCGAGCGCGCCGAAGCCCTCATGCACGCGGCGGACGATGCCGACGACGCGACGGATGATCTGCCCGGTCAGGTCCTGGTAGCTCTGGGTCAGGGCGATCTCGGTGAGGTTGTGGCGGATGCGCTCGAGCTGCGCATCCTGGCCCGGCTGCAGGCCTTCGGCGCGCAGCTGTTCGGTCAGGCTGCGGCATTCCTCGGCCAGGTCCAGGGTGCGGTGCGTCGCCTGTTCGGTCATCGCCACCACGTGGTCCAGGCGTGCGCAGGCATCGTCCAGTTCGCCGGCCTCGCTGGGCACGGTCGGCAGTTCACCCAGGGCCTGCCCGAGCTCGCGGGCCAGCCGCGAGAGGCCGCTCATCATCGGCTGCGTGCGCAGCGCGACCAGTCCGTCGATGCGTTGCCGCCAGGCGGTTTCGTCACCGGACTCCAGTGCGTCCAGTGCTTCCTGCAGGCGCAGGGCGAGGGCGTTCTTGTCGACCGTGGTATCCATCAGGCGCTGGCCGCCAGGCGTTCGAAGATCTTGCCGAGCTTCTCTTCCAGCGTCTGCGCGGTGAACGGCTTGATGATGTAGCCGTTCACGCCGTTCTGGGCGGCTTCGATGATCTGTTCGCGCTTGGCTTCGGCGGTGACCATCAGCACCGGCAAGGTCTTCAGCTTGGCATCGGCACGGATCGCCTTCAGCAGTTCGATGCCGGTCATTACCGGCATGTTCCAGTCGGTGACCACGAAATCGAACGGCTGGCTCTGCAGCAGCGACAGCGCGGCATGCCCGTCCTCGGCTTCGGCGGTGTTGGTGAAGCCCAGATCGCCCAGCAGGTTCTTGACGATGCGACGCATGGTCGAGAAGTCGTCGACGATCAGGATGCGCATGTTCTTGTTCAAAGCAGAGTTCCTTTGTTGTTCATTCCGGGCGGCCGGGGGCAGCTGCCTCGGGGATGTTCATTCTTCGAGGCCGGCGTCGACGGCCTCGAATACCTTCAGCCGGCCGCGCAGGCGCAGCACGGCCTGGCCGTGGATCTGGCAGACCCGCGACTCGCTCACGCCGAGCACCGCGCCGATCTCCTTCAGGTTCAGTTCCTGCTCGTAATAGAGCGAGAGCACCAGCTGTTCGCGCTCGGGCAGGTGGCCGATGGCCTTGCCCAGCTCGCGACCGAACTCGCCACGCTCCAGCACCTGTTGCGGGGTCGGGCCGCCCTGGGCGACGGTGTCCAGCTCGCCCTGGTCTTCGATGCGCGACTCCAGGCTCAGCACCTGGCCACGCGCAGCGTCTTCCATCAGGCGCAGGTATTCGGGCAGTGGCATCTCCATCGCGGCGGCCACTTCGGTGGCGCTGGCGGCGCGGCCGCTGCTCTGTTCCAGGCGGCGGATGGTGGCCGCAGCATCGCGTGCGCGGCGGTGCACCGAGCGCGGCACCCAGTCGCCACGGCGGATCTCGTCGATCATCGAGCCACGGATACGGATCGAGGCGTAGGTCTCGAACGAGGCGCCCTGGTCGGCGTCGTAGCTGCGCGACGCTTCGATCAGGCCCATCATGCCAGCCTGGATCAGGTCGTCGACTTCGACGCTGGCCGGCAGGCGCGCGGCCAGATGGTGGGCGATGCGCCGCACCAGGTCCGAGTGCTGGGCGATGACCTCGTTGGCCGCCGAGCGCTGGACCTCCCTGTATTGGGCCGCGCCTTTCATGCTGCCACCCCGCGCTGCTTGAGGATGCGTTCGAGGAAGAACTCGACGCCGCCACGTGGTTCGGTCGGCGCCTGCCAGCGGGCCGTGCGGCGCGCGATCTCGGTGATCGCCAGTGCGGACGGGCTGGACGGGTAGGCCTTTACCACCGGCTGCTGGCGCTGCACCGACAGGCGCAGCCAGTCATCCTGCGGCACGCAGCCCAGGTAGTTCAGCGAGACATCGGCGAGGAACTTCTCGCAGACGCGGGTCAGCTTCTCGTACAGCACGCGGCCCTCGTTGGGGTCGCGCACCATGTTGGCCACCACCTGGATGCGGTCCACGCCCCGTTCGCGCGACAGCACCTTGATCAGCGCGTAGGCGTCGGTGATCGACGCCGGCTCGTCACAGACCACCACCACGGTGTCCTGCGCGGCCTGGCAGAAGGTCAGCACGCCGTCGGTGATGCCCGCGGCGGTGTCCACCACCATGATGTCCAGCTCGCGTTCCAGCTCGGAGAACACGTTGACCAGGCCGACGTGCTCGGCCGGGGCCAGCTCGGCCATGTGCCGGCGGCCGGACGCGGCCGGGACCACCAGCACGCCGTTCGGGCCTTCGACGATGACGTCGTCCAGCGAGCAGCGGCCGGCAACCAGGTCGGCCAGCGTGAAGGTGGGGTTCAAGCCCAGGATCACGTCGATGTTGGCCAGGCCGAGGTCGGCGTCCAGCAGCAGCGTGCGCTTGCCCATGCCGGCCAGCGCCACGGCCAGGTTGGCCGACACGTTGGTCTTGCCCACGCCGCCCTTGCCGCCGGTCACGGCGATGGTGCGCACAGGGCCGAGCGGCTCGCTGCGGGTGGCCGACAGCGGGAAGGTCTTGGTCAGCTTGGCGTACTCACGCGACGGCATGGTTCAACTCCGGGTTGCAGGGCATATCGGCCGCTCGGCGCAAATCTTCAAGGCGAAGTACGAGATTGGCCGCACTGGCCCGGTGCAGGTCGTCCGGAACGTCCTGGCCATCGGTCACCCAGGTGATCGGCAGGGCGTGGTCGACGGCCACCGACAGCGCGTTGCCGAAGCGGCCGGTTTCGTCCAGCTTGCTCAGCACCAGGCCCTGCAGGTTGGCGGCACCGAAGCGGCGGACCACCTCGTCCATGTCGCCGAAGCTGGTGTTGGCCGGCAGCACCAGAAGGGTGCGGACCTGGCGCGCGGCGCGCAGCCACTGCAGCTGGGCGGCCAGGGCGCGGTCGCGCGGGCCCAGGCCGGCGGTGTCGATCAGCACCAGCTTGTAGTCCTTCAGACGTTCCAGCAGCTGGTCCAGGTCGGTGCCGCTGTTGGCCTCGTGCACGGCGATGCCGAGCTGCCGGCCGTAGCCATACAGCTGCTCGCGGGCGCCGATGCGGGTGGTGTCGGTGGTGACCAGGGCGACGTCACGCGGCGCGTGCTTCTCGGCGAACCGCGAGGCCAGCTTGGCGATGGTGGTCGTCTTGCCGGCGCCGGTCGGGCCCACCAGTGCGATCACGCCGCCTTCCTCCAGCGGGTCGACCGGGGCGATCGGCAGCTTGCGCGAGATCAGCCCCAGCATCAGACCGCGGCCTCGGTGCGCCTCGGTCTCCAGCGGAATCTGCATGGCGACGTCGCGGGCCAGGCCAGCATCGAATCCGTACTCGTCCATCAGGTCCAGCGCGGTGGCGCGCACCGGGCAGCCGCGCAGGCGCTCGTCGGTGAAGCGGTTCATTTCGCGCTCGATGACCTGGCGCATGCCGGCCACTTCCTGGCGCAGCTGGCGGATCTCGGCGTCGTCCTGGGCGACCACGGTCAGCACCGGGGCTGGGGCGAGCATGGGCGTCGGCGCGGATTCGGCAATGGCATCGGTCAACGCCGGTTCGCTGGCGGCGACCTCCGGCTGCGTTTCGGACAGGGCTGCGGTCGGCAGCGGCGGCGGCTGCACCGCCGGCGCCACGCTTTCGTGATGTGCCTGGTGCGGCGGATCGATCTGGAAACGGGCGCGGTTGGCCGGCGCGGCGACGGCCGGTGCCGGTGCAACGATGGCCTCGGCGAACGGGGCGAAGATCGGGTCCGGCAGTGCCGGTTCATTGACGGCGGCGCGTGCCAGCGTGGCGGCGAAGCCGGTGCTGCCGCGGGTCGGCACGATCTCGTCGGCGCTGTCCAGGGTGCGGCCGGTAGCGCCCACTGCCGCACGGGCGAGGGCGGCCACCGCCGAGGTGGTGGCGGCAACCGGTTCCGGTGCCGGGGTGCTGCTGCGGCGGCGGGTGACGGCGGCGATCACCGCGTCGGCGGCGGTGCGCGGCTTGGGTGCCGGCGGCGGTGCAACGTCACGGCGCGAGGCTTCCAGTGCGCGCTGCACGGCGCTCTCGTCGTAGTTGGCGGCGGCGACGATCTCGATGCCTTCCTCGATCCGGCGGTTGGACAGGATCACGGCGTCAGGACCATGCTCCTTGCGCACCAGGTTCATGGCCGAGCGCATGTCGGCGGCGACGAATCGTTTGATTTTCATGCTGTGGTCACGAGGCGAAGACGGCGGGGTGGCGGTCGGGGAACTCGGGTGGTCGGTGGTCTGCACGGTGCGGGTTCCCCTTGGTGTCTGTCTGTTGCGTTGGTTCGAAAGTGGTGTCTGTTTTCTGGCGCATCGGCGGGCGGCGTCAGCTGATCGTTCCGACCAGCTTCAGGCGCTTGTCCTCCGGCACCTCGCTGTAGGCCAGGACCGACAGCGACGGAACGCTGTGGCGGACCAGGCGGGCCAGCGCGGCGCGCACCGGGCCAGGTACCAGCACGACCGCGGGCTCGTTGCGGGCTTCCTGCTTGCTGACACATTCGGCCAGGCTCTGGTGCAGTCGCTCAGCGAGTCCGGGTTCCAGCGCGGCGCCGTTGCCCTGCGTGGACTCCTGCAAGACACGTTCCAATTGCGGGTTGAGGGTGAACACCGGCAGCTCCGCCGACATTCCGGCGATCTCCTGCACGATGAAGCGGCCCAGCGCGGTGCGCACCGCGGCGGTCAGCACCGCCGGGTCCTGGCTGCTGGGCGCATGTTCGACCAGTGCCTCGGCGATCTTGCGCAGCTGGCGGATCGGAATGCGCTCGACCAGCAGGTTCTGCAGCACGCGCACCACCGCCGACAGCGGCAGCGCCTTCGGCGTCAGATCTTCGACGAGCTTGGGCGCGCTCTTGGCCAGGTTGGCCAGCAGGTGCTGCACTTCCTCATGGCCGAGCAGCTCGGGAGCATGTTCGCGGATCAGGTGCGACAGATGGGTGGCGACCACGGTGGCCGGGTCGACCACCGTGTAGCCCAGCGTTTCGGCCTGGGCGCGCTGGTGCGGCTGGATCCAGGTGGCATCCAGGCCGAACGCGGGGTCCTTGCCGGCGATGCCCTCTAGGGTGCCCAGCGCGCTGCCCGGGTCCAGTGCCAGCTCGCGATCCGGATGGATTTCGGCGGTGGCCACCGGCACGCCATGCACCAGCACGCGGTAGCCGTTGGCCGGCAGTTCCAGGTTGTCGCGGATGTGCACCGAGGGAATCAGGAAGCCGACATCCTGGGTCAGCTTGCGGCGCACGCCCTTGATGCGCGCCATCAGTTCGCCGCCCTGGTTGCTGTCCACCAGCGGAATCAGCCGATAGCCGACCTCCAGGCCCAGCGGATCGACCGGGCGCAGTTCGTCCCAGCTCAGCTCGGCAGTGGGGGCTGCGGCGGCTGGGCGCCCGAGCGCAGTGAGCGCGGCGGCATCGGTGCCACCGCCTGCCGCATCGGCAGCCGGCGCCTTACCCTTGCGGTACAGCTTCCAGGCGATGAAGCCGAGGATCGCGGCCAGCGTCAGGAAAGCGACGTTGGGCATGCCCGGCACCAGGCCGACCACGCCGATGATGCCGGCGGTGATCGCCAGCGCGCGGTACTGGCCGAACACCTGGCCGGTCATGGCCTGGGCCATGTCCTGCGAACGCGAGGCGCGGGTGACCAGCATGGCCACGGCGCTGGAGACCAGCAGGGCCGGCAGCTGCGCCACCAGGCCGTCACCGATCGACAGCAGGGTGTAGGTGGCGGCGGCGTCGCCGAACGGCATGCCATGCTGCAGCACGCCCACGGCCAGGCCGCCGAGCATGTTGATGAACAGGATCAGGATGCCGGCGATGGCATCGCCGCGGATGAACTTGCTGGCGCCGTCCATCGCACCGTAGAAGTCGGCTTCCTCACGCACTTCCTCGCGGCGCAGCTTGGCTTCCTCGCGCGTCAGCAAACCGGCGTTGAGGTCGGCGTCGATCGCCATCTGCTTGCCGGGCATCGCGTCCAGGATGAAGCGCGCGGTCACTTCCGAGACGCGGCCGGCGCCCTTGGTGATCACCACGAAGTTGATGATGGTCAGGATCGCGAATACCACGATGCCGACCGCGTAGTTGCCGCCGATCACGAATTCACCGAAGGCGGCGATGACCTTGCCCGCGGCATCGTGGCCGTTCTGGCCGTTCAGCAGGATCACGCGGGTGGAGGCCACGTTCAGCGCCAGCCGCAGCATGGTGGTGATCAGCAGCACGATCGGGAAGATGGTGAAGTCCAGCGGGCGCTTCACGTAGACCACCGCCAGCAGCACCATCAGCGAGATGGCGATGTTGAAGGTGAACAGCGCATCGAGCACCGGCGCGGCCAGCGGCACCACGACCATGGCCAGCAGGGCCAGCACGATCAGCGGCGCGCCAAGGCCCTGGCGGATCATTTCCAGGGCGCGGCGGGTGTTGAAGCCGGTGGCGGGCTGGGCGCTCACGGGCGGCCTCCCTTGCCGAATTCATCCACCTGGATGTGCGGGGCGTCCGGCATCGGGCCAGTGCGCCAGGCGCGCAACTGGTAGACGTAGGACAGGACCTGGGCGACGGCCGAATACAGTCTCACGGGGATTTCCTTTCCGAGTTGGCCTTCCCGATACAAGGCGCGTGCCAAAGGCGGGGCGGAGACGATCGCGACCTTGTTGCCGTCGGCCACTTCACGGATGCGCAGGGCGGTCTCGTCCACGCCCAGCGCGACCACGGTAGGGGCGTTCATGGCGCCGCCCTCGTACTTCAGGGCCACCGCGTAGTGGGTGGGGTTGACCACCACCACGTCCGCCGTGGGCACCGCTTCCATCATCCGGCGGTTGGCCATCTGCTGCTGCAGCTGGCGGATGCGGCCCTTCACCTCGGGGCTGCCTTCGCTTTCCTTCATTTCCCGGCGCAGCTCTTCACGGGTCATCTTCAGCTTGCGCATCCAGTTCCAGCGCTGGTACGGCGCGTCGATGGCGGCCAGCACCAGCATCGCGCCGGCGGTGGCCAGCAGCAGCCGCAGGGTGAAGCCGAGGCCGTCGGTGATGGCCGCCTCCAGCGGGTGGTGGATCAGCCCGCGCAGGGTGTCAAAGCCGGTCCAGACCACCAGCCCGGCGGCGACGCCGACGAAGGCCACGCGCAGCAGCGATTTGGTGAACTCGGCAATGGCCTCCGGGCCGTACAGGCGCTTGAGCCCGCTCATCGGGTTCATGCGGTTGATGTCGGGCAGCAACGCCTTCTGCGACCAGCGCAGGCCGCCCATCACCAGCGGGGCGACGAAGCTGGCCAGCAGGCAGACCAGCACCAGCGGTGCGATCACCAGCAGGAACTGCAGCAGCAGGTCGCCGAAGTGGCCGAACAGTTCCTTCGGGTTCTGCCGCAGGGTCTGCTCGGGGCTGAGCGCCTGCTTCATCCAGGCGCTGGCGCCGCGTCCGATCGAGCCGCTCATGGCCATCACCGCCAGCACGCCGGCGCCGAACACGGCGGCGGTGCCGAGTTCGCGCGAGCGCGGCAGGTTGCCCTGCTCGCGGGCATCGCGCAGGCGTTTTTCGGTGGGTTGTTCGGTCTTTTCGCCGGCGGATTCGTTCTCGGACATCACGTGCACTGCGGCAGGGGTTGCCGGAGGGCGTGCAAGAACTGTTCCACGCACGGCGCGGATCTGCCGATGGCCGGTTTGGTAGAGCCGAGCCTGCGCTCGGCTACGGTAGGGCAGGCGCGAAGCGCAGCCGAGCGCAGGCTCGGCTCTACAGCGGAGCGTTGCCGCTGGGCGGCGGGCTCTGTGCCAGTTCCACCCGCGGCCGGGGCAGGTCATGCAGCTGCATGAAGCGCGCCGCATCGACCGGCCGTCCCAGCAGGTACCCCTGCAGGAAGTCGCAGCCCAGGCGCTCCAGGTAGGCGCGCTGCGCGGCGGTTTCCACGCCCTCGGCGACGATGTCCATGTCCAGTGCATGGCCCAGCGCCACGATCGCCGAGACGATCACCACGTCCTCCGCACTGTGTTCCAGGTCACGCACGAACGCGTGGTCGATCTTGATCTCCGTGGCCGGCAGCCGCTTCAGGTACAGCAGGCTGGAATAGCCGGTTCCGAAATCATCGATGGAGATGCCCACGCCCAGCGCCGACAGGGCCTGCAGCAGGCGAAGGCTGGCATCGGTATCGCGCATGACCGTGCTTTCGGTGATCTCCAGCACCAGGTGGCGCGGGGCAATGTCGTAGCGTTCGATCACTTCACGCACATCCTGCAGCAGGTGCGGCGAACTGAACTGCACCGGCGACAGGTTCACCGACATCGACCAGCCTTCATGCCCGGCGTCGCGCCAGCGCCGCAGCTGCTGGCAGGCCTGGTCCAGTGCCCAGCGACCGATCTCGTTGATCGCGCCGCTGCGTTCGGCCAGGCGGATGAAGCGGTCCGGTGGGATCAGCCCGTGCTCCGGGTGCTTCCAGCGGATCAGCGCTTCGGCACCGGCCACCTTCTGGGTGGCCACGCGGATCTTCGGCTGATAGTGCAGGAACAGCTGCTCGCTGCCGATCGCACGGCGCAGGTCGGCCAGCAGCCGGAACTGCTGCTCGGCACTGTCGTTCATCCAGTCGGCGAACAGCACGAAGGCGTTGCGTCCGGATTCCTTGGCCTGGTACATCGCCGCGTCGGCGAAGGCCATCAGCTGGCGCTCGCTGGCAGCGTGGTCGGGGCAGATGGCCACGCCGATGCTGGCAGTCACCTGCAGTTCGTTGTCCGGCAGCAGCGGGCCGCTGCCCACCGCCTGCAGGATGCGCCGGGCGAGGGTGGGCAGGTCCTCGTCGTGCTCGATGCGCACCACCAGCACGAATTCGTCGCCGCCCAGACGGGCCAGCATATCGTTGGGCCGGAGCAGCTGGCGGGTACGCTCGGCCACCGCCACCAGCAGTGCGTCGCCGGCCTGATGGCCGTAGGCATCGTTGACCTGCTTGAAGCCGTCCAGGTCCATGAACATCACCGCGAAGCGGCTGCCGCCCTGTTCGGCTTCGGCCAGCGCCTGCACGATACGCCGCTGCAGCAGCAGGCGGTTGGGCAGGCGGGTCAGCGGATCGTGCAGCGCGGCCTGGGTCAGTTCCTGCTGGGCATCGGTCAACGAGGTGCTCAGCATCGAGTTGCGCAGCCGCAGCAGCTGCGCCTCCACCCGCTGGTCCAGCCACGAGACCACCAGCACTACCGCCAGGATCGCAACCGTCAGCACGACCACCAGCATCGCCAGCCACCCGCTCTGCAGGCCATCACCCACCGCCGCGCCGCAGATGCTGCCTTCCGGGAAACGCGCGGCCGCCATGCCGGTGTAGTGCATGCCGACGATGGCCAGGCCAAGCAGGCCGGCGGCCGCCAACCGGTCACCGACGCGGGTGCGCTGCGCGCGCAGGCGGAAGGCCACGTACAGCGCGGTCCACGACGCGGCCACCGCCACCACCAGGGAGAGCAGCAGCCAGCCCGGGTCGTAGTCGATCCCGGGCTGCATGCGCATCGCCGCCATGCCGACGTAGTGCATGCCGGCAATGCCGGTGCCCATCAGCAGGGCACCGCCGGCCAATCGCGGATGGGGCAGGGTGCGCAGCGAGACCAGCCACAGTGCGAACACCGACGAGGCGATCGCCAGGGCCAGCGAGAGCAGGGTGATGGGAAGGTCGTAGCCCAGTGCAATGGGCAGATCGAAGGCCAGCATGCCGATGAAGTGCATCGACCAGATGCCCAGGCCCATGGCGAATCCGCCCCCCAGGCGCCACCACCAGGCGGCCGCCCTGCCCGGGGCGGTGACCGTGCGCCCGGCCATGGCCAGCGCCGTGTACGACGCCATCACGGCAACCACCAGCGAGATCGCCACCAGCCACGGGTTGTACGTGCCTACCAGCATTCGTCAGTCTCCCGGACCTGCCTGTCGACGGAAACCACGGTGGGGCATGCATGAGGCAGGCCGACGCGAACGGGCGTCCGCCAGGTGCGGCATCCCCCCGGTTGCCGCGCATTCACTCTAACGCGCAGACCGGGGGGGACTTCAAGCGGCAATCCGTGAAATTGCGCCCCTGTAGAGCCGAGATCCTATGTTCGGCTGCCACTCCTGCCGAAGGCAGCCGAGCATGGGCTCGGATCTACAGAAACAAATGCATGGCAAGCAGTAGAACGTGACGACCGGGTCAGCGTGTGACCGCGTCTGCGGCCTGGAAGGCGGCGTCGAACAAGCGCTGTACCGGCGGCCCCATTTCCCCGGCCAGCAGGGCCAGCAGGAACAGGCCCAGCAGCAGCGAGACCGGCAGGCCCAGCTGGATCGGGTTCAGCGCAGGGGCGGCACGCGCCAGTACACCGAAGGCCAGATTCACCGCCAACATCGCCACGGTCAGCGGAATGGCCAGGCTCAGCGCGCCGCGCAGCACAGTCAGCAGGAAGGTCGGGGCGATGCTGAAGAAGGCATGTGGATCTGGCAGCGGGGCGCCGATCGGCAGCGCGCGATAGCTGTCCACCAGCAGCGAGATCAACGCCAGGTGGCCGTTGGCGGTGAAGAAGAGCAGCCCGAACAGCAGGTAGAACCACTGTCCGATCACACCCGAGGTGCCACCGCGCAGCGGATCGCTCATCTGCGCGAAGGCCAGGCCGGTGCCCTGCGCGATCAGTTCGCCGGCCATCGCGCCGGCTTCGAACACCAGCCGCAGCATGAAGCCGATGGACACGCCGATGGCCAGTTCGCGCGCGATGGTCAGCACCGTAGCCGCGTCGAAGCCGGTCCAGTCCGGTACCGGGGGCAGCAGCGGGGCCAGTGCGATGGCCAGGGTGCCGGCCAGCACCACGCGTACCCGCGACGGAACCGCACGGGTCCCGACCATGGGCATGGCCATGGCCACCGCGCCGATGCGCAGCATGGTCCACAGCACGGTGCCGATCATGCCGAAGGCCTGCAGGCCGTCGGCCGCCATCTGTGTCGCGGCATCCATCGAAGCGCGTGCCCTAGCCGATCAGGTGTGGAATGCGCTGGAACAGCAGCGTAGTGAATTCAACCAGGTGGCCGATCAGCAGGCTGCCCAGCGCGAACAGCACTGCGGTCAGCGCTGCCGCCTTGGCGACGAAGGCGATCGTCGGTTCATTGAGCTGGGTCGCGGCCTGCACGACACCAACCACCACGCCCACCACCAGTACGGTGAGCAGCAGCGGGCCGGCCACCCACAACACGGTGATCAGGCCGCCACGCAATTCGGTCAAGGCAAGTTCGGGAGACATTCGGGGGTCCATCTGCTCTTGTAGAGTCGAGTCATGCTCGACTGCGCTCTGCGCGGAATATCAAGCCGGATTGAAGCTGGCCGCCAACGTACCCACGGTCAGCACCCAGCCATCGACCAGCACGAACAGCAGGATCTTGAACGGTGCCGAGACCAGCATCGGCGACAGCATCATCATGCCCATCGACATCAGCACGCTGGCAACGACCAGGTCGATGATCACGAACGGGATGAAGATCAGGAATCCGATCTCGAAGGCGGTCTTCAGTTCACTGGTGACGAACGAAGCGACCAGCACCGGGAACGGGATCGCGTCGGGGCTGGCGTAGGTGCCATGCCCGGCGATGCCGGCAAAGGTCATCAGGTCGGTCTCGCGGATCTGCGCCAGCATGAACCCGCGCAGTGGCTGCGTGGTCAGCGTCCATGCGGTCTGGAAGTCGATGTCGCCGTTGAGGTAGGGCGCCATGCCCGCGCTCCACGCCTTGTCCCAGGTCGGCATCATCACCATCGCGGTCAGGAACAGGGCCAGGCCCAGCAGCACCTGGTTGGACGGCGTCTGACCGGTGCCCAGCGCCTGGCGCAGCAGGCCCAGCACGATGATGATGCGGGTGAACGAGGTCAGCACCAGCAGCATCGACGGGATCAGGGTGATCGCGGTCATCAGCAGCAGGGTCTGCAGCGGCAGGCTGACCGGCGCACCGCCGATCTTGCCGACGTTGACGTCCGGCAGAGGGGTGGCCGGAGCACCGGGTGCGGCGAACGCCAGCGCCGGCAACAGGCACAGGGCAAGCAACAGCAGCCACGGCATCAGGGTGGCGAGACGGGTACGGGTGACACGCATGTCAGGGGTCCTTGCGCAGCCGCTGCTGCAGCAGCTGGGCGAAATTCGGGAGATTCTTGAAGTCCGGCACGCGCACCGGCGCCGGTGGCGGCAGCGGTTCGGGCAGGGTGTGCAGGGTGTTGATGCCGCCGGCGGTGACGCCCAGCAGCAGCTGCTGGCCGTTGACCTCCACCACCACCACGCGTTCCTTGGCACCGACATTCAGGCTGGCCACCACCTTCATGCCTTCGGCCGGGCGGAAGCCGCTGCCAGGCATGCGCTTGAGCAGCCAGCCCAGGCCGATCACCAGTGCCAGTACCGCCAGCAGCGCCAGCACCGCACCGAACAGGCTGGGTGCGGCGGCCGCATGCTGGCCGACCTGCGGGCCGATCGGCGCGGCGGCCTTGCCGACCGCCAGCAGGGTGGAGGCCAGCAGGCTCAACGCAGTCTCCGGATACGCTCGCTGGGGCTGACCACGTCGGTCAGGCGCACGCCGAAGCGGTCATTGATCACCACCACTTCGCCGTGGGCGATCAGGGTGCCATTGACGAACACGTCCAGCGATTCGCCTGCACCGCGCTCCAGTTCCACCACCGACCCCTGGTTGAGCTGCAGCAGGTTGCGGATCGGCAGGCGGGCACGACCGACTTCCAGCGACAGGGTCACCGGCACATCGAGGATCACGTCCAGGTTCAGGTCCGGACCATTCGCCTCATCGGCCTGCAGGCTGCTGAACTGGGCCGGGGTCGGTTCGAGGGCGTCGATATCGTTCATTGCGGGTCTTCCTGGATGACGGGTACGCGCGGGCGGGTGCCCGGCGGATGGGTAGCGGTGATCTTCACGGCGTTCATGCCGTTGGCGATGCCGAACTCGCCGGTGAATACCGGGATGTTCTCCACGCACAGCGGCACCTGCGGGCTCAGCTCGATCGGCAGGATGTCGCCGACCTTCAGCCGGGTCAGGTCGCGCAGGGTCATGCGCTTGCTGGCCAGTACGCTGGACAGGGTGACTTCGGCGATGTTGAGCTGCTCGCGCAGGGTCTTGCCCCAGCTCTCGTCGCGGTCGTTGCGGTCGCTCTGGATGCCGGCGTCGAGCAGTTCGCGGATCGGTTCCAGCATCGAATAGGGCAGGGTGACGTGGATGTCGCCGCCGCCGCCGTCGAGCTCGACGTGCAGGCGGCACACCACCACGTACTCGCGCGGGGTCACGATGTTGGCGAAATGCGGGTTGATCTCCGAGTTGATGTACTCGAAGTCGACATCCATCACCGGTGCCCACGCTTCGCGCAGATCGGCGAAGGTCTGCTTCAACAGCAGGTGAATCACCCGCATTTCAGTAGCCGTGAACTCGCGGCCCTCGATGCGGGTGGGGTAGCGCCCGTCGCCGCCGAAGAAGTTGTCGACGATGGCGAACACCAGGGTCGGCTCGAACACGATCAGGCCGGTACCGCGCAGCGGCTTGAAGCGGATCAGGTTCAGGTTGGTCGGTACATACAGCGAGTGCATGTAGTCGTTGAACTTGATCAGCTCGATGCCGCGCACCGACAGTTCGGCCGAGCGGCGGATCAGGTTGAACAGGCCGATCCGCCACAGGCGCGCGAAGCGCTCGTGGACCATTTCCAGGGTCGGCATGCGACCTCGGATGATGCGGTCCTGGCTGGCGAAGTCGTACGAGCGCGCTTCGCCTGACGGGGGTTCCGCATCGGTCTCGACCGCGCCACTGTCCACGCCGTGGAGCAGGGCATCGATCTCGTCCTGGGACAGCAGATCATTCATCGGTGGGCCCTTACTGGGTCACGAAACTGGTGAACAGCAGATCGTCGGCGCCGTTGCTGCCGGTCTCGGCCTTGAGCACCTTCTGCACTTCGGCCAACGAGGCGGCCTGCAGCTTCTGCTTGCCGGCGACATCGGCGATCTGGTCCGGGCTGACCTGCGAGAACAGCATCAGCAGGCGCGCACGGATGGCCGGGGCGTGGGTCTTGATCGCTTCCAGCGCGGCCGGGTCGCGGGTCATCAGCTGAACCTCCAGCTGCAGGTAACGCGGGCCGTCGACCGGGCCATTGAGGTTGACCACGAAGGCCGGATCCAGCGCGAAGTACTGTGCCGGGGCTGGGGTCGCGCTCTTCTTCGGCGCCTGTGCGGTCTTCTCTTCGTGCTTGGACTGGGTGAAGAACCACACACCGCCACCGGCAGCAGCGGCCGCCAGTACGGCCACCAGCGCGGTGATCAGGATCGGACTACGCGGCTTGGCGGCCTTGTCCTTCTCGGCGGTCTTCTTGGTTTTGTCAGCGGCTGCGGCCACGGGGTGAAGCTCCTGAGGGTTGCTTCACCGGGATATGCAAGCAGTGTGCCGAAGGCCGGGCAGCGGGATGCGACGGAATTCCGTCGGATACCTGTGCCGGTAGGTGCCGACCTTGGTCGGCACGGCTGTCAGGCGTAGGCGTCCAGCAGTCCGCGCTGGCGGATCAACTGCGCCGACGACACACTGGCCTCGCCCGGCGTCGGTTCTCCGTCGCCGATGATGCCGCTGCCACCGGGCTGGCCCGGCGCATTGCCGTCACCGCCCGGTGCCTGGTGGCCGACATCGGCGTGGGCCAGCTGGAAGCCCTGTTCGCCCAGCAGCTCGCGCAGGCGCGGCAGGCTGCTTTCCAGCGCTTGCCGAACGTCCACGTGCGGGCTGCTGAAACTGGCATGCACCTTGTCGCCATTCAACTGCAGACGTACGTCGACCGGGCCCATGTCGTCCGGGCTCAGGCGGATGTGGGCGTGGCCGATCTTCTGGTCGGCCAGCCAGCCCAGCCGTGCGCCGATGGCCTGGTCGAAGCCATCGTCACCCAGCACGGGTTTCGGCGTCGGTTCGCCATTGAAGATCGCGTTGCCGGTGGCGAGTGCGGCCTTGAGGTCCTGTACGGCGGCCGCTGCCGGTGCGTGCAGCAACGGTGTACCTGCGCGGTCGCCAACGGCGGCCACGTCACTGCATTCGCCGCGCTCGCTGCGCTTGCCGGGCAGGATCATCTCCGGCAGTGGCAGCGCGGTGACATCCTCCGGGCTGGTCGCAGCCGGTTTGCCGTCGGCCGCCACTGGGGCTGCGGTTGCCGCTGCCGGCGCGGCTGCAGGCAGTGTCGGGTTCGTGGCGGGGCCAGCAGCAGGCAGCGCGCTGTCGTCACTGGCCAGCGCCGGTGCAGCGGTGGTCGGCAGCGCAGCGGCCGGATCGGCAGGCATCGGCATCGCCAGCACCAGGCCGGCCAGGCCCGGCGGTGGCCACGGGGCGTCCTCGGTCGTGGCGGGCTTGTCCTTTTCGGTGCCGGGTCCAGCCGGGGTCACGGCAACGGGCGGCAGCGACGGCGTTTCAGCGGTTGCCGCTTCGGCGTCCGCGTTGCGTTCATCCGGTGCCTGGCCATTGCTGTCGGCGGTCGATGGTTGGCTCGGCGTGGATGGCATCGGTGTCGTGGCGCTGCCGGCTGGCGTGGGTGCAGACGGGGCGCCGCTCTGCAGCAGCTGGCTGAAGTCCTTTCCGCCTTCGCTGCGCGAGGCGCGTGCGGCACTGTTGCTGGTGGCGGGCGTGGCCGTGTTGGCGCTGCTGGCCAGCGGGGCGGGCATCACGAGCGGCCTCCCTGCTCGGCGCCGTCCTGGTCTTCGGCCTGCACCAGGCGTGCACGCCGTGCGCCAATGTCGTCCATCTCGCGCTGGTCGCGGCGGTCGGTCACCACCTTTTCCTGCGCCCGGTAGCTGGCGGCCAGCTGCTCCAGCACCGCCTTGTCACGGCTGGCCAGGATCAGGCGTGCGCGCTCGGCCTCCACTTTTTCGCGGTTGCCATTCACCGTGGCCTGCTGCTGCTCGACCGCGCTGTCCAGTCGATCGAGGAAGGCGCGGCGGTTGAGCAACTGTGCCGGGCTGGTCGCCGCCATCTGGGCATTGGCGTATTCCTCGGCATAGCGGCGCAGTTCGTCCAGTCGCGAGAGATGGGTGTCGAGCACGCGCTGGCGTTCGGCCAGGTCGCGGGCGACCGCGTCCTCGTGTTCCTGGGCCCGCTTGAGCAGGGGATCGATGCGCTTGGACTGGTTCATGGCTTAACTCTCTTGTTCCACCAGGCGCTGCAGCGCCGCCTGGCTGTGCGGGAGATCTGCGGCCTTGGCAACGTCCTGGCCGAGGAACTCCATGATTTCCGGCCAGCGCTCCAGGGCTTCGTCGGTGGCCGCGTCGTTGCCGCGCTGGTAAGCACCGATCGCGATCAGGTCCCGGTTGGCCGAGTAGGCCGAGACCAGCCGCTTCAACTTGCGGATGCGCAGGCGCCACGGTTCGTCCGCGATTTCCGTGACCACGCGGCTGACCGACGATTCGACGTCGATGGCCGGGTACAGCCCGCTGTCGGCCACGCGGCGCGAGAGCAGGATGTGGCCATCGAGGATCGCGCGCGCGGCGTCGGCGATCGGATCCTGCGGATCATCGCCTTCGGTCAGCACGGTGTAGAACGCGGTGATCGAGCCACGGCCCTTGGCGCCATTGCCGGCGCGTTCGACCAGTGCCGGCAGCTTGGCGAACACCGACGGCGGGTAGCCGCGGGTGGTCGGCGGTTCGCCGACCGACAGGCCGATCTCGCGCTGCGCCTGGGCGAAGCGGGTCAGCGAGTCCATCAGCAGCAGCACGTTCAGGCCCTGGTCGCGGAACCACTCGGCAATGGCGGTGGCGCGGTAGGCACCATGCAGTCGCGCCAGCGGCGGCCGGTCGGCGGGGCTGGCGACCACCACGGCGCGGCGCAGGCCTTCCTCGCCCAGCGTGGTCTCGACGAAATCGCGCACTTCGCGGCCGCGCTCACCGATCAGGCCGACCACGATCACGTCGGCGGCGGTGTAGCGGGTCATCATGCCCAGCAGCGTCGACTTGCCGACGCCGGAGCCGGCGAACAGGCCGACGCGCTGGCCGCGGCCGATCGGCAGCAGCGCGTTGATCGCGCGCACGCCCACGTCCAGCGGCTGGGTGATCGGTTCACGCGCCAGCGGATTGATCGACACGCCGGCCATGCCGACATGGCCTTCGGCGCGGATCGGGCCCTTGCCGTCCAGCGGCACGCCGTCGCTGTCGATGACGCGGCCGAGCAGGCCTTCGCCCACTTCCACGCCGCCCCGGCGCGCCGATGGCACCACCCGGGCGTTGGGCAGCAGGCCATGCAGTTCGGCGCTGGGCATCAGGTAGGTGCGTTCGCCGGCGAAGCCGACCACTTCGGCGTCGACCCAGCCACCATCGACCACTTCCACCTTGCAGCTGGCCCCCAGCGGCGCTTCGCAGCCGACCGCTTCCAGGGTCAGCCCGACCGCACGGCGCAGCACGCCCTCGCGGATCAGGCCACGACCATGCGCGGTGTCCACGCGCAGGCCATCCAGGCGCCGGGCCAGGCGCAGGTTGCGGGCCACGGCCCAGTCGGCCGGCGGCGGAGTGGTTTGCGGTCCAACGCTCATGCCGTCGCTCCGGTCTGGCGGATCACCGCGTCCAGCGCACCGCGCAGGCGGGCTTCCAGGGTGCCGTCGATGCGCACGGCTTCGGCGTGCACGCGCAGGTCGCCACGGCTGAGGCTGGTATCCGGTACCAGGCGCTGCGCCGGTGACAGGTTCAGCAGCGGGGCAAGCGCGGCGATGTCATCCGGATGCAGCCGCACTTCCACCTCGCGGGTGCTGCCGCCCACGGCGTCGATCGCTTCGCCGACCAGCTGCGCCAGCAGTGCCGGCTCGGCTTCGTAGGCACGGCCGACCAGCGCGCCGGCGATGCGTACCGCCAGCTCGCCGAGGGCGCCGACCACTTCGTTCTCCAGCCGCACCAGCGGCCGGCTGAAGTTGTCCAGGATCCCTTCGATCTGCGCGGCGAGGCGACGTACTTCGGCCTGGCCCTGGCCGTAGCCGTCGGCATGGCCCTGTTCGAACCCTTCCTTCTCGGCGCTGTCCTGGATCGCCTGGATCTCTTCAAGGGTCGGCAGCTGCAGCGGCGGCTCCGGTTCGTGTTCCGGATCCGGCTCGGTGAGTTCGAACGCATCCTCCTGATCCGGCACCGGTTCGGGCTGGGCCAGCAGGTCCGGGGCAAGCCAGCGCACGACGTTGCTCACAGCATGGCCTCCGCGCTGCCACCGATGGTGACGGTGCCTTCATCGGCCATGCGCTTGACGATGGCCAGGATCTCACGTTGCGCGCCTTCCACGTCGGACAGGCGCACCGGACCGCGGGCCTCCATGTCTTCGAGCAGGATTTCGGCCGCGCGCTGCGACATGTTGCGGGTGATCTTGTCGCGCACCTTGATGTCGGCGCCGCGCAGGGCCAGGCCCAGGCGCTCGCCGCTCACCTCGCGCAGCACCAGCTGCATCTCGCGATCGTCCAGGTCGACCAGGTCGTCGAACACGAACATCAGGTCCTGGATGCGGTTGCTCAACGGCGCATCGATGCGCGCGATCTCGCCCAGGATCGCCTGGTCCTGGCCGCTGTCCATGAAGTTCAGGATGTTGGCCGCGCACTGCACGCCGCCGATGTTCGACGACTTCAGGTTCTGGTTGCCGGCGAACTGGCGCTCCATGATCTCGTTGAGTTCATTGAGCGCGTTCGGAGGAATACCGTCGAGGGTGGCGATGCGCAGCAGCACATCCACACGGGTGCGGTCCGGCAGCAGCTTCAGCGCGTCGGCGGCCTGGTCGGTTTCCAGGTGCGCCATCACGATGGCGATGATCTGCGGGTGCTCGTTGCGCACCAGGTCGGCCACCGCACGCGGGTCCATCCACTTCAGCGCGTCCAGGCCGGTGGTGTTGCGGCCGAGCAGGATGCGGTCGATCAGGTTGCCGGCCTTCTCGCTGCCCAGCGCCTGCACCAGCATGTTGCGGATGTAGTCGTCCGAGCCCACGCCGAGTGAGGTCTTCGAGCCCAGCTCCTGGCCGAACTGGTCCATCACCCGTTCCACCTGCTCGCGGGTGATGTCGGTCATGGTGGCCATGGCGATGCCGATCTTCTGCACCTCCTTGGGTTCCATGTGGCGCAGCACTTCGGCCGCATCCAGCTCACCCAGCGAAAGCAGCAGCACGGCCGCGCGCTGTACACCGGTCAGTTGTGCCTCAGTCATTGGCCACCCAGCCCTTGACCACCTGGGCCACGCGCTTGGAGTCGGTCTTCACGGCTTCACGCGCCATCCGCAGTCGTTCCTCATATGAATCCACCGGCAGTGCGAGCGCATCCGGTCCGCCCAGGCTTGCCCGGTCGGTGCCCAGCGCCGGCAGCGCAATGCCATCGTCATCGACCAACTGGACGTCCGCGGTATGCGGCTCCAGCGCCTGCTCCTCCGCCTTCCTGCTCTGGCCGGTGATCGCGCGCAGCGCCGGGCGCAGCACGCCGAACAGCAGCGCGAGCACCACCACCGCGCCAAGCAGCATGCGGCCGGCGTCGTGCACCCACGGCAGCTCCCACCAGGCCGGGCCTTGTTCAGGCGTGGTCTCTCGCACGAACGGGGCATTCATCACCGACACGGTGTCGCCACGCTCGGCGTTGAAGCCGACGGCCTGCTTGACCAGGGCCTCGACGCGGGTCAGTTCGGCGGCCGACAGCGGCTGCGGACTCATCTTGCCGTTGGCGCCGGCGCGCGGCACGTTGTCCACCAGCACCGCCACCGACACGCGCTTGATGCGGCCGGCCGGCTGGCGGGTGTGCTGCAGGGTGCGGTCCAGCTCGTAGTTGCGGGTGGCGTTCTTGCTGCTTTCGGTCGGGGTCTGCGCGGTGGCCGGCGCGGCCTGCTGGCCCGGCGGACTGTTGCTGGTCGCGCCCGGCACGCCCTGCGGGCCCGGGGTGCTGGTGGTGTTCTCGCTCATCTGCTCGCTGCGCAGCTTCTGCGGTTCACCGTTGTAGAGCTCACGAGCTTCCTCGGTCACCGAGAAATCCATGTCCACGCTCACTTCCGGATTGACGCGGCCGGGGCCGGTCATCGGTTCCAGCAGCTCGCGGATGCGCTGGTTGAACGAAGTTTCCTGGCGGCGCACCTGCTCGAACTGCGCGGCGTTGACCGCCGCTTCGCTGTTCGGGTCGGTGATGCTGAGCATGCGCCCGCTCTGGTCGACCACGGTCACCCGTTCCGGCGCGAGGTCCGGAATGCTGGCCGCGACCATGTGCACGATGGCATCGACCTGGCTGCGTTCCAGCTGCTGGCCGCCCCGCAGTTCCAGGGTGACCGAGGCGCTGGCCACGTCACGCTGGCGGGTGAAGGCGCTGGGCTTGGGAATGGCCAGGTGCACGCGCGAATCGCGCACCGGGCGCAACGTGTTGATGGTGCGCGACAGTTCGGTTTCCAGCGCGTGCTGGTAGCGCGCGCTTTCCACGAACTGGCTGACGCCGAAGCCCGGGTCACGTTCCATCAGTTCGAAGCCGAGCTTGCCACTGTCGGTCAGGCCGGAGCCGGCCAGCTTCAGGCGGGCGTCGTGCAGGTTCTTTTCCGGCACGGTGATGCCACCGGTGGCCGGATCAAGCGCGAACGGAATCTGTGCGGCGCGCAGCAGGTCGGTCGCTTCAGCGGTCGCCTTCTGGTCCAGGCCGGTGTACAGCGGGACCATGCCAGGCTTCTGCGACCAGAAGAACACGGACAGGCCTGCCGCCACCGCCACCGCGATCATCGCCATCAGGCCCAGCCGACGGGTGATCTGCAGACTCTGCAGACGGTCGAACCATTGCCCGGCCTTTTCGGCGTTCAGGCTGTCCTTGGAGAGCGTCAGTGCCATGCGTCTCTATTCCTTACAGCGGCATGTTCATCACGTCCTGGTAAGCCTGGACGAGACGGTTGCGGACTTCCACGGTGGCGCGGAAGGCGATCTGGGACTGCTGCGAGGCGACCATCACCTTGGCCAGGTCGGCGCTGGGGTCGCCCATTTCGAAGGCCTTGGCGAGGGCGCCGGACTTCTGCTGCGCATCGTTGACGCCGGCAATCGCACCACGCAGGGTTTCGGTGAAGCTGGCCGGCTGCACCTGCGGCGCGTCCAGCACCGTGCCCGGCAGGGCGTTGCTGCGCGGCGTTTCGCCCAGCGGGTTGAGCGCCGGCTGTCCCATCTGGGTCTGATAGGAGCGGATCTGCGAAAGGATCGAAGTGACGGAGTGGGACATCTGCAACGGTTCCAGAAACAGGGATGGGGTTGTCTGCTGGAGCAGGTGCAAGTGCCGTGCCGAAACCGGTTTTCGATTCAGTGACGTGAGGGTGGGGGTGTGGTGGCAGGGCTGCGCCCTGCACCCGCCGACGCGACGTCAACATCAACGTCAAAATCGGGCTATCCGTGGGGTGGCGGGGTGGGTCCGGTTACGGGGGACGCCGTAAACCCGTCCTTGGGGGCTTGGCCGCGGCATCCATGCCGCGGACTGATCTGGCCCCCCGCAACCGGACCCACCCCGCCCTCGACAGTTGGCCGCGAGCTGTTGGAACCTGCTGCTGATGGTGGGTGCCGACCGTTGGTCGGCACGCTGCTCTTGGTGGGTGTCGACCTTGGTCGACACGCTTTGGTCGGTACGGGATCTGACCCCATTGGAGGCGCCATTTAACCGGCGTCGGTTTTCTGGCCTACGGCTGCAGGGTCCAGCGGCCGGAATTCTGACGCTGGAGCGGGGCAATGGGGCCGTCGTGCTGGGTGTAGATGAAGCGGCCCTGATGGTCGCTCAGGCAGGTCAACAGCAGGGTGTAGTGGACGGCCGGCCGGATGGCTGTCGGTCATCTGGATTTCCGCGATATGCGGTGCCAAGCGCTGGTAGCGGTAGCTGCCGCCGATGCGCAGATCGGTGCCGGGAACGTCCAGCACGTACTGGTTGCCAGCGAAGCTGACCTGGACCATGCGTCCGGCATTCGGATTCTCTGGCTGGTACAGCGGATCGCTGAGGTTGGTGAACTGGCGCTGGTCCAGCGTGGCGGGCAGGGTGCAGCTGGCGGCGGCCAGGGCCGGGCAGAGCAGGGTGGCGAGCAGGGCAAGGCGATGCATGGTGGAACCTCCTTGGGATGTCCCTGCCATGCTCCGCAGTCCGATTCCGTTGTCTCTAGGAAAACGTGCAAATGCAATGGGGTCAGATCCCTTTCCGCAGGAAAGGGATCTGACCCCGGGCACCACAAACACCAACGCCTGGGCAAGCCCAGGCGTTCGCGCCCTTCATGCTGGTAGCCCGCTTCAGCCGGCCAGTTCGGCCTGCTCGCGCTCGATGCCCTACTTGCGCAGCTTTTCCACCAGGGTGGTGCGGCGCAGGCCAAGCAGCTGGGCGGCGTGGGCGACCGCGCCCTGGGTGCGCTCAAGTGCTTCGTTGATCAGGCCCAGTTCGATGTTGGCCATGTGGTTGCGCAGGTCCAGTCCGTCGTCGGATGGCGGGACCTCGCTGGGATGTCTCGTCCATGCTTCGCAACGGCGCACCGTTGTCTGTGGGAATCATTGCAAACGCAAAGGGCTCCGCCCCCACTCGGTTTGCGGCCGAAGAACGTGTTCGAGTCGATTTCTACCAGGGATAGTCAAGATCGATCCCGAGTGAGCGGTGTAGTTCCACCTTCTCGGATGAAAGAGGAAAGAACCCCTCTGATAGCTCGTAAAGGCATGTGGGCCAGAAGTTATTCTCGGCCGCCATTGATGTGGCATCGCAGTTGCGGAACCAGGCCTCGAGTTTCATGAGAGTAGACTCCGCCATGCCTTCGTTGGAGTTCAGCGCGGGTCGGATTGCTGCCATGAACGCGGTATGGAAAGCTGAGAAGCTCCTCATGTCTGAATTGCAGTACTGGGGTGATGCTTCGGAATCGACTGGAAGTAGTCCTACGGAGCCATCTTTGAGGTCCACGAAGAAGAGCCCGCCCAGCACGTGTCCAAAGATCGCCAGGGTGCGATGGTTAGCCTTACATCTCTGAAGGCGCGAATGGAACATCACGTTGTTGTTTGGATATGGCTCAAGGTGGTCAGCTAGCCGCTGCGCTTGGAGCAGCAGGTCAGAGTGATCGATCTCTTTCTGGCTGATCGGCATGAGGTCCAGTGTTGGCGGTCTGGTTGATTTCTCCATCTGGGCAAAGCTACCGACATATTTCATTGGTGCCTTTAGGAGAAGTTGCAAACGCAGTCGTGTAGCGGAATCCCTCATCTACGCACGGCGTGGATCTACTCATGCAACGGCGCCAAAAACACCAACGCCCGGGCAAGCCCAGGCGTTCGTGCCCCCTTCATGCGGGTAGCGCGGTTCAACCGGCCAGTTCGGCCTGCTCGCGCTCGATGCCGTACTTGCGCAGCTTTTCCACCAGGGTGGTGCGGCGCAGGCCGAGCAGCTGGGCGGCGTGGGCGACCACGCCCTGGGTGCGTTCCAGCGCTTCGTTGATCAGGCCCAGTTCGATGTTGGCCATATGGTTGCGCAGGTCCAGTCCATCGTCGGGCAGTGCCGCCGGTGCCGCCGGGCGATTGACGGCGATGCCGTGCTCCAGCGCCGGCTGGTTGCCGCTGCCGGGCGTGTGGAACGAGAAGCTGCGCAGGTCCAGGCGTTCTTCGCTGGCAACCGGAGCTGCCGGTGCCGGTGCGGCCACCGCTGCCAACGCGGCGTCGCCACGATAGCGGGCCGGCAGGTCCTGCACGCGCACCGAACCACCCGGATGCAGCACCGCCAGGCGCTCGACCAGGTTGGTCAGCTCGCGCACATTGCCCGGCCACTCGTAGCCGGCCAGCGCCTGCAGCGCTTCCGGGGTGAAGCGCACTTCGCCACGGCCGGTGCGGGCCAGCTGTGCGGCGATGGTTTCCACCAGTGCCGGCAGGTCCTCGCGCCGCTCGCGCAGCGCGGGCACTTCGATCGGGAACACGTTGAGGCGATAGAACAGATCCTCGCGGAACTTGCCTTCGGCGATGCGCGTTTCCAGATCACGGTGGGTCGCGGCCACGACGCGCACGTTGCAGCGGATGGTCTGGTTGCCACCGACGCGCTCGAAGCTGCGTTCCTGCAGCACGCGCAGCAGCTTCACCTGCATGGGCAGGCTCATGTCGCCGATCTCGTCGAGCAGCAGGGTGCCGCCCTCGGCCATTTCGAAACGGCCCTTGCGCGCGGTCAGTGCGCCAGTAAAGGCACCCTTCTCGTGGCCGAACAGTTCGCTTTCCAGCAGGTCGGCCGGAATGGCGCCGCAGTTGATCGCCACGAACGGACCATCACGGCGCGGCGAGCGCTGGTGGATCGCACGCGATACGACTTCCTTGCCGGTACCGGATTCGCCCAGCACCAGTACGGTGGTATCGAATGCGGCAACCTGCTCGATCATGGTACGCAGTGCAGTCACCGCCGGGCCGTTGCCGGTCGGGCCTTGATCCTGCGCGGCGCCGGCCTGATGCTCGGCGTCCAGGCGCTTGAGGCTGGCGCGGCGCAGCAGGGCTTCCATCTGTGCGTGGCGCAGCGGCGTTTCCAGCGGCCAGATATTCGCTTCATGCAGCCCGTGCTGCTGGGCAAACGCTGCAGCATCACCATCGGCCAGCAGCACCGGCGGCGGCAGGCTGCTGCCGCCCAGCCAGTTGTACAGCGCGGTGCTGGCGGGGCTGTCGTCCAGGCTGCCGACGATCACCGCCATCCAGTCGTGCTGGCGCTGCCGGCCCAGATCGAAGTCGGCCGCGTCGGAGACCCAGCGCGGGTTGAAGTCCATGAATTCCAGCAGGGCAACGGTGCGCTCTGCGCGCACGGCGTCGTTGTCCAGCACCAGGATGCGCGATTCACTCACGACTGTTCCTCCCTGAGGCCTTCCAGGATCGGCATGACTTCCTGGATGTAGGACAGCTTGCTGACGAAGTTGTCGGCGCCGGCGCGCAGCGCGTGTTCGCGGTGCTCGGCGTCGTCGAAGTGGCTGGCGATCACGATGTACGGCGCATCGTCCTGCGACTTGATCAGGCGGGTGGCCTGCAGGCCGCCCATTTCCGGCATGGCCAGGTCCATCAGCACCACCTGCGGGCGCAGCGTTTCCGAGCGCTCGATCGCTTCCAGGCCGTTGCCGGCGCTGCCGACGATCTGCAGCCAGTCGATCTTGCGGAAGTGGCGCATCGCCGCGTTGATGAAGCCCTCGTGGTCATCGACCAGCAGGACCGTGAGCTTGTTCATGTCCAACATCCTTTTCAGCCCACCCGGGCCAGCTGCGGTTGCCTGGCGCTGAGCCGGCGCCGTTCGCGGGCCGGGGCGATATCCAGTTGTTCTCGGTATTTTGCGACGGTTCGGCGGGCAATGTTCACCCCCTGGCGTGACAGCAGGCCGGCAATGGCCTCGTCGGCCAGCGGACGGCCGGCCGGCTCGGCGTCGATCAGGCGGCGGACCATGGCTTTCACCGCCTGGCCGGAGACGCTGGCGCCTTCCAGGCGCACGGCGAAGAAGTGCTTCAGTTCGAAGGTGCCGCGCGGGGTCTGCAGGAACTTGCCGGTGGTGATGCGCGAGACGGTGGACTCGTGCATGCCGATCTCCTCGGCCACTTCCTTCAGGGTCAGCGGCGCCATCGCCTCTTCGCCTCGCACCAGGAAGGCGGCCTGGCGCTCGACGATCACCCGCGCGGTGCGCAGCAGGGTGTCGTAGCGCATCGACAGGCCGCGGCTGAACCAGCGCGCCTCCTGCAGCATCTCGCGCAGTGCCGGCGCGGCTTCGCTGGTTTCGGCCAGCGCCTGTTCGTACTGGCTGTTGATCGAGACGCGGCGGCTGGTGGCCGGGTTCAGTGCCACCTTCCACTGCCCATCGGCGTGCCAGGCGACGACGTCCGGCACCACCACCGCGTTGCGTTCGGGCAGCAGGCTGTCGCCGGGGCGCGGCTGCAGCGAGAGGATCAGGCGCACCGCCTCGCGCACGTCGTCGATCTCGGCGTCATGCTGCCGGGCCAGGGCGGGGTAGTCGTGCGCAGCCAGTGCCTCGAGCGCGCCATCGAGGATGCGGGCGGCCAGGTGGCGAGCGGGGACCACGCCGTGCAGGCTGCGCAGTTGTGCCTGCAGGCCTTCGCGCAGGTCCTGCGCAGCCATGCCAGCGGGTTCACCGTGCAGCAGCTGCTGGCGGATGGCCTCGACGCCCTCGGCGGCGATGTCGAACTGGGCGCTGGCCAGCAGCTGCAGCTGTGCCAGCGGCGCCTGCAGGTAGCCAGCCTCATCGCAGTGGTCGAGCCAGAACGCGGCCACCGCCAGTTCGCGGTCGTCCATGTCCAGCGCCAGGCGCTGCAGCACGCGCAGCTGCGGGTCGGTCGATTCACCGGCGGCAATGCGCGCCATGCGGTCGTCGTCGCCGTCCTGCCAGCTGGCGCCGGCCACGTCCCACATCGAAGACTCCGGCAACTCGTCGAACGCAGCGGTTTCCAGCGTGGTGGCGGCGGCCTCGGTGGCATCGGCGGCAGGCGCTTCGGCCTCTTCGATCTCCAGCAGCGGGTTGGAGTCCAGCAGGCGCTGGATTTCCTGCTCCAGGTGCAGGCCATCGAGCTGCAGCAGCCGGATCGACTGCAGCAGCTGCGGGGTGAGGTGAAGTTGTTGGCTCAGCTGGGTCGAGAGTGCAGCCTTCATCGTGGTTCCCCGGCGCCGCTCCCCGGCGCCTTGTGGAACGCATCTTGCTTTTGATCCGGCGTGGGCGGAATCGGGGGGTTCCTGAGGGGGTTCGTGGTTGTCCCGACAGGATGTAGGGGTTATCCCTACATTGCCTCGGGATATTGACGAAACGGGCCGCCAAGTCATTGATTCGTCGTGCAGAAGCGGCGGGGTTCGCAGCGGCCCGTGTACGGATTCCTGTCAGGCAATGCCGGGGTGACGGGAATTCGTCGTCAGTGCAGTGCCTCGCGGGCAGATGCCTTTCCGCTGCAACGGGATCCGACTCCGCTACTGGTGCTTATTCCAGCTCGTGCTGGTGGCGCGCGGCCAGCAGCAACAGGTCATTGGCGCGGCGGCAGCCCAACGACTCCATCATGCGTGCGCGGTGGGTTTCCACCGTCTTCACGCTGATGCCGAGGTCGGCGGCGATTTCCTTGTTGCTTTCGCCCTTGCCGATGCGGCGCAGGATCTCGCGCTGGCGCGGCGACAGCGCGGCGATGCCGGTAGGCTTCTCGCGGCCCAGCATGGGTGCCAGCATCTTGGCCGAGATCTGCGGACTCAGGAACACCTGGCCGGCATGCGCGGCGCGCAGCGCCAGTTCCAGCTCCTGCGGTGCTGCATCCTTCACCACGAACCCGACCGCGCCACGATCCAGGGCATCGCGCACATGGGCGGCATCGTCGTGCATGGTCATCATCACCACCCGGGTACCGGGGGCGCGCAGGCGGATGTCGCTGAGCGCTTCCAGGCCGGTGCGGCCCGGCAGCGAGAGATCCATCAGCACCACATCCGGCGCGTGCTGCAGGGCCAGCTGCAGCGCCTGTTCAGCGTTGCTGGCCTCGGCGACGAGCTGCACGTCGGCAAACCCTTGCAGCAGCCGCGCCAGGCCGGCGCGGACCAGGGTGTGATCGTCGACGATGAGAACTCGCACAGGCACGCAGCAGGTCCGTGTAGGGGAGTCCACCTTAACTTAGCTGAACGGGCGCGCCAAGGCTTGCCCGCCAAGCGTGATGGTGGCAGCTTTCAGCGCGCCCGGCGTGCCTCGGCCACCTGGCGTCGGTGCAGGCGGAACAGGTGGCGCTCCATGGCCATTTCCAGGCCATCGCCAAGGCGCTGGAAGCGCAGCCACAGATAGTGGCCGCCGCCGCCATCGGCCGCTTCGGCAACCACTTCCACCGGCAGGTCGATGTGGTCGGGCAGCCAGTCGCTGGGCTGCAGGCGCACCACGCCGGCCTGGCCGGGGCTGGCGCCACTGCGCGGGCCCAGCTGCAGGCGGATGCCACGGCGCGACCAGCGCACCGGCCGCAGGGGCAATTCCAGGCCCTGCTGGCGCACCAAGCGGCCGAGCAGCACCATCGCCAGGTCCAGCTTGGCTTCAAGGCGTTGCAGCTGCAGGGTGGCCTCGTTGCGTTCGTCGTGCTCGTCAACACGGCTGTCTTCGACCAGTGCCAGGCTGCGCAGCAGGCCTTCGGCACCGCTGGTGCGTCCGGCCGCGCTTCCCGCCTGGAACTCGGCCGGCAGGGCCAGCTCGCAGCTGAGCGTTTCGTCGAACAGCTCGCTTTCGGCGGGATGGTGCAGCGACGTGGTCGGCAGCTGGGTCATGCCAGCGATTCTGCCTGCAGGTAGGCATGGGCGGCGCGAAGAGAGCGCTGGCCGTCATTCATCAGTGCGGCCGCTGCATCGCGGCGCTGGCGCAGCAGGCCCAGAAGGCTCTGCTGGCGCTCGAACAGGGCGCTCAGCGGCGCGTGGTCCGCAGCGGTCAGCGGCTGGCTGAGCAGGGCATGCAGGGTGCTGTCGTGCCCGTCGAGCAGGCTGTCGGCCTGGTCCAGGGCATCATCGCCCAGTGCCTTCTCGAAGGCATCCAGCTGCGCGTGCAGTTCCGGCAGGCTCATGGCGCCACCGCGGCCGGGCGCCGCTGTTCGTGCGGGATCGCGTTCCAGGCGCTGTCGATCTCGCCCAGCAGCTGCAGCGATTCATCCAGCGCGGCGCGGTCGTTGTGCAGGTTGGCTTCGGTCAGGCGCTGCAGCACGTAATCGTACAGGGCCGACAGGTTGCCGGCGATCTCGCCGCCGGCCTCGTGGTCCAGCGAGCCGTTGAGGTGGCCGACGATCGCGCAGACTTCGCCGATCGCCTTGCCCTTGCCGGCCTGGTCGCCGCGCTCGAGGCTGGCCAGGGCGCGACGCACGCGCTCCAGCGCGCCGGCCAGCAGCATCGCCACCAGCTTGTGCGGATCGGCATCGGCGACCGCACTGGTCACTCCCACCTGGCGGTACTGCTCGGCATATTGACGGCTGGAACCGTACATTCGTGATTCTCCTTGCGCGGGGTGCCGTCGGGTGATCGTGGGGATCGGTGCCGGCGGCGCGGCGATGATTGCTGTTGCGTCCGTTATCGGTGCATTGCGCGGCAAACTTGAGTGCCACGCACGCATCGTCAGCGGTTCAACTGTGCCAGCTGCTGCTGCAGCGCCGTGTTGCTCTGCTGCAACTTGCCCATCAGGCTGTCCAGCGCGATGAACTGCTTCTTGTAGCGCTCTTCCACGCTCTTCATCCGCGTGTCGAGATCCTTGCGGCGCTTGTCGATGTTGTCTAGCGTGGTGTTCAGGCCCTTGGTGCGGGCAACGAAGGCGCCTTCCTTGCCGACCGTGGTGCTGACATAGCCGTCGACCAGCGTGTACAGCTTGCCGGCGCCGCCGGTATCACCGGTGATCGCCTGGCGCATCTTCTCCGGCTGGCTGGCCAGGGCGGCGGCGAACTTGGTGGTGTCCAGGATCAGTGTGCCGTCGGCGTTGGGATAGCCGCGGGTATCCAGGCCGATCGCCTTGGCATCGAGCTTGTCACCGGCCAGGTCCTTGAGCACGCTCGACATCACCGAGCGCAGCTGGCTGGTGGCGCCGCGCATCTGCGCGTCGCCGGTCAGCGTGGAGGCTTCCTTGGTCTTGGCGTCGTACTTGGTTTCGGTGTTGATCGCCGCCAGTGCAGCGTTGTAGGCGGTGACGAACTCCTGCATCACCTTGGTGGCTGCCGCAGTATCCGTGCTGATGGTCACCGTGCTGGTGCCCGGCATCTTCAGGTTCAGGGTCAGGCCCGGAACCGCATCGGCCACGGTATTGCTGGCGCTGACGACCTTCACACCATCGATGGTCAGCTCGGCGTCGGCGGCGGCGGTGTTCTGCTTGAGGCTGTTGACCAGCCCCCCCAGCTTGGCGTCGCTGCCTGCGTACTCGAGCTTGATCGCGTTGGCGGCACCGGTCTTCTCCTGGGCGATCGACAGGTACTGGTCGTCGCCGGAGCTGATCAGGGTGGCCTGCACGCCTTCCTTGCGGCCGGCCGCATCGATCTTGTTGCGGATGGTGGTCAGCGTGTCGCCGTCCTCCACCTCCACGTTCATGGTCTTGGCCTTGTCGCCCACGCCAACGGTCAGCGTCAAGGTTCCGGCAGCAAACGTGTCGGTCTTCGGTACCGAGGTATCGGCGATCAGTTTGTGCGCGGTGGCCAGCGAGGTGACATTGACCACGTGCGTGCCGTTGGAGGCCGCAGCCTTGGTGGTGCCAACGTCATACAGCGCGACCGACGCCGTCAGGATCTCGTCGGTGCCCTTGTCGCCGCCTTTGCTGGCGGTCACCGTGCGCGTGTCGAACGCCGTGGTGGCCTTCAGTGCGGTCAGCGCCGTCTTCAGCTTGTCGAAGGCCGAGGTGATGGTGCCGATCGACGACAACTGCATCTTGGCCTTGGACTGCTGCAGGTTCAGCGCATTGTCGGCGGGCTTGCGGTCAGCTGCGACCAACTGGTTGACGATGCTGGAAATATCCAGTCCCGAGCCAATGCCACCGTATCCAAAGTCTGCCACGTCGTTTCTCCTGGTATCCGGGCCCGGCCGTCGTGCGCTGGCCCGTCGTCAACGAAAATAGCGGCCTGCGCCGCTGGGTCTTGAGGACTTCGTTGATGCATGTGCCGTGCCAAGCGCCTGGCGCAGGTTCTGGCACGCGGGTTGCAGGAGGGCTGGGGCAGGGTGCGGGTGGGTTCACCGCGGGCTGCCGGGAGTCTGCAAAAAGCCCTCCCCCAATGCAGGGGAGGGATCAGGCTACTGACAATCGGGGGGAGACGAAGCCGCCCGGTACGTACAGTCAAAGGTACAGCGCTGAAAGAGAGGTCCGCAGGAGCGGGCGATGCCAAGCCGGATCGGGACTCATCCCGGGCCGGGCATGGCCCGCGCCTTCGTGCATCGTGGCTTCCCGGTTGCCGCTACCGTCGGTTCGACCCGACGGTAGCGGCGCCTTCTTGCCGTGGATCAGCGCAGCAGGCTGAGCACGCCCTGCGGCACCTGGTTGGCCTGGGCCAGCATGGCCGTACCGGCCTGCTGCAGGATCTGGGTGCGGGTCAGTTCGGCGGTTTCCTTGGCGAAGTCGGTGTCCTTGATGCGGCTGCGCGATGCCGACAGGTTTTCCGACGAGGTCTGCAGGTTGGCCACGACCGAGGTGAAGCGGTTCTGGATCGCACCGAGGTCGGCGCGGGTGCTGTTGATCGCACCCAGGGCCTTGTCGACCACTTCCAGGGCCTGCTGGGCACCGAGCACGGTGCTCACGTCCAGCTTCTGCACGTTGGCCGAGGTGTCGGTGCCAGCAGTGTAGGCGCCGGCAGCCGCTGCGGTGCCCCAGGTCTTGGCGGTGGCATCGTAGTCGCTGCGCATCAGGGCGATATCGGCAGTGGCAACGGCCTTGCCTTCCTTCACCGAGCTCAGCTTCAGGGAGCCGTCGGCATTGGCTTCGGCGTAGATGCCGGCCTCGCCGATCTTGGCGTTGATGGCGGTGGCGACGGCCTTGGATGCATCCGCCGTGGTGGCGCCGGCCTTCACTTCAACCGTGCCGATGTCCACGCCCATCACGGTGCCGGAGAAGCGGGCACCGTCGGTGCTGGCGGCCAGGGCAGCGGTCGCACCGGTGGCGAAGGTCGAGGTGCCCAGCGAGCCGGCCTTGGCATCGATGGTCTTGTCGATGGCGATGGCCTGGCCGGCATTGGCGCCGACCTGGAACAGCTGGCTGGAGAAGGTGCCGTCCAGCAGCTTGGTGCCGTTGAAGTCCGACTGCTTGGCAACGCGGTCGATTTCCGAGACCAGCTGGGTCACTTCGGCCTGCAGGGCCTTGCGGTCGCTGGCCGAGTTGGTGGCGTTGGAGGCCTGCACCGACAGCTCGCGGACGCGCTGCAGGTTGTTGCCGATTTCGGTCAGCGAACCT
>NZ_JCAFST010000019.1:0-55632 GCF_059369535.1 Stenotrophomonas sp. YJH_SMC_122 | reverse complement strand
CGCTGCTTACATCCACGGCTTCTACAATCCAGCCCGGCTACACTCGGCGCTGGGCTACCACTCGCCTAACAACTATGCCCGGCAGCTCCGGGCTGCCGCCTGAAACGGCTTCATGGCGTCCGTTTTCAGGGGGCCAGATCACACACCCCGCAAACCCACAGTGCCCCGCCTTCGACAGTTTGCCGGCGGCTGTTGGTAGGTGTCGACCTTGGTCGACACATCTGTCAGATATCGAAATAGATCGGGGTCAGATCCGTTTTCCGCAGGAAAACGGATCTGACCCCAAGAGCAGTTCCGACAGTTCGCAGGAAACTGTCGAAGGCGGGGCGGGTCCGGTTGCGGGAGTGTCCGCGGCATGGATGCCGCGGCCAAGCCCCCATGGATGGGTTTACGGCGTCTCCCGCAACCGGACCCACCCCGCCTACCCTCAGCAAACCAGCTTCTGCTGTTGCTGTTGCTCTGGATCGTAGCGGGTGCAGGGCGCAGCCCTGCCGAGCAACCCTATACTTGCCGCCGTGACTGCCTTCCCTGCCCTCGTTCCGCTGGATGCGCCGCTGCTGGTGGGCTACAGCGGTGGTGTCGACTCGACCGTGCTGCTGCACTGGCTGTGGCGCTGCGCACAGGCCTCCGGCACGGCGCTGCGTGCGGTGCACGTACACCATGGCCTGCAGGCCGATGCGGACGGCTGGGTGCTGCATTGCCAGCAGCAATGCGCGGCACTGGGCATTGCACTGGCCGTGCATCACGTGCAGATCGACAACCGCGCGGGCCTCGGCCTTGAAGGCGCGGCGCGGCAGGCGCGACGCGCCGCCTTCGCGGCCGAACTGCGCGACGGCGAAACGCTGGCACTGGCGCAGCACCAGGACGATCAGGCCGAGACCTTCCTGCTGCGTGCCCTGCGCGGTTCCGGTATTGACGGCCTGGCGGCGATGTCCGCACACAGCCGCATTGGCGGGCATCCGTTGTGGCGCCCCCTGCTGCCGGCAACGCGCAACGCGCTGCTCGACTACGCGCGCCAGCACGCGCTGCGCTGGATCGAAGACCCCAGCAATGGCCACGACCACGCCGATCGCAACTTCCTGCGCCTGCAGGTGCTGCCGTTGCTGCGCCAGCGCTGGCCGCATGCGGCTGCGGCATTGGCGGGCAGCGCAATGCACTGCGGGCAGACCCGTGCTCTGCTGGACGAGGAAGACGCCGAGCTGATCGCCCACCTGGAAGTGGCGCCACGCGTGCTTTCGCTGCAGCTGCTGCGCCAGGTGTCACCGGGGCGTGCCGCGCGCGTGCTGCGCGCCTGGGTGATCGGCCACGGTGCCGCCCCACTGCCGGCCACGGTACTGCAGCAGGGCCTGCACGAACTGCTGCCGGCCGGCAACGATCGCCAGGCGCGGGTGCGCTGGCACGAGCATGCCATCCAGCAATGGCGCGATCACGCCTATCTGCTGCCCGCGCAGCTGCCATCGCTGCCCTGCGGATGGCAGGCCGAATGGGATGGGCGTGCCCCCCTGCCGCTGCCCGATGGTGGCCAATTGCGCCTGCAGGGCGCCGTGGCCTTCGAACGCCCGCTTCAGGTCCGTGCACGCGTGGGCGGCGAGCGCATCGTGCTGCCCGGTCGCCCCCATTCGCATGCGCTGAAGGACTGCCTGCAACGCGAGCACCTGGCCCCCTGGCGGCGGGCCCAGCTGCCGCTGATCTTCGATGGGCCCCAGCTGCTTGCCGCCGCCGACGTGGTCATCGCGGCCCCTCTGCAAGGCTGGTTGCAGGCCCAGGATGCACAACTGCAGTGGCGTCCCGGCGGCTGGTGAATTGACCCCCGCGCGCAGCCCGTCCACACTTGCTGCATGGCCAAGAAGTCCCCCGAAAACGCCTCCCCGGTCGCCCAGTTCGAGCAGTCGCTCGAATCGCTGGAACAGCTGGTGGAGCAGATGGAAACCGGCGAGCTGAGCCTGGAAGCCTCGCTCAGTGCTTATGAACGCGGCGTCGGTCTGTACCGCCAGTGCCAGCAGGCGCTGGAACAGGCCGAACTGCGCGTGCGCCTGCTCAGCGATCCGGCGCAGCCGGAAGCATCCGAGCCTTTCGATCCGCCCAGCCATGACGGCTGAGGTTCTGTTCGCGCGCTGGCGCGACCGTATCGAAAGCCAGCTCGACGCCGCCCTGCCCTCGCCCGCCGAAGCACCGCAGCGCCTGCACCAGGCCATGCGCTATTCGGTGCTGGGCGGTGGCAAACGCATGCGACCGCTGCTGGTGTACGCCAGTGGCCACCTGTTCGGCGCGCAGCCGGAACACCTGGACGCAGCGGCGATGTCTGTCGAGCTCATCCACGCCTATTCGCTGGTGCATGACGACCTGCCGGCCATGGACGATGACGCGCTGCGACGCGGCAAGCCGACCACCCACATCGCCTTCGACGAAGCCACCGCGATCCTGGCCGGTGACGCCCTGCAGACCCGCGCCTTCGGCCTGCTGGCCGATGCGCCGCTGCCGGCCACGCTGCGCGTGGCCTGCCTGCAGACGCTGGCCCACGCGTCCGGCGCCTCCGGCATGTGTGGTGGCCAGGCGCTGGACATCGATGCCACCGGCCAGCAACAGACGCTCGCGGCACTGACCCGCATGCACGCGCTGAAAACCGGCGCGCTGATCCGCGCAGCGGTGCGCATGGGGGCGCTGTGCGGCCAGGCCCACGAACCACAGCTGGCCCAGCTGGACAGCTTCGCCGACGCGCTCGGCCTGGCCTTCCAGGTCCGCGATGACATCCTCGATGTCGAAGCCAGTTCCGAACAGCTGGGCAAGACCGCCGGCAAGGACCAGGCGCAGGACAAGAGCACCTTCCCCGCGCTGCTCGGCATGGACGGTGCGAAGGCGCAGCTGCGCGAACTGGCCGCACGCATGCAGGCCACGCTGGCCGGCCATGGCGAAGAAGCCGATGCGCTGCGCGCGCTGGCAACGCTGGCGGTGGAACGCGATCACTGATCGCTGGCGGTGACGCTGCCGCCAAACAGGAACGCCCGGCAATGCCGGGCGTTCCTGTTTGCGCGTGCAGCCGGTATTACTTGACCAGGCGCAGCGCGAACGGGTAGCGGTAGGCTTCGCCGTTGTTGGCCTTCACAGCGGCGATGATGCAGAACACCAGGTTCAGGATGCCGACGATCGGCGCCAGGATGCCGCCGATGATCACGATGGTCAGCACGATGCAGATCAGCATCGCGATGGTGATGGTGATCTGGAAGTTCAGCGCCTCCTTGGCCTGGTCTGTCACGAAGGACTTGCTGGCGTCATCCTTGTTGATCAGCCAGATGATCAGCGGGCCGATGAACCAGGTGAAGATGCCCAGCAGGTGCGCGGCCAGCGCCATGGTGCGCTGGTCGGCCGGGGCATTGGTGGTTGCCGGCGGCGGCGGGACGTTATCGAATTCACTCACGACAAAACTCCTTTTCATTGGGTGGTCTTGACCCACCAGCACCAAGCTGGTTGCGTCAGGCGGGCATAGCTTACGCCATCGACGCCATCAATCATTACCGGCAATGGTCATCCGCCCCAGCAGGATCGAGCCGGTCCGGATGTGCGAGCGCGGGTCGACGTCGCTGCCGACCGCCTCGATGCTGCTGAACATCTCGCGCAGGTTGCCGGCGATGGTGACGCCGTCCACCGGGTACTGGATCTCGCCATTCTCGACACGGAAGCCGCCCGCGCCCCGCGAGTAGTCGCCGGTCACCCCGTTCACACCCTGCCCCATCAGCTCGGTCACCAGCAGGCCGTCACCCATCTGCCGGGCGATCTCTTCGAGCGAACCGGCATTGGCCGCCAGCTGCAGGTTGTGCACGCCGCCGGCATTGGCGGTGGTCTGCAGGCCCAGCTTGCGCGCCGAATAGCTGCCCAGCACGTAACGCTGCAGCACGCCGTCACGGACCAGCGCCGAGGCACGGGTGGCCACGCCGTCGCCGTCGAAGGCGGCCGAGCGCAGGCCGCGGCGCAGGTGCGGCAGTTCGTCAATCTGCATCCACTCCGGGAACAGGCGCTGGCCGACGCTGTCCAGCAGGAAACTGGCCTGGCGGTACAACGCGCCGCCGGACACCGCCGACAGCAGGTGGCCGACCAGGCTGCGCGCCACTTCCGGGGCGAACAGCACCGGCATGCTGCCAGTGGCCAACGAACGCGGCTGCAGGCGGGCTACGGTGCGCTCGGCGGCGCGACGGCCGACCAGGCCCACGTCTTCCAGGTCCCCCTGCGCCAGCGCGCTGGTATACCAGCCATCGCGTTGCATGCCGTCGCCCTGCCCGGCGATCAGCGCGCAACCGATCGAATGGTGGGTGCCGCGCTCTCGGCCGAAAAAACCATGCGAATTGGCGTACACCGACAGGCTCTGCATGCTCGACACGGAAGCGCCGTCGGAATTGCGGATCTGCGCATCGGCCTCGCGGCCGGCCGCCTCGCAGGCCAGGGCCAGGTCCACCGCCTCATCGGCCTGCAGCGCCCACGGATGCCAACCGTCCAGCTCCGGGAAGTCGGTGGCCATCAGTGCGGCCTCGGCCAGGCCGGCGGCCGGGTCATCCTCGGTATGCCGGGCAATCGCGCAGGCCTGCTCGACCGTAGCGGCCAGGCTGGCCTCGTTCAGGTCGCCAGTGCTGGCACTGCCCTTGCGCTGCCCGAAATAGACGGTCACGGCGATGCCGCGGTCGCGGGTGGACTGCACGGTCTCCACTTCGCCAAGGCGGACATTGACCTCCAGGCCACGATCCTCGCTGCAGCTGACCTCGGCCTGGCTGGCGCCCAGCGCGCGGGCACGGTCGAGCAGTTGCTGGGAAAGGTCGGCCAGCCGTTCCAGCCGGGCCGGGCTGTCGTCGCCGACGGCCACTTCAGGGGCGATCACGTTCAATGCTTTATCCTGTACGGGTTGGGCCCGGCATCACGCCGGGCGACTTTTTTTGAGATCAGGTAGGGACGATGCGCGGACGCGACGAAGAAACCGGTGAATTCCACGACAAGAGCCGCAGCCAGAACCGGCGCGACGCGCTCGACGTCCTGGCCCTGGGCGAGAAGCTGGTGTCGTTGACTCCGGCCCAGCTGGCGCGCCTGCCGATCCCGGAAGACCTGCTGCCGCATATCGCCGAGTGCAAGCGCATCACCGCCCACATCGCCCACAAGCGCCAGCTGGCGTTCCTGGCCAAGCACATGCGCCGCGAGGACGAGGCAACGCTGGACGCGATCCGCGATGCGCTGGACGCCAACAGCGAAACCGGCCGCCGCGAAGTGGCGATGATGCACCGCGTGGAAGACTGGCGCGACCGCCTGCTGGCCGACGGTGACAAGGCGCTGGCCGCCCTGCTCGACGACTACCCGCAGGCCGACCGCCAGCAGCTGCGCACCCTGGTACGCAACGCGCAGGCCGAAAAGGCGAAGAACAAGCCGCCGCGCGCCTACCGCGAGATCTTCCAGGTGCTGCGCGCGCTGATGCTGCCGGCGGCGCTGGGCCTGAAGGCCGGCGCCGAAGACGCCGACCACATCGGGACCGGCGAAGCCGACGAGGACTGAGTCCGCGCCGGCCCGGGCGGTTGCTGTGGCCCTCGCCACGCTCAGGCCTGGGTACCGCCGACGGTGATGCCCTCGATCAACAGCGAGGGCTGGCCGACACCCACGGGCACGCTCTGCCCGTCCTTGCCGCAGATGCCCACGCCCTCGTCCAGGGCCAGGTCGTTGCCGACCATGCGCACCTTCTGCATGGTTTCCGGGCCGTTGCCGATCAGGGTCGCGCCCTTCACCGGCGTGGTGATGCGGCCATCCTCGATCAGGTAGGCCTCGGTGGCCGAGAACACGTACTTGCCGCTGGTGATGTCGACCTGGCCACCGCCGAAGTTGACCGCGTACAGGCCCTTCTTCACCGAACGGATCATCTCCTGCGGGTCGTGCTCGCCGGCGCGCATGTAGGTGTTGGTCATGCGCGGCATGGTCAGGTGCGCGAACGATTCACGGCGCCCGTTGCCGGTCGGGGCCATGCCCATCAGCCGCGCATTGAGGCTGTCCTGCATGTAGCCGACCAGGATGCCGTCCTCGATCAGCGGGGTGCACTGGCTCGGGTGGCCTTCGTCGTCGATGTTCAACGAACCGCGGCGACCGTCGAGGGTGCCGTCGTCGACGATGGTCACCCCGGGCGCGGCGACGCGCTCACCGATGCGGCCGGCGTAGACGCTGGTGCCCTTGCGATTGAAGTCGCCTTCCAGACCGTGGCCGACCGCTTCGTGCAGCAGCACGCCCGGCCAACCCGGGCCGAGCACCACCGGCATCATGCCGGCCGGCGCCGGCACCGCTTCCAGGTTCACCAGCGCCTGGCGCAGCGCTTCCTGGGCGAGGGCTTCGGGGCGGCCGCTGGCAAACAGGTCTTCGTAGCCATAACGGCCACCGCCACCGGCATAGCCGGACTCGCGACGGCCGTTGTGCTCGACGATCACCTGCACATTCAGGCGCACCAGCGGACGCACATCGGCCGCCAGCACACCGTCGCTGCGGGCGATCAGCACCGTATCGACGCCGCCGGACAGGCTCACCATCACCTGCTTCACGCGCGGGTCGGCGGCACGCAGGTAACCATCCAGGCGCTTGAGCACCTCGACCTTGGCTTCGTTGCCGATACCATCGATCGGGTCCAGCGCCGGGTACAGTGCGCGCGCATTGCCGCGAAGCAGCGATCGCCCGGACTGCGCACCGCCCTCACGCGAGATCGCGCGCGCCGACTGCGCCGCCGCCAGCAGCGCGTCGGCATGGATGTCATCGGAGTACGCGAAACCGGTCTTCTCGCCGGAAATCGCACGTACACCCACGCCCTGCTCGATGGAATGGGCACCGTCCTTGACGATGCCGTCTTCCACGCTCCAGCTCTCGCGGCGGGCGTGCTGGAAATAAAGGTCGCCGAAGTCGACACCGGGGCCGAGCAACTGGCCGAAGGTGCGCTCCAGGCCAGCGGTATCCAGGCCGCCGGGGCGCAGCAGGCGGTCTTGGGCAAGCGTCAGGGCGATATCAGTCATGGTCTCGATCTGGGGGTGCGGGGGCGCTCAGGCAAGCCCCGTGAACAGGGAACCGCGCTCAGCGCGAGCGCGGCAGGTCGGTGACGGTCGGCGGAATGGCCGGTGCAGACGCCGGCACGGGCGGTGATGGGGTCTTGTCGCGGCTGCGCTCGATCACTTCCACCTTCGGTTCCTTCCATGGACCGGTCACCTTGTAGGTTCGGGCGCCAATCTCGCCCAGCGGCTTGGACAATACCGCATTGGTGGCCGCGCCCAGCGCGGCCCCCACCGGGCCGCCGGCCACCGCGCCGACCACGGTCAGCAGGTTGCCCGCGCGCGGGTTGACGTCGATGGTCTGGTCGAACCGCTGGTTGCGCAGGTCGGCCTGGCCACGGATGGTGATGTTGGCCGCCGGGCCTTCGATCAGCACCTTGTCGGTGCGCGCCATGCCCTGGCCGAACTGCATGCTGCCGTCGATCTGGTTGAACGCGAAGCCCTTGGAGAAGAAGTCGCGGAAGTCGAACATCAGGCGCCGCGGCAGTTGCGCGACGCTGAGCAGGCCCAGCACGCGGCCGGCGCCAGGCTCCAGCTCCAGCAGCTGGCCATTGCGCGCATGCAGGTCGAGGCTGCCCTGCAGGTTGCCCAGCTGGAAATCCGACGGGCCTCCGCTCCACGAGGCCTGCAACTGCGCCTGGCCGGAACCGCCGCGCAACTGGCCGCCGTAATCAAGGTTCTGCATCAACCCACCCAGATCCTCGCTGCGCACCTGTGCGGTCAACTCGGTACGGGCACCACCGGTCCGGCCCAGCCAGCGACCGCTGATGTCGATCTCCTGGTCCGGCGCGCGGAAACGCAGCTCATCCACGTTCAGGCCGTTGGCCAGCGGCCGCGTGCGCAGCACCGCCTGGCCCAGCACCACCTTGCCGAACTTCAGGTCGGCAATGTCCAGCGCGAACGGCGGCAGCTTGGCCGGGTCCATGTCGTTGGCACCGGCCTGTACCCGCGCCGGTGCAGCCGGCGCACCCGGTACCGCCGGCAGTGACTGCCAGTGCACGCGGTCAAGCTGGCCACTGATCGTGCCACCGTCCGCATTGGGGACGGTCAGGCGCCCGGCCAGCGAGGGGCCGTCCAACCGCACATCCAGTGCCTGTGGACCCGGGTGCAGCTGCAGCCGGGTCTGCTCGAACACGCCGCCGATCAGCTTCAACTGGCCGACCTGGACGTCCACCGCTCGCAGCGGCATCGCATCGTCGTCACCGCCGCCCCGCGCCAGGCCGATCCACTCCAGCGCATCCAGCGTCGCGCTGCGGCCATTGACCGTCAGCCCGCTCGGCGGCGGCTCACGATCAACATGATCACTGCCCAGCGTGACCTGCACGCCGGTCTGGTTGTTGTGGCTGCGTGCGGCCAGCGCCAGGCGCTGGCCAAAGGCCACATCGATGCGGCCGGCGCCCATCGGCAACTGCGCGGCCACCGTAGTCGCCAGCGGTTCGGCGGCCGGTTTGTCCAGCGGTGCCGGCAGGTCCAGCCGCGTGCCGACCAGTTCCGAACTCAACCGCAGTTCACTCGGCGGCGCGGGCGCCCCCGGGGCCACCTTGGGCAGGTTGACCGCGATGGTCCACGCTGAAGTGCCGGTGATGTAGGGCTTGAGCCAGGCCATTTCCGGTGCGCGGTCGATCAGTACGCCTGCATCAAGATGCGCCGTCAGCTGCGATTCGAAGGCCCGCGTGCTGTCGTGCACGTAGCCACCAGCGCGCAGGCTCAGGCGGCCATCCTGGCCGAGGTGGCGCACCGCCAGTTCCTCGGCGCCGAAGCCGCCATTGCTGTAGCGCGCCTGCCCTCGCATGTTGTCGAAGGCCAGCTGGAAGCGCTTGTCGACCAGCTTCACGCCGGTCAGGTCGACCGTCCCCTGCAGATGACCACCACCTTCATCGTGGTGCAGCGGCTGCAGCAGATCGAACGTCACATGTGCCGGACCACTGGCGACCAGGTTGTCCAGGGTATCGCCATAGTCCTTGTGCAACGGGCTCTGGCGCAGCATCGCCAGCAGCTTGCCGGCTTCGCTCGGCGCGTCGGCGCGCACGTACAGCGGCTGATGGCCGAAGTCCGGAATGCCGGCTTCGAACTTCTGCACTGCCACGCCCGCCAGATCGCCACGTCCACGCATCTCGAAGCCGGGGCCGATGAAGGCGATATCGGCATCAACCTGGCGCATCAGCGGCCAATCGTGCTGGAAGCGGATGTCGCCATTGCTGATGTGGCCGGTGGCCTCGAAGCGGCCATCGTTGTTGTCGAACGGCCAGTCGTCCAGGTCACCGGTGACCAGGCCGACACCGCCACGCACCTGGCCGCCGGCCAGTGCCATGTCCAGCCAGTCGGTGGCGCCCTTGCTCATCTTGGAGTGGATCCAGAAGCGCTTGGCCGCCGTCATCGGCACGTCGTCCAGCTTGGCGGCCAGCTGCAGCCACGGCCGCGTACCGTCGCCCTGGAACCAGACGCCGCCGCGCACGTCGGCCGCGTAGTCGGTGCCTTCCACGCGCATCGCCGGCGTTCCGATCCGCCAACCGCCGCCCTCGTCGCGCCACCCCACGATCTGTCCGGCCAGATGCAGGTCATGCCGCACGCCAAAGCCGGTCGGCCAATCGAACTGCAGCTGCCGTTGCGGCTGCAGCTGCAGGCTGAAGCCATCGGCATCGCCTTCGAAACGCCCCCCGAGGCCGCGCAGGCCCGGAGAATTGCCGACGCTGGCAAAGCCCAGCGACTGCAGTTCGCCCTGTGCCCGCAACGGGCCATCACGTTCGCCGGCCAACTGCAATCGGCGCACCTCCAGCTGCGGCCTGGACAGGAACAGCCAGCGCCGCAGACCCGGTTCAAGGAGATTGCTCAGGGCCAGCCCGCGCAGCGCGGTACCAGCCTGCACCGCACCGGCGTTCACCCGCAGCTGCTTGCCGATCTGCAGCTGCAGGCCATCGAGCTGCTGTTCGCCATCTTCGGTCTTCAGGCGCAGGCGCGGCACCTGCAACGCCCAGCCATCGGCCTGACGCTGCCAGCGCAGGCGGGCCTGCAGCCGCCGCAGCTGCAGCTGCGGCGCTGCCACGCCGGGCATCGGTGCACCGTCGACGCGCACGTCCCGCAGGTCCGAATCGGTGGTCAGCGCGACCGGCGCGAAATCACGCAGGGTCAGCCACAGGTTCAGCTCGCCCTTGCCCTCGCGCAGGCGCACGCCGCCGGCCGCCAGCAAGGGCGCCCAGGCGTGGAAATCGACCGGGTCGGCGCCGAGCCAGGCCTGGCCGTTGCCGCGCGCACGGTCCACGTCCAGTACCGCGGTCAGCGGCAGCGCTTCGGGCTGCGCCCAGGCGCGTACCCCCACGCGCAGGCGATCACCATTGACCCGCATGCGCAGGTCGATGCGCGGCAGCGTGCTGTCGATGCCCAGCGCCGGCGCGTGCACGCCCAGGCGGCCGCCGATCACCTGCAGCTCGCCGAGCCGGCGCAACGCATCCAGCGGATCCCCCCCGTTGTCGGATTGCGGCAACCCCCGCACCGACCAGCGTCCGTGTTCATCCTGCTGCAGGTCCAGGGCCAGGCCACGCAGGCGCAGTTCGGTCAGCGAGCGCCCGGGCAGCAGCCCGCTGTACATCGACACCAGGACTTCGGCCTCGCCGATCGGCAGGCCCTGCCCGGCGCCGATGCGCAGGCCCTTCAGCTGCAGCAGCGGGCCACGCCGGGTCCAGGCGGTCTGCAGCTGGTCGAAACGCACCGGCTGGCCGGCCCGCTCGCTCAGCCAGGCGGCAATCTTTTCCGGATGGCGCTCGGCCAGCGGCAGCAGCTGGCTGAGCGTGCCCACCAGCAGTGCAAGCCCGACCAGGCCCACCGCACAGGCGGCAATGAAATGACGGCGGATCCTTCGCAGTCGCAGGCGCGGCGGCGCGCTCATCGGCCACCGCCGGCCTGCGGCCGGCGACGATCAGAGCAGAACGACATCGAATTGCTCCTGCAGGTACTGCTCGTCCGCCTGGAAGCGGATGCTCTTGCCGAGGAATTCCTCCAGTTCGGCCACCGCCGCGGACTCCTCGTCGGTAATGCGCGCGACCACCTTGGTCGACGCGATCACCAGCAGGCGCGCGGCATCGAACTGTCGCACCGCGCGGGTGATCTCGCGGAAGATCTCGTAGGTCACCGTCTCGGTGGTCTTGATGCTGCCGCGGCCACTGCACTGCGGGCAGGTTTCCGACAGCTGGCGCTCCAGGCTTTCCACCGTGCGCTTGCGGGTCATCTCCACCAGGCCCAGCGGCGAGAAATCATAGACCGTGGTCTTGGCGTGGTCGCGCGCCAGCGCCTTCTCCAGCGTGCGCAGCACCTGGCGGCGATGCTCGGCATCATCCATATCGATGAAGTCGATGATGATGATCCCGCCCAGGTTGCGCAGCCGCAGCTGACGCGCCACTGCCTGCGCCGCTTCCAGGTTGGTGCGGAACACCGTCTCTTCCAGGTTGCGCTGGCCGAGGAACGAACCGGTATTGACGTCGATGGTGGTCATCGCCTCGGTCTGGTCGATCACCAGGTAGCCACCGGACTTGAGCGGCACCTGCTTGTCCAGCGCGCGGCCGATCTCGTCTTCCACGCCGAACATGTCGAAGATCGGGCGATCGCCGGAGTACAGCTCCAGCTTCTCGGCCAGTACCGGCATGTACTTGGCGACGAAGGCCTGCAGCTGGCCGAAGGTCTCCTTCGAGTCGACCTTCACCTTGTCCACGTCCTTGCGGATCAGGTCGCGCACCGAACGCAGCGGCAGGCTCAGGTCTTCATAGATGATGCTGCACGACGGCGCCTCGCGGCCGCGGCGCTCGACCACGTTCCACACGCGCGACAGGTAGGCGATGTCCTCGGCGATGGCCTCGGCCGGCTGCCCTTCGGCGTTGGTGCGCACGATGTAGCCGTAGCCACCGTGCTGCGCCGACAGTTCGGTCACCAGCGCCTTCAGGCGGGCGCGCTCGGTTTCGTCTTCGATGCGCGCCGACACGCCCACCACCTTGGACTGCGGCAGCAGCACCATGTAGCGCGAGGGAATGCTGATCTGCGTGGTCAGGCGGGCGCCCTTGGTGCCGATCGGGTCCTTCACCACCTGCACCACGATGTCCTGGCCGTCGCGCAGCAGCTCGACGATCGGCACGCTGGCCGGCGGCGGCAGGGTGGTGTTCTCGGTGTCGGCGCTGGCCACCGGCGCCGGCCGCACCACGTCGTTGGCGTGCAGGAACGCCGCGCGCTCCAGGCCGACTTCGACGAAGGCGGCCTGCATGCCGGGCATGACCCGCTGCACCTTGCCCTTGTAGATGTTGCCGACCACGCCACGGCGCCAACCGCGCTCGATGTGCAGTTCCTGCAGCATGCCGTTTTCGATCACCGCGACCCGGGTCTCGCGCGGGGTCACATTGACCAGGATTTCCTCAGACATCGGCAGCCTCCCTGGCGGCATCGGCAGTGGGGACCGGCACGCCACAGCGGGCCAGCAGACGATCGGTATGCAGCAGCGGCAGCCCCATCACGCCGGAGTAGCTGCCGGAAAGGTGTTCGATCCAGCGTTCGGCCCCACCCTGGATGGCGTAGGCGCCGGCCTTGTCCAGCGGCTCGCCGGTGGCGACATAGGCGGCGATGTCGGCGGCATCGATCGGGGCGAAGGTCACCTCGGAAATGACCAGCTCACTGTCCAGGCCGCCGGCGCCGACCACCACCACCGCGGTCATCACCTGGTGGGTGCGCCCGGCCAGTCGCGCCAGCATCGCCCGCGCGTCGGCGGCATCGACCGGCTTGCCGAAGACCTCGCCGTCCAGCACGACCTCGGTATCCGAACCGAGCACCCGCGCCTGCGGGTCATCGGCCAGCACCTGGGCCAGCCCGGCGCGCGCCTTGTCGGCAGCGACCCGGCACACATACTGTTCGGCGCTTTCAGTGGCCGCGCGCTGCTCGACGACCTCCAGGTCAAGGGCCTGGAAGGGGCGTCCGAGTCGGGCCAGCAGCTGGTTGCGTCGGGGGGAGCGGGAAGCAAGATAGAGCATCGGCACAGCATAACCTGAGGCCACCGCCTGAATCGTCGGCAACCCGTTACGGAACCGCTGCAACCCCGATCAGGCTCACAGCGCGTTCATCGCTACGACACCACCCTCACCGCCACAACAAGGAGATCCCATGCGCCTGACCGCCACCCCGCTGCTGCTCGCCCTGTCCCTCGCCCTTGGAACCTCGATGACCGCCCATGCCGCTCCGCCGTCGCCGCCGATCGCCGCCCCGGCCGAAGGCACCCTGCTGAACATCTCGGCCAACGCCGAGGCCACCCGTGTACCGGACGTCGCCACCCTGTCCGCCGGCGTGGTCACCCAGGCCGCCGACGGCAACAGCGCCATGCGCCAGAACGCCCAGCAGATGGACAAGGTGCTGGCCGCGATCAAGGCCGCCGGCATTGCCGAGCGCGACGTGCAGACCAGCGGCGTCAGCCTCAATCCGCAGTACCGCTATGCCGACAATGAGGCACCGAAGATCACCGGCTACCAGGCCAGCAACACGGTCAGCCTGAAGGTCCGCGACATCGCCAAGCTCGGCAAGGTGCTGGACGCGCTGGCCGCGCAGGGCGCCAACCAGATCAACGGGCCCAGCTTCGAGATCGACCAGCCCGAGCCGGTCTATGACGAAGCCCGCCTGGCCGCCCTGAAGAAAGCCCAGGCGCGCGCCCAGACCTACGCCAGGTCGCTGGGCCTGCAGGTGCGCCGCATCGTCAGCATCTCCGAGAACAGCAACGGCGGTTTCCGCCCGATGCCGATGATGCGCACCATGGCCGCCGGCGCGGCGATGGACAAGGCCACCCCGGTCGCACCGGGTGAATCGACCGTCTCGGTCAACCTGGACGTGGTGTTCGAACTGGGCCGCTGATCGCGTACGGCACGGCCGACACAGGCGGGTCCCGCAGGGGGCCCGCCTTTTTCGTGTATTCCGGCGGCGTTGGCTGAAGGCCAGCCCAACGCGCATGCCCCTGCCTCTAGGCAGTGGCCGCCATGCCGCGCTACTGATGAACTGCCAGCCGCGTGCGGCAACCCCGCCACGGACCCTGGTGCGTTGAGGACTTCGTCACTGGCATGGAGGTGGATCATGGTTCGTACCTATCCCGTTGCATCCCCGCACTTCGACCCCGCCCGCGTAGCCGCCTGGAGTGCAGCGATCGCCCTGCACCTGCTGGCCTTCCTGTTGCTGCTCATCCCTGCGACCTACCAGGCCGTGCAGGCCCCGCGTGAAAAGACTCCGGTGAGGCTGATCGAGAAGATCCCGCCACCGCCGACGCCGCCGGCTCCGGTCCCGCCCAAAGAGATCGTCCAGGTGGTGCCGAAGCCGCGGACGCAGCCGGTGGTACCGCCACTGCCCGCACCCACCGCGACCGTGGAAGAGACCCAGGGCATCGCATTGCCGGCCGCCGAACCGGCTCCGCCGCAGCTGGCGCCCAGCATCGACACCTCCACCCCGCTGGCCGGCGCCCAGCTGCAGTACCGCAGCGCCCCGCCACCGACCTATCCGATCCAGTCCCTGCGCAACCACGAACAGGGCACGGTGCTGTTGCGGGTGGAAGTGGACACCCGTGGCCAGCCGGTCGCGGTCAGCGTCGAGCGCAGCAGCGGCTCGCGCAACCTGGACCAGGCCGCCCGCCAGCAGGTCCTCAAGCATTGGCGCTTCGAGCCCGCCCAGCGTGACGGCGTGGCGGTTCCGGCCATCGGCATGGTGCCGGTGCAGTTCTCGCTGCCGGACTGAGCGTCCCACCGGCCCGGCCTCGCGCCGGGCCGGCCCCTGCCACTGCCCGGCAAATGCGGACATGCCAGGGCCAAGCGTTACTGATTAAGCAAAAATTCACGACGTCGTCACCTGCTGGAAACCTAGATTGGCGCGTCCCGGTATCGATCCGGCGACAGCCCTCAACGCTACGGTTTTCCAGTTAGGAGAGAAGCTGTGAAACACCCGATCCAACGGCCCGCCAGCCGCCGCCGCACCACCCTGGCATCGTCCATCACCCATATCCTTGCTGGCAGCACCCTGCTGCTGGTCGGCGCCGTGGCTTCTTCCTCAGCCTTTGCACAGGAGCAGGCCACCAACCTCGACCGCATCACGGTCACCGGCTCGAACATTCCGCGCACCAACACCGAGACACCGTCGCCGGTGCAGGTGGTGACCCGCCAGGAAATCGACCGCACCGGCAAGACCACGGTCGCCGAGTACCTGCAGACCCTGACCGCCGACGGCGCAGGCTCCATTCCCAAGACCTTCGGCAACGGCTTCGCCGGTGGCGGCGCCGGCATCTCGCTGCGTGGCCTGGGCGCCGGCTCGACGCTGGTGCTGTTGAACGGCCGCCGCATGGCCACCTACGGCCTGGCCGATGACGGCCAGAAGGTCTTCACCGACCTCAGCACCATCCCGCTCGATGCCGTCGAGCGCGTGGAAGTGCTCAAGGACGGCGCCTCGGCGATCTATGGCTCCGACGCCATCGCCGGCGTGGTCAACATCATCCTGCGCAGCGACTTCCAAGGCGCCATCCTGCGCGGTTCCTACGGCATTTCCGGTGACGGCGATGGCGATGCGAAGAAGGCGACCCTCACTGCCGGCACCGGCGACCTGTCCAGCGATGGCTGGAATGCGTTCTTCAGCCTGGACGTCGGCAAGACCGACGCGATCAAGATCAGCGACCGCAAGAACCGCAAGTGGATCGGCACCGGCGATATCCGGCGCTGGGGTTACGACGCTGCAGACGCGCAGTTCCTGGGCGGCGCCTACCTGTCGGGCGGTACCGCCGGCGGCGTGGGTCCCAATGGTTCGGTGTTCGATGCCACCGGCCATCTGGTTGCCCTGCCGGGCTGCGCCGGGCTGACCTCGATTCCCGGGCAGAGTGACGCGACCGCACAGGCCCAGGGTTGCCTGTGGGATCCGGCGCAGCAGTACCGCGATCTGAGCCCGGAAGAGAAGTACGTGAACGTGTTCGGCCGCGCCAGCTTCGCGTTTGGTGAAGGCGGCGAGGTCTATACCGAGATCGGTTACTCGAAGAAGGAAACGGTCTTCAGCAATACGCCATCCGGCGTATCCGGCGGCTGGGGCTACCCTGGCGGCCCGGTCAACGCCAACAGCGGTGCCGGTGCGACCCAGCTGTATGCAGGGCATCCGGACAACCCGCTGCCCACCGCGGCCCGCCTGCGTTACAGCGCGTGGGACGTGGGCCCGCGCGTGACCGACAATACCAATGAGTTCAACCGCTTCCTGGTGGGTGTCAAGGGCAACTGGGGCGACTGGAGCTACGACACCGCCTACCTGCATTCCGGCACCGACCTGGTCAACAAGCGCACGGGTTTCCTGCGCTATGACGCAGTACGCTGCGTGCTGGGCAATCCGGCCTGCCCCTATGGCACCTGGCGCATTGGCGACAATGCCTCGCAGACGCCGCAGTCGGTCTACGATGCCATCAGCCCGACCATCAGCGCGCGTGCCAAGTCGAGCCTGGACATGTTCGACTTCACCATCTCGCGCAGCCTGATGGATCTCAAGGGGGGGCCGCTGGGCCTGGCCTTCGGTACGGAGTGGCGCAAGACGAGCAACAGCCTGACGCCGCAGACCTTCACCGATATCGGCCAGATCATCGGCCTGGGCTACTCGGCCTATGACGGCACGCAGAATGTGTATGCCGGCTACGCCGAACTGTCCGCACCGGTGCTGGAGCAGTTGGAGCTGAGCGCTGCGGTCCGCTACGACAAGTACGAAAGCGGCGAAGGCAAGGCCACGCCGAAGCTGGGCGTGAAGTGGACCCCGGCCGACTGGATCGCACTGCGCGCCAGCTACGCTGAAGGCTTCCGCGCGCCGAACCCGGCCGAGAACGGTGACGGTGGCCTGGCCGCTTTCTCCAACGCCCGCGATCCGGTGCGTTGCGCCATCGATCCGGCCAACGAATGCACCGCGCGCTCGGTGGCGATCATCACGCGGCCGAACAAGGACCTGAAGCCGGAAGAGTCCAAGAGCTATTCGGTGGGCATCGTGCTGCAGCCAACCTCGACCACCTCGCTGACTGTGGATGCGTGGGAAATCAAGCGCACCAACGAAATCGCACAGGGCAGCACGGCCGACGCCATCGCCGCGGGCAACGTTCTCCGCGATGCCAACAACATTGGCGGAGTCGCCAACAGCGGCACCATCCTGGCCGTCAATACCGCCTACGTGAATGCCAACTCCTCGCGCGTCCGCGGCATCGACACCGACATCCGCCAGACCTTCGACATCGGCCCGGGCCAGCTGGAAATGGACCTGCAGTGGAGCCATGTGCTCAAGTTCGAGCGCACCGAGGGTGATACCACCGTCGACTATGTGGGCACCCACGGCAACTGCGACGTGACCAACTGCATCGGCACGCCGAAGGACCGCATCAACTTCGGCACCACCTGGAAGCAGGGCCCGTGGAGCATCAGCGGCGTGGCCAACTACATCAGCAAGCTGGAGAACAAGGACCGCCGTGGCGGTGACTACCTGGCCTTCTATGAAGACGGCGAGCCGGTAGAGAAGATCTCCTCGTTCACCACCTTCGATCTGTCCGGCCGCTGGAACATCACCGAAGCCTTCGAGCTGAACGCTTCGGTGCAGAACGTGTTCGACCGCATCGCGCCGCTCGACCCGAGCACTTACGGTGCAGTCAATTACAACCCGCTGCACTTCAGTGGTGCGATTGGCCGGTACTTCACTGTCGGCGCCAAGTACACGTTCAAATAATCCTGCTGCTTTGTTCGCTTCGAAGGCCCGGGCTGTTGCCCGGGCCTTCGTCGTTTCCTGGCTGATCGTTGTCCATGTCGGTTCCCGCACGCCCGGCCTTGCAGCCATGTTCACGAGCACATGGCTAGGGTGTGCTCGCGGCATCCGGGCCGCTGGGGATCTCAATGGCCACGACATCGCAACGCCTCGGCCTGCCGGCGTTGACTGCACTGGTAGTCGGCTCGATGGTCGGCGCCGGCATCTTCTCATTGCCGCAGAACGTCGCGCGCAGTGCCGGTCCGGCCGCCGCGCTGATCGGCTGGGCGCTGAGCGGTGCCGGCATGCTGATGCTGGCCTTCGTGTTCCAGGCCCTGGCCAACCGCCGTCCGGACCTGGACACCGGCATCTACGCATATGCGCGCGAAGGCTTCGGTAACTACATCGGCTTCTCCGCGGCGTGGGGCTACTGGGTCGCTTCGGTACTGGGCAATGCCAGCTTCTTCGTGCTGATCTTCAGCGGCCTGGGCCATTTCATGCCGGTCTTCGGCGAAGGCAACACGCCAGCCGCCGTGGCCGCTTCGTCCGTACTGTTGTGGACCGTCCACCTGCTGGTGCTGCGCGGCCTGCGCACGGCAGCCATCGTCAACGGCCTGGTGACGGTGGCCAAGCTGCTGCCCATCGCACTGTTCCTGGTACTGGCCGCCGGCGCGTTCCGCATGGAGGTGTTCCGCGCCGACTTCTTCGGCACGCCTGCGCTCGGCGACCTCGGCCAGCAGCTGCGCGGCATGATGCTGGTCACCGTGTGGGTGTTCATCGGCATCGAAGGCGCCAGCATCTATTCGCGGCGTGCCGCGCGCCGTGCCGACGTCGGCCGTGCCACGGTGATCGGTTTCCTGGGGGTCTGGCTGCTGCTGGTCCTGGTCAGCCTGCTGTCGATGGGCGTGCTGTCGCAGGCCGAACTGGCCGGGCTGCCCAACCCGTCGATGGCCTATGTGCTGCGCGCCATCGTCGGCGAATGGGGCGCGACGGTGATCATCGCCGGTTCGATCATTTCGGTGCTGGGCGCGCTGCTGGCCTGGGTGCTGCTGTGTGCCGAAGTGCTGTATGCCGCCGCTGGCGACGGCACAATGCCCGCCTTCCTGGGACGCGAGAATGCGCGTGGCGTGCCGGCCAACGCGTTGTGGTTGAGCAACGGGCTGATCCAGCTGTTCCTGCTGCTGGTGCTGTTCAATGCGGGCAGCTACACCGGCCTGGTGCTGCTGGCCGCATCGATGAGCCTGGTGCCCTACTTCCTGTCCACCGCGTTCGGCGTGCAACTGGCCTGGCGCGGGCAGTCCTACGCTGGTGAGCCGCGCGTGCGCTGGCGCGATTTCGTGGTCGCGCTGCTGGCCAGCGCCTACGCGCTGTGGCTGGTGTATGCCGGCGGCCTGAACAACCTGCTGCTGTCGGTGCTGCTGTACGTGCCCGGCGTTGTTCTGTTTGCGCAGGCCCGGCGCCAGCGCGGCGAGCCGGTTTTCACGCGCTGGGAGTGGGCGCTGTTCGGCGCGATCCTGGCAGTAGCGATCGCCACGCTGGTAGCGCTCTGGAAGGGCCGGTTCACGCTGTAGCGCCGAACGCGTACCTGGCTTGGAGGATGCAGCCGAGCATGGGCCCGCCGCCACAACACGGCAAAAAAAAACCTGCATCTCGCGATGCAGGTTTCTCAAGGTGGCGCCCGAAGTTGGACTCGAACCAACGACCCCCTGATTAACAGTCAAGTGCTCTAACCGGCTGAGCTATTCGGGCAGACGACTAGTATAACCACTCTTCACGCGCGATGGTAGGGGTGATTGGCAATCATTGCGGCAGCCCGATACAGCTGCTCGGCCACCACCAGACGCACCAGCATGTGCGGCAGCGTCAGCGGTCCGATCGACCACTTTTCGTCGGCCAGCGCGGAGACCTCTGGCGAATGCCCTTCCGGGCCACCGATCAGGAACGCCAGGTCCCGGCCCTGCCCGCGCCAATGCTCCAGGCGCTGCGCCAGCTGCTCGGAACTCAACTGCCGCCCCGGCACGTCCAGTGCCACCACGTAAGCGTTCTTCGGCAGCGCGGCGATGACCCGCTTGCCTTCATCCTCGGTGGCACGGCGCGGATCGCGCCCCTTGCCGCGCAGGCCGGGTTCGATTTCCACCAGCTCGAACGGCAGCCAATGCGACAGCCGCTTCTGGTATTCGGCGAACCCCTGCGCGACCCAGCTGGGCGCGCGTTCACCGGTGGCGATCAGGCGGGCTTTCATCAACGGTCCTCCAAAACGTCGACGGCGCCATCGGCGCCGTCGAAGGGATGCGTCAACGCGCGGCTCAGGCCACTTCGTCGTCGCTGGACGGCGGCTGGTCGCCGACGGTCCACAGGCGCTCGAGCGCGTAGAACTCACGCACGCGCGGCAGCATCACGTGGACGATCACGTCGCCCAGATCGACCAGCACCCACTCCGCTTCGCGCTCGCCTTCAACACCCAGCGGCATCACGTCGATGTTCTTGGCGAAGCGCACGACTTCATCGGCAATCGACTTGACGTGGCGGGTCGAAGTGCCCGAAACGACGATCATGTAGTCGGCAACGCTGGACCGGCCGCGCACGTCGATCTCGACCAGGTCCTTGGCCTTCAGGTCTTCGGTGGCTTGGCGGACGCTGGCCAGCAGTTCCGGCACGGACGGCGGCGGGCTGGGCAGATCGACCTTGATGGTCTGGGGCTGGGTCTGGTTGCTCAAAGTGGATCGACTCGATAAACGTGGGGGCGATTATACGGGGATGGCGCGGCCGCGCCATTCACGCCGTGGCCGGGCGGTACAGCCCGTGTGCAGCGACATAGTCGGCCACGGCCGGTGGCAGCAGTGCGCGCCAGGGACCGCCAGCGGCAATCTGCGAGCGCACTGCGCTGGCCGATTCCCCGCGTAGCGGGTGGTGAAGGCGCAGGATGCGACCGGCCGGGCTGGCGAACAGGGCCTGCTCATTGTCGGCCCAGCGCCCTTGCAGAGCACGCCCCAGCTCGCCATCGATCGACGCCTGCAACGGACTGCCCGGCCGTTCGGCCACCACGAAGTGGGCCAGATCGAACAGGGCCTCCCATTCGTGCCAGCCGGACAGCCCCAGCAGGCTGTCGGCGCCCACCAGCCAGGCCAGCGGCCGGCTCGGGCCCAGCTCGCCACGCAGCTCGCGCAGGGTGTCGACGGTGTACGACGGACGACCGGGGCAGCGGCTGGCACGATCCAGTTCGCGACGGTCCAGCAGCAGCCCCGGCTCGTCGCCGATGGCCAGCGACAACATCGTGCAGCGCTGCTCAGCGGTGGCACCGGGCACCGCGCGGTGCGGCGGATCGGCGGCCGGCAGCATGCGCACGGCGACCTGCAGCTCATCGCGGGCCGCGCGCGCGATCGCCAGGTGCCCGAGGTGCACCGGATCGAAGGTGCCCCCGTAGTAGATCCGCAGGCTCATCACTCAGGCCCGCGCCAGCAGGCGCACGGCACGCGGTTCGGCCACGGCCACCAGCAGGCGTTCCAGCGCCAGCCAGGCGTCGCCGTCAGCGCGCCCCTTGGCGATGCGGTCGACCAGCCCCGCCTCAGCCACGAAACGCTCCCAGCGCTTGCCTTCCGGGTGCCGCTGCAGCGCGCGCTTGTAAGGCGCCTGCCGCGATTCCCAGATGCCGCGCGATTTCATTTCGGCGGCCAGGTTGCCACCACGCGCCTGCACGCGGGCCAGGCCTGCACCCGCCAGCAGTTCGCGGATCACGATCGGCATCAATGCGGCCACCGCCTCCCCTTCACCGCGCAGGCCGGCCAGCATGCGCAGCACCGCCGGCGGCTGGCCGGAGAAGGTCGCCTCCACCAACCGGAACACGTCGTAGCGGGCAGCGTCAGCCACCAGCGACTCCATCCGTTCCACATCCAACGGCTGGCCGTCGGCCAGAAGCGCCAGCTTGTCGATTTCCTGGGCGGCGGCCAGCAGGTTGCCCTCCACCCGCTCGGCCAGGCGCTGCACGGCAGCCGGGTCGGCACGCAGGCCCTTGCCGCGCAGGCGGCGCTCGATCCAGTCCGGCAGTTCGTGCGGCTTGATCGCCCATGCCACCGACAGCACCCCGATGCGGCTGACCGCCTCGGCCCACTTGCCCTGGTGGGCCTTGCTCCATTCATTGGCGGTGATCATCAACACCACGTCCGGCGCCGGGTTGGCGCAGAACTGGCTGATCACCTCGGCGCCCTCCTTGCCCGGCTTGCCGCTGGGCAGGCGCACCTCGACCAGGCGGCGGGCGCTGAACAGGCTGGGCGCATTGAAGCTGGCGTCAAGCTGGTTCCAGTCGAAATCACGCCCGTCGGCGTCGAACACTTCGCGTTCGCCGATGCCCGAGGCGCGCGCACGCGCGCGGATGGCATCTGCGGCCTCCAGCACGCGCAGTGTTTCCGGGCCTGCGATCAGGTACACCGGCGCCAATGCGGTGTCAGCGCCCTGGCTGGCCAGCTGCTCCGGACGCAGTTCCATCGTCGCTGCCGCTCAGTGCTTGACGGCGGCGGCAGGCTCTGCCGGCACCGCGCCCTCGATCGGCTTGGCCTTCGGCGCGGACAGGCTGCCCCCCTTCTCGATCTCGGCGCGGACCACGCTGTCGATACGGCGGATGATCGAGGCGGACATTTCCCGGCGCAGCTCCGTGGCCAGGATTTCGCGTTCGGTGGTGGTACCGGTGGCGTCGGTCGGCGGCGACACGTAGTCGCGCGACAGTTCGATCACCTGCTGCGGCACCAGTTCGCTGCCATCCTCGCGGCGGAAGATGAAGATCACCGCATAGCGTAGGCTGTACTCCTGCGCACGACCCTGCGAGTCGATGGCGATCGGGAGGTCACCCCAGCGCTCGGACAACACCTGCAGCTGGGTACTCGGTTCCTTGCTGTCCTCATCGGCCAGCCTGGCACCGGAGGCCAGCAGGCTGCGATTGAGCAGCTTGACCAGTTCACTGTACGGGGCGGTGGATACCACCTTCACCGGGGCGGTGTCGGTCGGCAGCATCAGCTTGTTGCGCAGATGGAAGCCGCAGCCGGCGAGGCCGAGGACAAGAACGAGGGCAAGCAGGATTCGGGTCATGGAGACAGTCTGGCGGAGCCGGGCGATCACGGCAACACACAGCGTGCCCGAAGCCGCGTGAATGCAGGGCCATCAAGCACCCGGCCCTGCTTCTGGAAAGGCACCGGCCACCGCGCGGGTGGCCGGTGCGAGGTACATCAGGCGGCGACGATGTTCACGATCTTGCCCGGGACGATGATGATCTTGCGCACCGTCAGGCCTTCCATGAACCTGGCCGCGTTGGGCTCGGCCAGCGCCAGCGCCTCGACCTGCTCGCGCGCGGCGTCGGCCGCCACCTCGATGGTGCCGCGCAGCTTGCCGTTGACCTGCACCGCCAGGGTCAGCGCATCGCGTACCAGCGCACTGCTGTCGGCCTGCGGGAACGGCTGGTCTTCCAGCAGCGTCTCGCCATGGCCCAGCACCTGCCAGAGGGCGTGGCTGGCATGCGGCGTGATCGGGTTCAGCAGCAGCACGACGGCCTGCAGCGCTTCCTGGCGCACCGCGCGGCCCTGCTCGCTGTCGTCCTCGAACCTGGCCAGCGCGTTCATCAGCTCCATTACCGCTGCGATCGCGGTATTGAAGCTGTGGCGGCGACCGTAGTCGTCACCGACCTTGCCGATGGTTTCATGGGTCTTGCGGCGCAACGCCTTCTGGTTGGCATCCAGTGCTGCAACGTCCAGCGCCGGGGCGGCACCGTCGGCAGCATGCTTCTGCACCTGGGCCCACAGGCGGCGCAGGAAACGCGCCATGCCGTCCACGCCGGCCTCGTTCCATTCCAGCGACTGCTCCGGCGGCGCGGCGAACATCGAGAACAGGCGCACGGTGTCGGCGCCGTACTTGCCGACCATCGCCTGCGGGTCCACGCCGTTGTTCTTCGACTTGGACATCTTCTCGGTGCCACCGACCACCACCGGCTGGCCGTCGGCAATCAGGGTGGCGCCGGTGATGCGGCCGCGCTCGTCACGCTGCACCTCCACATCGGCCGGGTTGATCCAGTCCTTCGAACCGTCCGGATTCGGGCGGTAGTAGGTCTCGGCGATCACCATGCCCTGGCACAGCAGGTTGCGCGCCGGTTCGTTGCTGTCCACCATCCGCGCGTCGCGCAGCAGCTTGTGGTAGAAGCGGAAATACATCAGGTGCAGGATCGCGTGCTCGATGCCACCGATGTACTGATCGACCGGCAGCCAGTAGTTGCCGCGCTTGTCGACGGCGTCACGGGCACCCGGCGAGGTGTAGCGGGCGTAGTACCAGCTCGACTCCATGAAGGTGTCGAAGGTGTCGGTCTCGCGCTCGGCGGCGCCGCCGCATTCCGGGCAGGTGGTCTTGCGCCATTCCGGGTCGGTCTTGATCGGCGAACCGGTCCCGGAGAACGCCACGTCCTCCGGCAGTACCACCGGCAGCTGCTCCTCCGGCACCGGCACCGCACCGCACTTGTCGCAGTAGATCACCGGAATCGGGCAGCCCCAGTAGCGCTGGCGGCTCACGCCCCAGTCGCGCAGGCGGTAGTTGACGCGGCGCTGGCCCTGGGCCTTGCGCTCGAAACGTTCGGCCAGCGCTTCGAAGGCGCCCTGGAAGTCCAGGCCATCGAATTCGGCCGAGTTGACCAGTTCGAAGGCACGGCTCTTGTCGCTGTACCAGTCCTGCCAGCGGCTGCCGTCCCAGTTGCGCTCTTCTTCAGTGCGCGGGTCCTTCAGCGCGATGACCTGCTTGATCGGCAGGCCGTACTTGTTGGCCACTTCGTTGTCGCGCTGGTCATGGCCCGGAACGGCCATCACCGCGCCGGTGCCGTAGCCCATCAGCACGAAGTTGGCGACCCACACCGGCACCGGCTCGCCGGTGACCGGGTGCAGCGCGCGCAGGCCGGTATCCATGCCGCGCTTTTCCTGGGTTTCCAGTTCAGCCTCGGACACACCGCCCTGCTTCAGGTCGGCCAGCAGCGCGGCCAGTTCCGGATTGTTCTTCGCCGCGTGCAGCGCCAGCGGGTGTTCGGCGGCGATCGACACGAAGGTCACGCCCATCACCGTGTCCGGGCGGGTGGTGAACACGCGCAGCGGATCCAGCACGCCACCATCGACGTCGCGCACGTCGAACTGGATTTCCAGGCCTTCGGAACGGCCGATCCAGTTACGCTGCATGGTCTTGACCGATTCCGGCCAGCCGTCCAGCTCGTCCAGGCCATCCAGCAGCTCCTGGGCATAATCGGTGATGCGCAGGAACCACTGCGGGATCTCGCGCTTCTCGACCAGGGCCCCCGAGCGCCAGCCGCGGCCGTCGATGACCTGCTCGTTGGCCAGCACGGTCTGGTCGACCGGGTCCCAGTTCACCACCGCGTTGCGGCGATAGGCCAGGCCCTTGCGCATCAGGCGGGTGAACATGCGCTGCTCGTGGACGTAATAGTCCGGACGGCAGGTGGCGAACTCGCGCGACCAGTCGATGGCATAGCCCAGCGATTTCAGCTGGCTGCGCATGTGGTCAATGTTCTTGTAGGTCCACGCCGCCGGCGCGGTCTTGTTCTTGATCGCGGCGTTTTCCGCCGGCAGGCCGAACGCGTCCCAGCCCATCGGCTGCAGCACGTTGTGGCCGGTCATGCGCTTGTAGCGGCTGATCACGTCGCCAATCGTGTAATTGCGCACGTGGCCCATGTGCAGCGCACCGGACGGGTACGGAAGCATCGACAGGCAGTAGTACTTCGGCTTGTCCGAAGTCTCGTCGACCTCGAAGGCACGGGTGGCGTCCCAGTACTGCTGGGCGGCGGATTCAACCTGCTGCGGGTCGTAGGCGTTGGTTTCAGCGCTGGTCATGGAACACGCGGATGCGGCGGCAAAGCGGTACAGCGTACCGCAGTGCGGCAAACGTCTCCAATCCTGCCTGCTGGGGGTGGGCGCCGCGATGCCCCGGGAGCCGTCTCAGCGTTGGCGCGACAGCGGCAGTGCGGCGGCCAGCCAGGCCACCCAGCAGGCGAACGCCAGCCGTTGTGCCAGCGGCGCCGGCAGGACGCCCTGCACGGCAAACGCGGCCACCGCAGCCAGCACGCCGCAGCCCAGGGCCAGGGCGCCCAGGGCGCGGCCATGCGCCTGGCGCAGCTGCGTCGTGCCCAGCAACAGGGTCCCGGCGACGAAGCCCAGCACCCAGATCATCCAGGCACTGGCATGCAGCTGGCTGGCCGGCCCATGCAGATCGTCCACATCCAGCGGCAGCAAGCCCATCGCGGCAAAGCCCAGGCCAGCCAGCAGCAGCATCTGGCTGCCGACCCTCGGTGCCCAGCCGGCAGTGGCGGGCAGGCTGCGGCGCAGGCGCTCAGCCACCACCGCGGCGAGCACGCCGGGCAGCACGAAGCCAAGCAGATTGAAGGCCAGCGCATGCGGTACGCCCCGCGCACCCAGCAGCGCCACCGGGTGGCGGGCCTGTGCATAGCCCTCCAGGCCGGCACCGAAGCCAGACACAGCCAGGACGAACACGGCTGCAGCAAGCAGTCCCAACCAACGATCAAGCCGGACCATGGACATTGCGCGCAGTCACCCGGAAAAGAATGGATCAGCGCATTGTCGCGGCAGCGACGCGGTGCGCCAAGCGCGCGAGCCAGGCCGGGTGCTTCCGGCGCACCCCGGCCACCACGCCGGTCAGCTCCGGAATGCGGGTGATCCACGAGCTGTACTGCGTGCCGCGCCCCCGAGGGCGTCGCGCGCGATGTGATGGCAGGGTTGAGACGGACATCGATCGTCACCATAGAATCGGTCTCCAGATGCCAAGCGATGCCTCCCCCATGACCGAGACGACCTACGTATTCGACGCCACCACTGCGACCTTCGAGGCCGAAGTCCTGCAGAAGTCGCTGCAGACGCCGGTGCTGGTAGACTTCTGGGCCACCTGGTGCGGGCCGTGCAAGACCCTCGGCCCGATGCTGGAAAAGCTGGCTGCCGAGTACAACGGTGCGTTCGAGCTGGCCAAGGTCGATGTCGACAAGGAACAGCAGATCGCTGCGGCCTTCCAGATCCGCTCGGTGCCGACCGTGTTCCTGGTCAAGGGCGGCCAGCTGGTGGACGGTTTCCCGGGCGCCATTCCGGAAGGCCAGCTGCGTGAGTTCCTGGCCCAGCACGGCATCGTACCGGCCGATGTGGGCGATGCTGTCCCCGAAGATGACACCCCGCTGGATCCGCAGGCGCAGGTCGATGTGCTGCGTGCGCAGATCGCCGCCGAGCCGGACAAGGATGAACTGAAGCTCGACCTGGCCCTGGCCCTGCTGCAGATCGGTGGCGTGGACGAGGCAGGCACCCTGATCGACGGCCTGCCTGCCAATCTGGCCACCGACGACCGCGCCGTGCGTGCCCGCGCCCGCCTGGCCTTCGCCGCCGCGCTGAAAGATGCCCCGGCCGCCGAGGTGCTGGAGGCACGCATCGCCGCTGACGGCAAGGACCTCAAGGCCCGCCACCTGCGCGGCGTGCAACTGCTGCTCGGCGGTCATGACGAGGCCGCGCTGGCCCAGTTCCTCGAAATGCTGCGGATCGACCGCGGATTCGAGGAAGGCCTGCCGCGCAAGGCGCTGATCGACGCCTTCAATGTGATCTCCGACGAGGACCTGGTCGGCCAGTACCGCCGCAGGATGGCGTCGCTGCTGTTCTGAACGGGAGCCCGCCCCGTTCAGAATCCCTGCACTGAACGCGGGCAATAATGCGCGCGCTGGTGGCCATGCGGTCGCCACGATCCGTTCGGGGGGATGAGGTCGGGGCCATGGGGTCTTGCAGCTGCACCCCCGCATTGCCGGGATTGCAAACTGTGACCGTCGTCCGCTCTCTGTCGTTCGCCATGCATTTAACGGGCGCTCTGCTCTGCGCCCTCTTCCTGATGCCCGCCCTTGCCGGCGCCCAGGACTGGAACTATCGCGTCCGGCCCGGCGATACCCTGTGGGACCTGGGCGGGCTCTACCTGAAGCCCTCGGTACGCTGGCAGCAGCTGCAGCAGCACAACCGCATCGACAACCCCTACCAGTTGCCGCCGGGCCAGCTGCTGCGCTTCCCGATCAGCTGGCTGCGCACCGAACCGGCGCCGGCCCGGGTGCTGTCCGTGCGCGGCAAGGTCGCGCTGTCGGGCGCCGATGGCACGGCGACCCGCGCGCTCCAGGCCGGCGAACAGCTGCATATCGGTGACACCGTGGAGACCGAAGGCGATTCCAGCATCACCCTGGAATTCGCCGATGCCTCGCGCCTGCAGCTGCGCGAGTACTCGCGCCTGCGCCTGGACCAGCTGAGCCGTTACGGCCACACCGGCATGGTCGACACCCGACTGCGCCTGCAGCAGGGGCGAGCCAGCAACCGGGTGACGCCGGCGCGCGGTCCCGCCTCGCGTTACATCATCGATGCGCCCACCGCCACCAGCAGCGTGCGCGGCACGGTGTTCCGGGTCAGCGCCGGGGATAACGGGCACGTCGGTGCCACCGAGGTCCTGCAGGGCAAGGTGCAGGTCGGCAACCCCCATGGCCAGCGCCTGGTCCGGCCGGGCCAGGCCACCCGCAGCAGCAGTGCCGATGCGGCGCCCGCTGCGGTCTCCGCACTGCTGCCGGCGCCGGCGTTGCGCAATGACGCGCTGCGCCTGGCGCCGCTGCCGACCCTGCTTGCCTGGGAACCGGTCAATGGCGCCGATCATTACCGGGTGGAAGTAGTGCAGGCGGCAACGCCGGAGATCCTGCTGTTCGCCGCCACCACCGCCGACACCCGGCTGGCGATCGGCGACCTGCCGCCTGGCCAGCTGCGCATCCTGTTGCGCGCGGTCGACGCCCAGGGGGTCGAAGGCCTGGATGCCAGCGCCGATTTCGAGCTCGGTGACCAGCCACCACCGCCACTGACCGTATCGCCGCTGCATGGGCAGACGATCAACAGCGACCGACCGCGTTTCCGCTGGAGCCAGGCCCCCGGTGCGCGCAGCAGCGTCCTGCAGATCGCCACCGAACCCAGCTTCCTGCAGCCCCTGCAGGAGCAGGCCACCCATGCGACCGACCTGCGCCTGGCGCAACCGCTGCCGCCCGGCCAGTACTACTGGCGCGTGGCCTCGCGCGATGGCGAAGGCCGACAGGGCCGCTATGGCCAGGCGTTGCCGCTGCAGCTGAGCAATGAACCAGTGGACCCGGCACTGCAACCGCCCGAGGCCGCACACGGCGAGCTGACGCTGCGCTGGCAGGCCGGCAGCGGCCAGCGCTACCGGGTGCAGGTGGATCGCCGCGGTGACTTCAAGGCACCGCTGGTCGACGAAACCGTGGACCAGCCGCAGGTGAGCTTCAAGCGCCCGTGGAGCGGCACCCTGCACGTACGCGTGCAGTACATCGACGATGACGGCCACGCCAGCGCGTTCTCGCCTGCCCAGCAGGTCCCGCTGCCGTGCCGCCTGTGCTACGGCGCGGGTGGCGGTGCCCTGCTGCTCTGGTTGTTGTTGTGAGGCGCTCGCCGCTGCCATGGTCGAAGCGGATCCTGCTGGCCCTGCTGGCCGGCGTGCTGACCATCGTGGCCAGCCAGGGACAATGGCTGTGGCGGCAGGACGAGGCGGCCTATGACGCGCTGGTCGGCAACTGGGATTACCGCCCCGATCCCAGCGTGCTGATCGTCGCCATCGACGAAGGCAGCCTGCAGCGTATCGGCCAGTGGCCCTGGCCACGCTCGGTGCATGCACGCCTGCTTGACCGCCTGACCGATGCCGGCGCCGAACGCGTCGCGCTGGACCTGATGCTGTCCGAACCGGATCGCCGTGACAGCCGACAGGATGATCAACTGGCCGCCGCCATCCGACGCAATGGCCGGGTGGTGCTGCCGGTGCTGGCCGCACCGGCGGCCGGCGACCGCATGGCCGAGGAAATGCTGCCGATCCCACAGATCGCTGCCAGTGCTGCCGCCATCGGCCACACCGATGTCGAGGTGGATGGCGACGGCGTCGCCCGTGGCGTCTATCTGCACGCAGGTATCGGCCAGCCGCACTGGCCGGCACTGGGCCTGGCACTGGCCGACCTGCCTGCCGGTGCCGTACGCGGCCTGCCCGATCCCGACCCGGAACTGGGCTCGCCCTATCAATGGCGTCGCGACGATTACGTTCGCGTGCGCTACGCCGGCCCCCCCGAGCGGCTGCCGCAGGTGTCCTATGCGGACGTTCTCGATGGCCACGTGGACATGGCGATGCTGCATGGCCGCCGCATCGTCGTTGGCATGACGGCCAGCGGCATCGCGCCCCGCCTGCTGACCCCGACCACCCGCGAGTTCTGGATGAGCGGCAGCGAGTACCAGGCCAACATCGCCTCGATGCTGCTGCAGCACAAGCAGATCGATGTTCTACCGCATGCCTGGCAGCACGCCATCAGCGGTGTGCTGGTGGCGCTGTGCGTGATCCTGCTCGGCCTGCGCCTGCCCTGGCTGGTCGCGTTGTGTTCGTTGCCGATGCCGGCCCTGCTGAGCTGGCTGCTGCTGCGCACGGGTGACCTGTGGTGGGCGCCGGCCAGCGCGATGCTGGGCGTGACGCTGGCACTGCTGGTCTGGGCGGTGTGGCGGATCTCGGCCTGGCACCGCCAGGCCAACCGCGACGCCCTTACCGGCCTGGGCAACCGCCTCCGCTTCGAGCAGTCGCTGCAGCAGGAATGCGATGCGGCGCGGCGCAGCGGCAAGCCATTGAGCCTGGCGCTGATCGACGTCGACCACTTCAAGCGCCATAACGATCGCCACGGGCACCAGGTCGGCGACCGCGTGCTGCGTGATGTCGCCCGCCTGATCGGCGCCCATGCGCGCCGCCCGCGCGACATGGCGGCACGCTACGGTGGCGACGAATTCGCGCTGGTGCTGCCGGATACACCGGCCGAGGGCGCACGCCAGGTGATCGAGGACCTGATTGCCTGCGTGCGCGCATTGCCGGCGCCGGGCGAAGGCAGCGACGATACCGTCACGCTCACCATCGGCGTATTCACCCGCGTGCCCGACGGCGAACTGCAGCCCCACCATTTCGTGGAAGGCGCCGACACCGCCCTTTATCAGGCGAAGGCGAACGGCCGCGACGGGTACACGATCGACGGCGGGGCATGACATCCCTGCCCCGGGTGCAACATACGCATGCGAATGGTTAGACTGGACGCCCCGCCCTGCGCTCCCGGATCTGCATGAACGCCCGCCTGTTCCGCGTCGGCATCAACCTCTGGCCACCGTTCCTGTTCACCGGCATCCACGTCACCCGGATCACGCCCGACTACCGGCAGATCGATGTGGAACTCCGGCTGCGGCCGTGGAACCGCAATTACGTGGGGACGCATTTCGGCGGCAGCCTGTTTGCGATGACCGATCCGTTCTGGATGCTGGGCCTGCTGCACATCCTCGGCCGTGACTACTACGTGTGGGACCGCGCCGGTGCGATCGATTTCCTCAAGCCTGGCCGGGGCACGGTGCGCACCTCGTTCCGCATCGACGATGCGCTGCTGGCCGAACTGCGTGCCGAAGCAGCGGGCGGCGGGAAGGTGCTGCGCTGGTTCAGCAACGACGTCGTCGACGAAAGCGGCGAGGTGGTCGCCCAGGTGCGCAAGCAGGTCTATCTGCGGTTGAAGCCACACGCGCGCTGATCCGGCGCGGGCGCTGTCCTTTGCTGCCCTGCCAGGGAGGCTCCGATGCGCGCGTATGCGCGTGTGCACCTGCGGTGCGACGCGGAGCGAAGGCAGCCGCGAGGATGACGAGGACAGCGCGCACTGGCCACCGCTGCTCAGTCGCGCGCGGCGGCGGGCGGGGCGTCCCCCGCCACCAACGGTACCGACAACCATGGGCTCTCGCCGGTGCTGCGCGGCGCTGAGCGCCGCGGTACCTGCAGGCGGCGGCCATCGGCCGACAACTGCGGTGCCCGCACCTGCGAGCGGAACTGGGCAGGCAAGCGCTTCAGCGCATCCACAGGGTCCTCGGCCTGCTGTCGCAGCCAGCGTTGCGCACCGATCAGCCGCACCATCGCGGCGGCATCCTGGGGCCTTGACGAATAGGCGGGATAGGCCGGACCCGCGATATCGGCCAGCACGCACCCCATGATGTTCGACAGGCAGCCGAAGTCATGCTGCGGCGGTGCCGGCACCGGCAGCGGGCGATCCGCCTCCAGCGCGGTCATCGCCGCCGCACCACAGGCCCAGCCCAGGTTGCCCGCCACGCGCGCCAGGGTGCTGCGGCGATCGAGTACCAGCACACCACCGAACTCCTGCGCCGAGGTTTCGATCGCAGCCCTGCTCATCGCATACTCGCCCTGCATCGCACGGCACAGGCTCTGTTCGGCGGCCCGCATCGGCTTCATCGCCTGCTCGCATTCCGCTGGCAGCGGCTGGTCGGCTGGCAGTTCGACCAGCATGTCGGCCAGCAGCTGGGCATTGGCCTGCACCAGGCTGGCACCGATGATGCTCTCCACCAGGTAGCTGCCGCCCGTCACCAGCCGACGGCCCAGCTGCAGCCCGCGGCAACTGCCACGCAGCGCACCGTCGATATCACCCTGCAGATAGGCCAGCGCGCGTGCGCTGGTGGCGTCGATCACCAAACCATAGGTCGGCATCGGCACCAGGATGCCTTCCCCTTTTGGCCGGAACGGCGACACGAAGTGATCCGCATCGGCCAGCTGGTCCAGGCGCGCATGCAGCTGCTGGTGGCCAGCGTGGGCATCGACGAAGCGCTGCGGGTCCGCGCGCACCTGGGCGAGGCAGTCACTGGCGGTCGGTCCGCAGCTGGCCGAAGGCCGTGATCGCAGCTCGACGTGGTCCTCTGCCAGCTGCGGACGGGCGCCCTTGCCGCGCGGATCCGCCTCCCAGCGCTGTACATCCCGGGCCAGCGCCTGATCGCGCTGGCCCGGGTCGAGATCGTCGAACGCGAGTGTCCACAGCAGCGCAAAGCCGTTGCGGCCATCAGCGGGCAGGCGGGCCTGCAACCGCTGCTGGGCCTGCAGCCGTGATTCCGGCACCGGCCACATGCGCGAGGCACACCACACCACGATGGCCAGCACCAGCAGTCCTGCCAGGGCCCAGCCCAGTCCGCGCAGAATCTTCAACACAGCTTCCCTTCCATGCATCGTTGCCGCAGTCGATCGGCCAGCGTAATCGACCGGCCGTGGCCGCTACAATGCGCGCATGTCGCTCGAAGCCCCCGCCCTGGTCCCCCGCCCCTCCCTGCAGCGCCTGTTCCTGACTGGCCTGCTGACCCTGCTGCCGATCTGGCTGACCTGGGTCGTGGTCAAGTTCGTGTTCGTGCTGCTTTCGGGCATTTCCAGCCCGTTGGTGGTGCCGCTTTCCGAGCAGATCGCGACAAGCTTCCCGCATTACCTCGGCTGGGTCCGTGCCGAGTGGATCCAGAACACCATCGCCCTGCTCGCCACCCTGCTGGTGATCCTGGCAGTGGGCGTGGCCAGCCGCCGCGTGCTCGGCCAGCGCCTGCTGCGCTGGGTCGGCGCGGTGATCAAGCGCATTCCGCTGGCCAGCATCATCTACGACAGCGCCAAGAAGCTGCTGGACATGCTGCAGACCGAACCGGGCAGCACCCAGCGCGTGGTGCTGATCGACTTTCCGCACCGCGACATGAAGTCGGTCGGCCTGGTCACCCGCGTCATCAAGGAACACGGCACCGACCGTGAACTGGCCGCGGTGTACGTGCCAACCACGCCGAACCCGACCTCGGGTTACCTGGAGATCGTGCCGGTGGAGCTGCTGACCCCGACCGACTGGACCGTCGACCAGGCCATGAGCTTCATCATTTCCGGCGGTGCAGTCGCACCGTCCAGCGTTCCGTTCACGCGCGCAGGCGAACGCAGCGAATGACCACCGTGGCGCCGATCGAGCGCCCGCTGCAGGACCGCGCGGTCCTGCTGTTCATCGTGCTGGCCGCGTTCTTCTGCGGCAACGCCGTGCTGGCCGAACTGATCGGGGTGAAGATCTTCGCGCTGGAAGACACCCTCGGCATCGATCCGCTGAACTGGAACCTGTTTGGCCAGACCGGCTCGCTCAGCTTCACCGCCGGTACCCTGCTGTGGCCGGTGGTGTTCATCATGACCGACACGATCAACGAGTTTTTCGGCAAGCGCGGCGTGCGCTTCATCTCGTGGTTGGCCGTGGTGTTGATCGCCTATGGCTTCCTGTTCGCCTTCGCAGCGATCTCGCTGGCGCCGGCCAGCTGGTGGGTCACCTCGATGGACGGCCACGGCGTGCCGGACTACCAGGCGGCATTCGCAGCGGTGTTCGGCCAGGGCATGTGGACCATCGCCGGTTCGCTGGTGGCCTTCCTGCTCGGCCAGCTGATCGACGTGGCAGTGTTCCATCGCATCCGCCAGGCCACCGGCGAGCGCCACGTGTGGCTGCGTGCGACCGGATCCACCGCGATCTCCCAGGTGGTGGACAGCTTCGTGGTGATCTGGATCGCCTTCGTGCTCGGCCCGCAGCACTGGCCGACCTCGCTGTTCCTGGCCGTCAGCAGCGTCAACTACATCTACAAGATGGGCTTTGCGATTGCCTTGATTCCACTGCTGTACCTGATGCGGCGTGCGATCACCCGCTACCTGGGTGCCGACAGGGCCGCCGCCCTGCGCGCCGCGGCCGCGGCTGACTGAAGCCCCAGCGGCAAATAGCTGACTGCGCCTTCACGCTGGCCGTACGCGGCCGGATCGTGCAAGCTCCACGGTCTGTGTTCCACGGAAGCTCCTGATGCCGCATCCCACCCGCGCACTGGCCGCCGCCATCGCCGCGTTGTTCCTGTTCAGTGCCGTGCCGTCGGCCGAAGCAGCGAAGAAGAAGGCCAGCCGCCCTGCCGCCGCGCAGACCCGCCAGGCCGCCAAGCCCAAGGCCAGGCCCGCCCGCGCCACCGCGCCGGCCCGTGGCAGTTCGGCGCGCCGCGCCGCGCCGCGTCCGGTCGCACCGGCCCGGGCCGTACCCAAGCAGGTGCAGCTGGAGCGCCTGTACGACGAGTACTGGGATGCCTCGATGCGATTGAATCCGCTGCAGGCGACCTTCCAGGGCGAGGCCCGCTACAACGACCAGCTGCCCAACATCCTGTCCGCCGCCTGGCGCCAGCAGTCGCACGACTTCACCACGCAATGGCTGGGCAAGGTCGAGAAGCTCGGCAGTGACGGCCTGCAGGGCCAGGACCTGCTCAGCTACGAGATCTTCGTGCGCGACGCGCGCGCATCACTGGCCGCCGAGCGCTACCCGAGCTGGATGATGCCGATCAGCCAGTACTACAACATCGGCAGCATCATGGCGATCCTCGGCTCCGGTGCCGGCGCGCAGCCATTCAACACCGTGCAGGACTACGACACCTGGTCACGCCGTTCGCTGGGCATTCCCGAGCTGTTCGACCAGGCCATCGACAACATGCGCCAGGGCATGAAGGCCGGCGTGGTGCAGCCGCGCGACCTGATGGAAAAGGTGCTGCCGCAGCTGGATGCGGTGATCAAGCCGACCGCCGAGGAAAGCATCTTCTGGTCGCCGATCCGCACCATGCCGAACACCATCCCGGCTGAGGACAAGGCGCGCATCAGCGCCGAATACAAGCGCATGATCGAGCTGCGCATCATGCCGGCCTACCGCGCCCTGCGCGGCTTCATCGCCACCGAATACCTGCCGGCCACACGCGCCAGCAGCGGCCTGGGCGCATTGCCCGATGGCCAGGCCTGGTACGCCAACCTGATCGTGCAGACCACCGCCAGCGACCAGACCGCCGCACAACTGCATGCGCTGGGCGAACAGCGCGTGCAGGAACTGCAGGCGCAGATCGCCACGGTAATGAAGGACGCCAAGCTGCGCGGTTCTCCCACCAAGCTGCTGCGCAGCATGCGCAACGACCGCCAGTTCCAGTACGGCGATGCCAACGCGCTGATCAACCGCTACCGCCAGGTGCAGCAGCAGGTCAGCGTACGCCTGCCGCAGGTGCTGGATACCTTGCCGAAGGCACCACTGGAGGTCCGTGCGGTGGAGCCGGAACGCGCACTGACCGCCGCCGCTGCCGCCTATCAGCCGTCGGCGGCCGGGCAACCGGGCGTGCTGTACATCAATACCCGCGACCTGCCCAGCCGCAAGCGCTGGAACGTGCCGGTGCAGTACCTGCACGAAGCAATTCCGGGCCACCACGTGCAGCTGGGCCTGCAGCAGGAGCTGGCCAAGCTGCCGCGCTTCCGCCGCCTCGGTGGTGATCTCGCCTTTGTCGAAGGCTGGGGCCTGTACGCCGAAACGCTGGGCGAAGACCTGGGCATCTACACCGATCCCTACGATCGCGTCGGCTACCTGTACTCGCGCCTGCTGCGTGCCGCGCGCGTGGTGGTCGATACCGGCGTGCACGCACAGGGCTGGAGCAAGCAGCAGGCCGTCAGCTACCTGCAGAAGACCGTGGACATGAGCAGTGACGACGCCAACGCCGAGGTGGAGCGGATCATGGCCCAGCCCGGCCAGGCACTGTCCAACGTCGCCGGCCTGACCACCATCGTTGCCCTGCGCGACAAGGCCAGGGCACGCCAGGGCGCCGCCTTTGACCTGCGCCGCTTCCACGCCGAACTGCTGAAGGACGGCTCGATGCCGCTGGACGTGCTGGACCGCAAGATGGAACGCTGGATGGTTCAGCCGGCCAGCACTACGTCCACGCCTTCACCCTGATCCTTCCGGAGCCACCATGCGCCGTGCCGTCGCCCTGTTCGCCATCGTGCTGGGCCTGCTGCCTTCAACGGGTATCGCCGCACCGGTGCTGACGCCACCGGATGCGGGCATCGACGGGCTGATGCAGGCCTACGACGGCCAGGTACCCGGCGCTGCAGTCCTGGTGCTGCACGACGGGCAAGCGGTGTTCCGCCGCGGCTACGGCCTGGCGGTGGTGGAGGACGGCACCGCGGTCACCCCGGCCAGCAACTTCCGGCTGGCCTCGGTCAGCAAGCAGTTCACCGCTGCGGCGGTGCTGCTGCTGGTGGAAGATGGCCGTCTTGGGCTGGATCAACCTGCCCGGCAGTGGCTGCCCGAACTGCCACCGGCTGCGGCGGCCATCACGATCCGCCAGCTGCTCTCGCACACCGGTGGCCTGCTCGACTACGAAGACCTGATGGATCCGGCTGACACTCGGCAGCTGCATGACGCCGACGTGCTGACCCTGTTGTCGCACGAAGACCGCCTGAATTTCGCACCCGGCACGCAGTACCACTACAGCAACAGCGGCTATGCACTTCTGGCACTGATCGTCAGCAGCGCCTCCGGCCAGGATTTCGCCGCCTTCCTGCAGCAGCGCATCTTCCGCCCACTGGGCATGGTCCACACCGTGGCCCACCAGGACGGCGTCGATGTCATCGCCGCACGTGCCTATGGTTACAGCCGGATCGATGGCCGCTGGCAGCGCACCGACCAGAGCACCACCAGCGCCGTGCTCGGCGATGGCGGGATCTACTCCTCGCTGGACGACCTCGCCCGCTGGGATGCGGCGCTGTACGACGACCGCCTGCTGTCGAAGGCCTCGCGCCGCGCGATGTTCAGCCCGGCCACATCGACGCCCGAACCGGATGTACCGCACTACGGCTTCGGCTGGCGCCTGAACGGCCCGGTGCAATGGCACAGTGGCGAAAGCATCGGCTTCCGCAACGTGATCGTGCGCCACCCGGAAAAGCACTTGACCGTGATCGTGCTGACCAACCGCAACGCCCCCGAACCCTATCCGCTGGCACTGAAGATCGCCGAGCGCTGGCTGGACACCCTGCAATGAACACGGGTTCCGACGCCCTGCTGGGCATCCACCACGCGGCACTGATCTGCAGCGATTACGCGCGTTCAAAAGACTTCTACGTCCGTATCCTCGGCCTGCGCGTACTGGCCGAGAACCACCGCGCCGCGCGAGACTCCTGGAAGCTGGATCTGGCCCTGCCCGACGGCAGCCAGCTGGAACTGTTCTCGTTCCCCTCGCCACCGCCCCGTCCCAGCCGCCCGGAGGCCCAGGGCCTGCGCCACCTTGCGTTCCGGGTGGCCACGCTGGAGCCGTTCATCCAGCGCCTGTCAGCGCACGGCGTAGTGTGCGAACCGATCCGCGTGGACGAGTACACCGGCCGCCGCTTCACCTTCTTCGCCGATCCGGATGGCCTGCCGCTGGAGCTGTACGAAGTCGGTTGAGCGTTTTTCAATCGTGATTCATCCATGCATGGCATGGATCTACGTGTCGACCAAGGTCGACACCCACCAAGAGCAGGTCGTTCCATTCCGGCAGATCGCAGGAATCTGTCAGAGGTGGGGCGGTGTGGATGGGCAGGACCGTTGGCGCCATGGATGGCGCCATCGAGCCCCCATGGATGGGTTTACGGCGTGTCCTGCCCACCCACACCGCCCCGCCATCCCACGGATAGCTCGCTGTTGCGCTTGCTTCGGCTGTTGCCGTTGCCTCTGCGGGTGCAGGGCGCAGCCCTGCAAAGCCCCCCTTCCCCATACTCCGCCGAATGGGTATACAGTCGACCCATGCCGGCATCGTGCCGGAATGAACCCTGGGAGGGGACCATGCGCAAGACCTTCAAGACCCTGCTGCTGGCATTGCCGCTGTGCCTGGCCGCACTCTCGGCGCAGGCCGCCGACGGCGCCGCCGGCCGCTGGAAGACCATCGACGACAAGACCGGCAAGGTGAAGTCGATCGTCGAGATCACCCAGGCCCCCAACGGCACGCTGACCGGCAAGGTGGTCGACATCCTGCACTCGGACAAGGGCCCGAACCCGGTCTGTGACGGCTGTGAAGGCGCCAACAGGAACAAGCCGGTGAAGGGCATGACCATCCTCTGGAACCTGAAGGCCGACGGCGCCAACAAGTGGTCCGGCGGCACCATCCTCGACCCGGCCAACGGCAAGACCTACAAGTCGAAGATGGAACTGCAGCCCGGCGGCACCCGGCTGGACGTGTCCGGCTGCATCGCCTTCATCTGCCGCGCGCAGACCTGGCAGCGCGAATAAGCGCCCCCGCACCTGTTTCAACCCCGTGACCCGGCCCCGGCCGGGTCACGTCGTTGCGGGCATGCGATAATCTGCGGTTCCCCTCGGATCCACCCGCGACCATGACCCGTACCGCGCTCGTCACCACCGCCCTGCCCTACGCCAACGGCCCGCTGCACCTGGGCCACCTGGTCGGCTACATCCAGGCTGACATCTGGGTACGTGCGCGGCGGATGAGCGGCGGCAGGACCTGGTTCGTCTGCGCCGACGACACCCACGGCACGCCGATCATGCTGGCCGCGGAAAAGGCCGGGGTCACCCCGGAAACCTTCATCGCCAACATCCAGGCCAGCCACGAACGTGACTTCGCCGCCTTCGGCGTGGCCTTCGACCACTACGACTCGACCAATTCGCCGGCCAACAAGGCGTTGACCGAGCAGTTCTACGTGAAGCTGGAAGCGGCCGGCCACATCAGCCGCCGTTCGGTCGCGCAGTTCTACGACCCGGCCAAGGGCATGTTCCTGCCCGACCGCTACGTCAAGGGCATCTGCCCGAACTGTGGCAGCCCCGACCAGTACGGCGACAACTGCGAAGTCTGCGGCGCGACCTATGCACCGACCGACCTGAAGGAGCCGCGTTCGGTCATTTCCGGCGCCACGCCGGAAATGCGCGATTCGGAGCACTTCTTCTTCGAGGTGGGCCACTTCGATGCGTTCCTGCGCGAATGGCTGGCCGGCGATGTCGCGCTGCCGGGCGTGAAGGCCAAGCTGGGCGAGTGGCTCAATGCCGAAGGCGGCCTGCGCGCGTGGGACATCTCGCGCGATGCACCGTACTTCGGTTTCCAGATTCCCGGCCAGCCGGGCAAGTACTTCTACGTCTGGCTGGATGCGCCGATCGGCTACCTGTCCAGCTTCCAGACCCTGTGCGGCAAGCTCGGCGAGGACTTCGACGCGCACCTGCGCGCCGGCACCGCCACCGAGCTGCACCACTTCATCGGCAAGGACATCGTCAATTTCCACGGCCTGTTCTGGCCGGCGGTGCTGCACGGGACCGGCCATCGCGCGCCGACCCGCCTGCACGTCAACGGCTACCTGACCGTGGACGGCGCCAAGATGAGCAAGTCGCGCGGCACCTTCGTGATGGCCGGCACCTTCCTCGACGCCGGCCTGGAGCCGGAAGCGCTGCGCTACTACTACGCCGCCAAGTCCGGCGGTGGCGTCGACGATCTCGACCTGAACCTGGGTGACTTCATCGCCCGCGTCAACGCCGACCTGGTCGGCAAGTTCGTCAACCTGGCCAGCCGCTGCGCCGGCTTCATCAGCAAGCGCTTCGACGGCCGGCTGGCCGCGCAGCTGCCCGACGCGGCGCAGTACCAGCGCTTCGTCGATGGGCTGGCGCCGATCCGTGAAGCCTACGAGCGCAACGACCCGGCTGCGGCGATCCGCCTGACCATGACCCTGGCCGACGAAGCCAACCGCTACATCGACGACGTCAAGCCGTGGGTCATCGCCAAGCAGGAGGGCGCCGACGCGCAGCTGCAGGCCGTGTGCAGCCAGGGCCTGAACCTGTTCCGCGTGCTGGTCACCGCACTGAAGCCGGTGCTGCCGGCCACCGCCGCGCAGGCCGAGGCCTTCCTGGCCGCGCCGGTGAACGACTGGACCGAGCTGGCACAGCCGCTGCTCGGCCACCGCATCACTGAGTACACCCCGTTGTTCACCCGTATCGACCCGAAGAAGATTGACGCCATGATCGACGCCTCCAAGGACACCCTGCAGCCGGCCGCTGCCACTGCCCCCGCCGCCAAGCCGGCCGCCCCGGCCCCGGCCAAGGACGACGCAAAGAGCGCCGACGCGCCGGCCTACATCGGCATCGACGATTTCGCCAAGCTCGATCTGCGCATCGGCAAGGTGCTGGTCTGCGAGTTCGTGGAAGGTTCGGACAAGCTGCTGCGCTTCGAGCTGGATGCAGGTGAACTGGGCAAGCGCCAGATCTTCTCCGGTATCCGTGGCAGCTACGGCGAGCCGGAGAAGCTGGTCGGCCGCAGCGTGGTGTTCATCGCCAACCTGGCCCCGCGCAAGATGCGCTTCGGCCTGAGCGAAGGCATGATCCTGTCGGCCGGTTTCGACGGTGGTGCACTGGCGCTGCTGGACGCCGACAGCGGCGCGCAGCCGGGCATGCCGGTCCGCTGATGCCTGCAGCGGGCGTGGCCTCGGCCGCGCCCGCCGGCAGTACCGGCCACCGGAGGCAACGCGATGGGAAGCAACGCAATGGAACTGGCGCTGTTCGACTTCGACCACACCGTGACCACCTGCGATACCTATGGCCGCTTCCTGCGCCGCGTGGCCACCGCCGAACAGCTGGCACAGGCATGGTGGAAAGTCGGCCCGTGGCTGGCCGCGTACAGGCTGAAGCTGATCTCGGCCGAACGCATCCGCGCCCGCGTCACCCGCCTGACCTTCAGTGACCGCCACAGCGATGACATCGCCACGCTGGCCGCAGGCTTCTCGCGCGAGTTCCTGCCCGACGTGGTGCGCCCGGAAATGCTGGAGCAGATCCGCTGGCACAAGGAACAGCAGCACACCGTAGTGATCGTGTCCGGCTCGCTGGACCTGTACCTGCGGCCGTGGTGCGAGCAGCTGGGCCTGCAGCTGATCTGCAACCGGCTGGAAAGCCAGGACGGCCGCCTGACCGGCCGTTACGCCGGTGGCGACTGCGGCCCGCGCAAGGTCGAGCACATCCGCCGCCAGTTCGATCTGTCGCGCTACGTGCGCATCCATGCCTACGGTGACAGTTCCGAAGACAAGCCGATGCTGGCGCTGGCCCACGAGCGCTGGTTCCGCGGCAAGCCCCTGAAGTAACCCAACGCGCAGCCTTCGCCACGCATGAGCCTGATCCCGCCCCTGACCGAACGCCTCGACCGCCTGCTGCCGCAGACCCAATGCGGGCAATGCGGCTATGACGGCTGCCGCCCGTACGCGCAGGCAATGGCACGTGGCGAGGCGGGTGTGGACCGCTGCCCGCCGGGTGGCGATGCCGGTGCACGGGCGCTGGCGCAGGTGCTGGGCGTACCGGCGATTCCGTTCGATCGTTCGCGCGGCGAGCACAAGGCGGCCCAGGTGGCGTTGATCGTCGAAGCCGACTGCATCGGCTGCACCAAGTGCATCCAGGCCTGCCCGGTGGACGCCATCGTCGGCGGCGCCAAGTACATGCACACGGTCATTGCCGACCTGTGCACCGGCTGCGAGCTGTGCATCCCGCCGTGCCCGGTGGACTGCATCGAGCTGGTGCCGCTACAGCCGGGGCCAGATCTCCTTTCCAACGGAAAAGGGATCTGACCCCGTACACCGGTTACGGCACCGCTGCCGTCACCACGATCTCGACCTTCCACTCGGCGTGGGCGAGCCTGGCTTCGAAGGTTGCACGGGCCGGGGTCGCGCCCTCGACCACCCACTCGTCCCACGCCTTGTTCATGCCGTCGAAGTCGGCGATGTCGGCCAGGAACACTTCCGCACGCAGCACGTGCTGGCGATCGCTGGCGACCAGCGCCAGCAGCTTGTCGATCTCCGCCAGCACCTGCCGGGTCTGGCCGGTGATGTCCTGGCTGGTGTCTTCCGGAATCTGGCCGGAGAGGTAGGCGACCTTGTTGTACACGGTCATTTCGGACATGCGCGGTCCGACGTCGTAACGCTCCATCATGGGCGTGGCTCCTGCGGGTGATCAGGCCCGCATTGTCCTCCAATCCGGTCAACGGTGGGTGCACGGGTCCCCCGCGCGAGACGTCACTACCGGACTCCGACACATCCGCTGGTCAAATGGCGGCGACAGGCGCACGATGCGCCACGCCCCGCGTTGACACCGCACTCGCCCCTCCTGACGCACCCTTGCGCCGATGACCGCAGCCACCAACCCCGCCGCCGCTTCCTCCACCCCGGCATGGAAGCGGGTTATCACCATTGTCGTTCCCCTGCTGATCCTCTCGCTGGCCCTGCATGGCCTGGCCAGCGAATTCGATGAGCACGGCTACCGCGCCATCCGCCAGGCGTTCCGCCAGCTCAGCGGCATGCAGATCACCCTCACCGTGGTGCTCGGCCTGGCCAGCTACGCCTGCCTGATCGGCTTCGATGCCATCGGCCTGCGTCGCAGCGGAATCCGCGTGCATCCGGCACGCATCGGCATCACCGCCTTCCTTGCGCATACGCTGGGCCAGACCGTGGGCTTTGCGGCGTTGACCGGCGGCGCAGTGCGCCTGCGTGGCTACCGCAGCGCCGGCCTGGACCTGGCGCAGATCGGCCAGGTGGTGCTGATGAGCACGCTCGGTTTCGTATTCGGTGCGTGGCTGCTGATCAGCGTGGCACTCTGCATGGAACCGGCGGCAGCGGCGTTGGCATTGCCATTGAACCCCGATGCCGTGCGCATCGTCGGCATCGTCGCCCTGCTCGCCTATCTGGGTACCGTGCTGCTGGTCGGTCGCGATGGACGGCAGTTCAGCGTGTTCGGCCATGCGTTGTGGCTACCCGACCGCCGCACCATGCTCGGCGTCACCGTGCTCAGCGTGATCGAACTGGTACTGGCCAGCGCCGCGTTCTATGTGCTGCTGCCGGACTCGACGCCCACCGGCCTGCCCGGCTTCGTCGGCCTGTACCTCGTCGCGGTACTGGCCGGCCTGGTCTCGACCGTGCCGGCCGGCCTGGGCGTGTTCGAATGGAGCCTGTTGAAGCTGTTGCCTCAGGTGGCACCGGCGGCGGTGCTGGCAGCGGCGCTGATCTACCGCGTCACCTACTACGTACTACCGCTGGTGCTGGCCACGTTGCTCGCCCTTGCGCCCGCGCTGCGCCAGCCGCTGCAGGCCAGTGCCGGGGCAACCCGCGCCGGCTGGAACGCACTGCGCCCATGGTTGCCGCAGATCATCGCGCTGGCGGTGTTCAGCATCGGCGCCGCGCTGGTCATCGATGGCACGCTGCCAACGCCACGCCGGCACCTGGTGAATGCCTCGCTGCCGATCCTGGAAACCTCGCACCTGATCGGCAGCCTCAGTGGTGTCGCGCTGCTGCTGATCGGGCAGGGCCTGGCCCGGCGCAGCCACGCGGCGTGGATGCTGGCGATGGCGGTGTGCGTGGTCACCCCGCTGCCGCTGTGGCTGCGCGGTGGCCAACCGTTGATCGCCGTCTCGGCGTTGCTGGTGGCGATGGCACTGTGGGCCGCACGTCGCGAGTTCTACCGCCAGGGCGCGCTGCTGGACGAAGCCTGGTCGTGGCCGTGGCTGCGCAACCTCGGCCTGGTGCTGGTCGCAGTCACCTGGCTGCTGTTCTTCACCTACAGCCATGTCGAATACCAGAACGAGTTGTGGTGGCAGTTCGCGGTCTCCGGCAACGCACCGCGCGCGTTGCGTGCGTTGCTGGTGGTGGCCATCGCGCTGGTGATGTTCGGCCTGGCGCGGCTGCTGCACAGCACGCGCAGCCCGCTGCCAGCCGCCGATGAAGCCACGCTGCAATCGCTGGCGCCAGTCCTGGCCGGTGCCACCGACACCCAGGCCTGCCTGGTGCTGACCGCTGACAAGGCAGTGCTGCGCGATGAAGCGAAACTGGGCTTCGTGATGATGCAGCGCTATGGGGGGTCGCTGATCGCGATGGGCGACCCGGTCGGCCCGCCGGAGGTCGCCCGCGCATTGATCTGGCGCTTCCGCGAGGAAGCCGACCGCCTCGGCCTGCGCCCCGTCTTCTACCAGGTCGGCGAGTCCTACTGGCAGACCTACCTCGACCTCGGCCTGGGGCTGGTCAAGCTGGGCGAAGAAGCGATGGTGCCGCTGCATGATTTCGGCCTGGAAGGGCGCGAGCGCGCCGACCTGCGCCAGGCCTGGAACCGGGGCAAGCGTGGTGGCCTGTCCTTCCGCGTGGCGCCCGTGGAGGAAATTCCCAGCCTGCTGCCGCGCCTGCACGCGATCTCCAACGCATGGCTGGAAGACAAGGCCGGCGACGAAAAAGGCTTCTCGCTCGGCAGCTACGACCCGGATTACCTGGTGCGCTTCCCGGTGGCGCTGGTCGAGGCCGGAGGCCAGATCGTGGCCTTCGCCAACCTGTGGCAGGCACCGGCCGGCGCCGAGCTGTCGGTGGACCTGATGCGCCACGCCAGCGAAGCACCGAAGGGCACGATGGACTTCCTCTTCATCGAGCTGTTCCTGTGGGGCCGCGCACAGGGCTATGCACGATTCTCGCTGGGCATGGCGCCGCTTTCCGGGCTGGCACAGCATCGTCTGGCTGGCCGCTGGAACCGGCTGGCCGGCCTGCTGGCGCGGCATGGCGAACGTTTCTACGGGTTCAGTGGCCTGCGCCGCTTCAAGTCGAAGTTCGATCCGCAGTGGCGGCCGCGCTATCTCGCCGCGCCCGGCGGCATGCACCTGCCGGCGGCGCTGCTGGACGCCACGCGCCTGATCTCTCTGGACCCGCGGCGCAACTGACGCCCCGCACCACCCGGCAGGTGTCGACCTCGGTCGACACGCCAGCGCCAACACGCTGACGGGCGTGGCCCGGCGTTACCGCGGCTCGTTCTGGTGGGTGCGAACCGTTGGTTCGCACGCTCTCCGCTTCACGCCCCGCCCTTGAGGATCACCTCGGCCAGCCGATCATAGTCACCGCCGAAATGGTGGTCGCCCGGCAGCTTCACCCGCTTCACGCCGTCATTGGCCGGCAGGTCCGGGCACAGTGCGTCCTCATCCTTGTCGCCATATACGCACAGGGTTTTTTCCGCCGGCAGCCTGGCCACTTCCGGTGCGATCGGCAGGCCATCGCCGCCACCGCCCAGCCAGTTGCTGACGTGGAATTCAAAGTCGGCCTTCCTGCCTACCGACAGCAGCACAATACGATCCAGCGCTGCGCGGGTATCGGCATCGAGCTGGTTGATGGTGGCCGGCAGCACGTCGGCGCCCTGCGAGAAGCCGATCAGCATCACCTTGTCGCGGTGCCACTGCTGGCGGTAGTGGTCGATGATCTTCTGCAGGTCAGCGGCGAAGCCCTTCGGCGTGCGCTCGCTCCAGAAGTAGCGCAACGAGTCGATGCCGACCACGGCCACGCCGTGCTCGTTGAGCGACGACGCCACGTCCTTGTCCAGGCCGGCCCAGCCACCATCGCCGGAAACGAATACCGCCAGCGTATCGCCGCTGCCGGTCGCCGGTACTTCCACCACCGGCAGGCCCTTCAGCGCGGCCGGCGGCGGTGCCAGACTGACCCCGGCCTGCGCGCCGATCAACCGCGCTGCGGCCACCAGACCGGGTGAGGCATCACCGCGCGCGGTTCGCTTGAATTCGCGTGCCAAGGCGACCTGCTGGACGAACCGGCTGGCCTCGCCCACCTTGCAGCCGTGATCGCCAGCAGCACTCAACCACGGGAAATTCAGTTCGGCGGGCTGCAGTTTGTCGTGCTTCACACCATCGCCGCAGACCATGCGCTCATGGTTGTGATCCGGGCAGAAGCCGGTGGTCAGCAGGCCGGCAAACACCTGGGTGTCGGCCTGCGCCGCGAGCGAATAGGCCATCTCGGCACCCTCGCCGTCACCGCCGACCAGCGGCAGGTGGTAACCGGGCAGATGCAGGGACGCCTGCAGCCAGCGCGAGAAGTTCTCGACGTCACCGGAGCCGAACGAGCAGGTCGGATTACCCTCGCGCTTGAGCACCCCGCGCAGGTGCGCGATGTCCACAGCGGCAACCATGGCGCCGTCGGCACGCAGGGCTTCGATCGGCAGGCGGCTGGTGTCACCACCCGGGGTGGGTTCGTGGAACCAGATCACCACCCGCTGCGGCGTGCCGGCCGGCATGTGCACCGGAATCTGCTCGAACCGCCCGTGGCTGAACTGCTGCACGTTGGCCGCCGCCATTGCCGGCAGCGCCGCCAGCGCCAGAACCACACCCATTGCCCTGCCCAGCCCTGCACGCTTCATATCGCATCCCCGATGGAATGCGCACACGATACGCCGCCACCGCGTGCACGGCACGTACCGGTGCAGGCCGTTGGCGATTCAGTCGGCCGTGGTACGCCGACTGCGCCGGTACAGTGCCAGCGCCAGGTACAGCAGCCAGCCTACGATCACCACGATCACGACCTTCTGCCCCAACCCGCGCGGCGGCCCGCCACGCCACAGCACATGCAGCCACAACAGTACGAACGCCAGCCAGGCCCAGCCCCAGAGCAGGCCCGCGGCGGACTGCCAGCCCGGTTCACGGCGCAGGTACCAGGCCTGCAGCAGCATGCCGACGCTGGCGCACAGGAACGCGGTGTTGGCTGCCAGCCCATGGATGAACGGTGCCAGCAGCGGCGTCGCTTCCGGCAGCCAGCTGTCACCGATGGCGACCGTGGCCAGGCCCAGTGCCGAGGCCGTGAACAGCAGCGGCGCCGCCGCGCTGCGCCGCGGGCCGATGCTGCTCCGGTAGAGGCTGATGCCGAGCAGGGCGATCGCCAATGCCAGCAGGCAGTAAGCCGCGCGCAAAGCCAGCCCCCACGGCCCGTGCAGGTAGAGGCTGAGCGTGGCCCGCACCCAGTCCAGATCGGTGCGTGCGAACTGGGTCCACAGCGCGGTGGCCAAGAACAGCAGCAGCGCCGCCAGCGCCAGCAGTGCCGCTGGGCGCGCGCGCCTCATGTGGACGCCTCCGGGTGCCGCGCCAGCCATTCTGCCAACGCCTTGCGATAGCGCTGCAGCTCGTCGGCATACAGGTCCAGCACACACAGCGGGCAACCGCTGCCGCAGCATTCGTTCGGACCGGGCTCTTCCGGCGGCAACGGGCGGGGATCGGGATCAGGGACGGACACGGTTGGACGCGGCAATCGGTGGAAACAGGCCCCAGTGTACCGGGCTGGTTCAGCGGCCCAGCTGCCGGCGCAGGTTGTCGCGGGCGGCCGCGTCGAGACGCTGGTGGAAGAACGCGCTGAGGAAGATGCGCGGTGCACGCAGCAGGCCCTGCAGGAAACGGCGGCGGCCGGCGCGATACAGGAAGCCTGGCACCACGCCCTTGTACTCTTCGGCCACGCCGCGATCATAGGCGCTGAACACCGGTTCCGGCGCGGCCAGGATCGCCATGTCGCAGTCCAGGAACAACGCGGCCTCGGCATCGACATCATCCGGGCCGAGCTCGCCATGGCGGGCAGTCAGCAGGATCAGCTGCTCGACCCGGGCCGCGTCGACCGTGGCAAGTTCCGGCGCCTGTGCGATCGCTTGCAGGGCCAGCTGCGCCGAACGCGCCTCGTTGTCCTTTCGCCCCGCCACATAGATCGCATCGTGGTAGAGCGCGGCCAGGTAGACCTCGGCCGGCTGCTGCCAGCCTGGACCGTCGGCAACCTCCTGGCAGTGCTGCAGCACCGCACGCACGTGGCCGAAGTGATGGTAGGCACGTGGTGGCGTCGCATAGCTGTCCTGCAGCGCCTGCCACTGCGCCGGAGCGAGCGTCAGCGGGGAGAAGTCCATGACCGGATCATCCCGCTTGCGCCGGTGGCGGGCAAGCTGGCTATTTTTTCACCACACCCTCACAACGCCCTTCGCACGGGGTCCCAACGCGGTTGTCCACAGCTTTGTCGAGCGCTGGTCCACACCGGCTGTGGATGAACGCGCGGACCGACCAGCGGTCACTGCAGGTGTGCGCGCACAGGTCTACACTCGCCTCAGGCGGGAGCGCCCGCCGCTGCCGGGAGCCGTCATGTACCGTCCTGCCGCCCGATCCGTTCTGCTCGCGCTGGCCGCATTGGCGGCACCCTCCGCGATCGCACTCAACCCTGACGCGAACGAAGCCCCTGCGCTCACTGCCAGCACCGCCGCGCCGACGATTCCGACGCCGCAGCAGGTGTTCGCGATTCCACCGGCCATGCTCGATATGCTGCACACCCAGGTGACCCGTCGCAGCTATTCGCGCGAGCAGCGCCTGCAGGCGCTGGTGGAGATGATCTTCGACCGCCATGGCATGGACCTGCAGTACGACGCCGACGCGACCCTCACCGTCAGCGAGATCTGGCAGCAGCGACGCGCCAACTGCCTGGCCTTTACCCTGATGTTCGTCGCGCTGGCACGCGAAGCCGGCATCCAGGCGCGCGTGCAGGAGGTCGGCCAGGTGGTGTCGTGGTACCAGGACCAGGCCCAGGGCCTGGTCTACAGCGTAGGCCACGTCAATGCCGGGGTCGGCTTCGCCGGCCGCTTCGCCACCGTCGATCTGGATCGCAATGTGCTGTACGACCGCCGCGGGCCGCTGCCGATCAGCCAGGCGCGGGCGTTGGCGCACTTCTACAACAATCGCGGTGCCGAACGCATGGCCAGCGGCGACCTGGCGGGCGCACGTACCTTCTTCGATACCGCGCTGGCGCAGGACGGCAGCTTCGCTGCCACCTGGAACAACCTGGGTGTGCTGGAAAACCGCACGGGCGACACCGCCGCCGCGCGACGGGCACTGGAAACGGCGTTGCGACTGGACGGCCGCCAGGATGCTGCACTGACCAACGCCAGCGCCCTCTACCGCAAGCTCGGCATGATTGCGCAGGCCCGGGCGCTGGAGCAGCGGTTGCAATCGGTGCAGCGCGAAGACCCGTTCGCGCAGTACATGCTCGGTGCCGAGGCCGAACGCGCCGGGCAACTGCAGCAGGCGATCCGCTATTACCGGCAGGCCGTGCGCCTGTACGACACCGCGCACCAGTTCCACTTCGGGCTGGCGCGGGCCTATTTCCTGGCCGGCCAGCTCAGGCGCGCCGATCGTGAGCTGCTGCGTGCACAGGAACTGGGCGGGGCGCCGCAGCAGGCGCGCTACCAGGCCAAGCTGGACAGCCTGGCCCGCTGGCGCGCACGGCAGCAGGCCAGGCGCTGAAGGCCGGTCAGGCCTTCTTGAGGAAGCAGGTCTTCAGGACCAGACCCTTGATCTTGTCCGAATTGCCTTCGATGTGCTCGGCATCGTCCTCGACCAGGCGGATGTTGCGGATCACGGTGCCCTGCTTGAGCGGGATCGAGGAGCCCTTCACCTTCAGGTCCTTGATCACGGTGACGGTGTCACCGGCCTGCAGGGTATTGCCGTTGCTGTCACGCACGACCAGGGTCGAACCGGCACTTTCCTCGGCGGTCCATTCGAAGCCGCAGTCGGCGCAGATCCACAGCGCGCCATCGGCATAGGTGTTTTCCAGGGTGCACTGCGGGCAGGCGGGGGCAGAAGACATCAGCAAGTACCTCAAAGTGAATCAACAGCCGCCATTGTAACCGCCCGGCTCCCCGGCCTTTTCCGGGCAGTACGCTGCGACCTCCTTGACCCGGCCTGGAACAGGAAACCGCGGGACCTTGCAGTCGGCGGCGAACTGCAGCAGAGTGCGCGGCCCCTGATCGCCCCCGGAACTCCCCATGCGCCTCGGCATCGACTTCGGTACCAGCAACTCCGCCGCCGCCATCGTGCATGAAGGGAAACTGCTGCCGATCCGCTTCGGCGACGCCGAGCAGTTCCGCACCAGCGTGTACTTCCCCGGCGTGGTGCCCGACCCGGATGACTTCCAGCTCGATGACGGCCAGGAGCACCAGCTGCAGCAGATGATCGACAGCGCTGCGCGTGCGGCCCGCGCCGCCGGCCAGGAACGCACGCCGCAGGCGCTGCGCCGCGAAGCCCTGCGCGCGCTGCGCAGGGAATGGATGGAAGCCCGTGCCGGCAAGGAACGCAGTGCCAGCGACCTGCTGCAGAATGCGGTCTACGGTGACGAAGCGCTGGAAGCCTATTTCGAGGAACACGAAGGCAACCTGGTGCAGAGCCCGAAATCGATGCTCGGCTACAACCTGCACCCACGCGCCAAGCAGACCATCACCGGCATCGCCGCGCACATCCTCGAACACATCCGCCTGACCGCCAGCGCCCAGCTCGGCCAGCCGCTGCGAGCGGCCCTGCTCGGGCGTCCGGTGCAGTTCCGCAGCTCGATCGGTGCGGCCGGCAATGACCAGGCGCTGGACATCCTGCGCGAAGCCGCCAGCCAGGCCGGTTTCGACCAGATCGATTTCCTCGAGGAACCAGCCGCGGCGGCCATGCACTATCACGCGGAAAGCCGCGAACGGCACCAGGCGGTGATCGTCGATATCGGCGGCGGCACCACCGACATCGCCCATGCCGAAGTCGGCGGCGACGACGCCCCGCGCATCCACCGCGCCTGGGGTATCGCCCGCGGCGGTACCGACATCGACCTGGCGCTGAGCCTGTCCAGCTACATGCCGCTGTTCGGCCGCGGCATCACCCGCGTGCCCGCCCACCACTACGTGGAAGCGGCCACCGTGCAGGACATGACCCGCCAGCGCGACTTCCGCCAGCACAAGTATGACCATGTCGACAATCCGTGGGGCGCGCGCCTGCAGGCCCTGCAGGACACCGGCAACACCGCCCGCCTGTACCGCGACGTCGAGCGCGCCAAGATCGCCCTCAGCGCCGCCAGCGAACATCGCAGCACGCTGGACTACATCGCCCGCGACCTGCATGCCGACAGCAGCGCCGACGGCCTGGCCGCCGCCGCCCATGGTTATCTGGAGCAGATCCGGGAACTGCTGGCCCAGGTCCGCAGCGACATCGGCGGCGACCCGGACGCGGTGTTCCTGACCGGCGGCATGTCCCGCGCCGGGTATCTGCGCCAGGCCGTTGCGGAGGCCTTCCCGGGCGCCCGCATGGTCCACGGCGAGCCCTCGCTGGGCGTGGTCCAGGGCCTTGCGCTGGCGGCAGCCAGCCAGGATTAACAAAACGTTACGCGATCCAAGTTACTCTTGGTCGGCTAGAACCCTGCTGCACCTTCCACCGGCCACGCCGGTGTGTGTCCACGGTGCAGCCTGGCCCGCCCTGCGGGCCTAGCGGCCATGCCTTCCTGGCTCGTTCATGGTCCGCGTACCACCGGAGCCGCCATCGAGACCCGCTTTGGGCACCCGCCAGGCCCCTGTGGCCTTACAACCTGACGCAGCACCTGCACCCATCGACTGCCGCCGTTGTGACGCGGTCTGTTGCCGGTTGCCCGTGTTGCTGCAGCCTGGCGACCACGTGCCCGGCCAGTTCCTGTCACGCGACACCCACGGCCGTGCCGTGATGGCGCGCAACGAGGAAGGCTGGTGTGCGGCGATCGATCCCTATCACCTGCGCTGCACGATCTATTCGCAGCGTCCGGCGATCTGCCGCCAGTTCTCGATGGGCGGCAGTGACTGCCGCCGTGAGCGGCAGGACTACCTGCGCCAGGCCGATGCCTGGGCGCTTTCCTCCCCTTCCACCTGACAGGAGCAACCATGCCCCGCAAGGCAAAGACCCCCGCGAAGGCCAGCAACAGCATCCGCAGCGAACGCAAGGGCGCGGCCGCCAGCACCGTGGTCAGCAGCGATTCGATCGCTTCGGACCTGGCAGCGTTCCGCAAGGCCGGTGGCAAGATCGAAGTCCTCGGCACCACCTGGGCGCTGAAGAAGGCCAGCTGACCCAGTACCGACCGCGGCGGCGCTGCCGCCGCGGCCTGCCGGATCGCGCTCAGCGATCCAGGCTTACCCGAACACTGCCCGAATGCGACTGGATGCGGATATCACCGTCGCCGCTGCCCAGCCGCGTATCAAGATGGCTGCCGGGGCCGTAGCGCGGCCGCTCCACCTGGCCAGCATCGCTGTTGATCGACCCGCTGAAGCTGTTCACCGACAGCTGCGCGGAGACGGCGCGCGGCAGGCGCAGATTGACCGACGCACTCACCGATTCGACATTGATACGGCCACCCGGGGCCAGCCCGGCCGCCGACAGGTCAATGCTGCCCGATACGGTTTCCACCGCCAGTCGCTGCACGCGCCCGGCGTCGACCTCGACCCGTCCGGACACCGTCTGCGCACCGATATCACCGGACACGCCGCCGCCGGCCTCGATGCGGCCACTGACGGTGTTCACATCCAGCTTCGGCGTCTGCAGGCGTGCGCTGACGCTGCCACTGACCGTATTGAGCCTGCTGTCACCGCTGCGACCGGAGGCGCTGAGGCTGCCGCTGACGGTGTCGGCCTGCAGGCGGCGCACGTCGATGCCACTGATGTCCTGGCTGGCACTGACCGTGCTCAGCAGCAGTTCCACCGAGCGCGGCACGTTCAGCACCAGCGTTGCGCCGCCGTTGTTGCTTCGTCGCGGATACTCGATCTCCCAGCGGACGCGGTTGGCACTCTTTTCCTGGCGCAGCTGCAGGCCATCACTGAGCGTACCGGTGAGCTGCACGTCGTTGCGGTCCCAGCCACGCACGGTCACCTTGCCGGCCACGTTGCTCAGTTCGATGCGGCCGCCGGCGGCCAGGTTGTGGCGTTCGTCGATCCGGGTGTCAGCCAGGGCCACTGCGGGCAGCAGCAACAGCGCGGCGCAGCAGGTCATCAGGGTTCGTGTCATGGGGGGTCTCCTCAGGTCGTCAGGCCGGACTCGGCGGCATAGGCCGCCTGCCGGGTCAGTTCCAGCCGCAGCGCATAGGTGCGCTTGAGCTGGCCAAGCAGGTGAGGCGCACGTGGATCCTGCGCCAGCGCGGCCTGGATCTGTGCCGCGCTTTCATCGAGTTCGTGCAATGCCGGCTGCCATTCCGGTGCCCGGCCTGCGGGTAGCGAGGCCACCGCCTGCCGGTACTGCTCGGTCATCGCCGCAGCCTGCAACTGCAGGGTGGACGGCACCGGCGCATCCGGCTGCACGTGGCGCCATGGCGCCACCGCGTACAGCGCCAGGCCGGCCGCCAACGCCGCACCCACCGGCAACCACCCGCGCCGACGCGAACGCGCTGGCAGCGCCACCACGTTGTCCGTTGGCGCGGGCGCTTCCCGCGGTCCACGCGGTGGCAACCGGGCGGACAGGCGTGCCCAGCCATCGGCGGGTACATCGCGCTCGTTCGGCAGCGCGCGCAGCCGGGCCAGCAGATCGTGGTCGGAATCGTGTTCGTGTGTACTCATGTCATGTCTCCCAGCCGTGCGCGCAGCAGGCCGCGCGCACGATGCAGCTGTGCCTTTGAACTGCCGACGGCCATCTGCAGCTGCTCGGCGATTTCCTGGTGTTTCCAGCCTTCGATGTCGTGCAGTACCAGTACCGCACGCGCCCTCGGAGGCAGCGTCGCGAGTGCGCGCTCCAGATCGCGCTCGGTACCGGCACAACGGTCGTGCACCGCCAGCTCCTGCAGGCCGCCGTCGACCTCCTCCAGACTGTCGTGGTCCTGCCCGGCGGCGCGCCCGCGCAGTTCCATCAGTGCGGCGTTGACGCCCAACCGATGCAACCAGGTCGACAGGCTGCTTTCGAACCGGAACCCCGGCAGCGCCTTCCATGCCTGCAGGAAGGCTTCCTGCAGGGCATCCTCGGCACGCGCCTGCTGGCCCCCGCACAGGCGCCACAGTACGGCGAACACGCGCGGCGCATGGCGCCGGTACAGCAGTTCGTAGGCCGCCGTGTCACCGGCGGCGGCCGCCCGCACCAGGGCGGGTTCGTCGACAGGGGCGTGGGCGGCAGGCGGCGCTGGCATGGTGGTGTCGAGCATATCGCTTGGATGCGGCGACCCGGAAAAAGGTTTAGAGCCGATCGCCGATCAAGGCCATGCAACCTTTTCGACGATGGCTGCATCCATGGAAGGTCATTCGAGAAAACACCTCCAGGGAGTTCCGCCATGTCCAGCCCATCCTGCGCCGCCCTGCTGGTAATCGTCGCCTGCGTCGTGCTGCAGGCATCGGGCCTGTCCTTGCGGTTGTGCCCCGACAACGGCCGCGCCTGCCTGCAGCAGCATCGACAGGAGCTGGTCTGCCTGGCGTGGTCACCGATGGTCGAAACCCCGGCACGCGCCGGGTAACATCGAGGCCGTTCCCGCCACCTGTTTTCGCCCCCATGATGTTGTCGCTGAAGGATCACCTGCCGGCCTGGAGCCACCCATGGCTGAACTACGCGGGCGTGGCCCTGCAGGTCGTGCTGGTGCTGCTGGTCGCCTGGCTGCTGCGGGTACTCGCCCGTCGCCTGATCCGGCGCTTTGCCGAGCACTACACGCTGCCACCTGAAATGGTGATGGGCGCGCGCCGGATCACCAGTTTCGTGGTCTATTTCAGCGCCCTGCTGTATATCCTCAGCCTGCTCGGCGCGAAGCCTTCAGTGCTGTGGACCGCGTTCACCGGCTTCGCGGCCGTGGGCGCAGTGGCCTTCTTCGCGGCCTGGAGCGTGCTCTCCAACATCTTCTGCACGCTGCTGATCTTCACCACTCGCCCGTTCCGCCTGCATGACTACATCGAAGTGCTGGAGAACGGCGAGAAGCCGGGCCTGAAGGGGCGGGTGATCGACGTGAACCTGATCTACACCACGCTGCAGGAAACCGGCGACGGCCACGAGGGCACGGTGCTGCAGCTGCCGAACAACCTGTTCTTCCAGCGCACGGTGCGCCGCTGGCGCGATCCGGCACAGGCACCCGGCGGCATCCAGGGCGACGGCTGAGGGTGGGATTTTCGGCAGGGCTGCGCCCTGCACCCGCTACGAGCTGGAGCAACAGCACCAGCAACAGCCGAAGCAACGGCAAAAGCTGGCTATCCGTGGGTAGGCGGGGTGGGTCCGGTTGCGGGAGACCCCGTAAACCCGTCCCTGGGGGCTTGGCCGCGGCATCCATGCCGCGGACACTCCCGCCACCGGACCCACCCCGCCTTCGACAGATTTCCGCGATCTGTCGGGCATTGCTTTCTGTAGGGCCGAGCCATGCTCGGCTCAAATCGTTCCGATATCGAAATTTTCGATTCCGATGGAGATCTATCCACGCACGGCGGGATCTACCCGATCGCGGAAATCTGTCAGAGGCGGGGCGGTGTCGGAGTGCGGGGTGTCAGCCGCATGGATGCGGCTGCCAAGCCTTATCTGATCGGAATCTGGCAGCGTAGGTGTCGAGAGCCGGCGTGGGCCGCCGTGTAAGCCTGGATCTCGACGAT
>NZ_JCAFST010000018.1:0-57044 GCF_059369535.1 Stenotrophomonas sp. YJH_SMC_122 | reverse complement strand
TATTTCGCCGCCGGGGCGGCGTTGGCCTGCCAGCCACACATCTGGCCTTTGCTTGATTGCTGTTCCGGTAGAGCCGGCCGCTGGCCGGCTGCCTGCGGGGTCTTCATCGCGTAGTTGCCGGCCAGCGGCCGGCACTACCAGAAAGGGGCGGATCCTTGCGGACCCGCCCCTTTTTTCATTTCGCCGCCGGGGCGGCGTTGGCCTGCCAGCCACACATCTGGCCTTGCTTGATTGCTGTTCCGGTAGAGCCGGTCGCTGGCCGGCTGCCTGCGGGGTCTTCATCGCGTATTGCCGGCCAGCGGCCGGCACTACCAGGAAGGGGCGAATCCTTGCGGACCCGCCCCTATTTTCATTTTGCCGCCGGGGCGGCGTTGGCCTGCCAGCCACACATCTGGCCTTCGTTCTGCTGCTTCAGCCACTCGTTGACCGGAGTGAAGTACTCGATCATCGGGCCGGCATCGAGCTTGTCGGTGCCGGTCAGCTCCTTCAGCGTGGCCTGCCACGGCTGGCTGGCACCCTTGCTCAGCATTGCCCAGTACTTCTGGCCGGCTTCCTTGTTGCCGTAGAAGGTGCACTCATGCAGCGGGCCCTTGTAGCCGGCCGCATCGCACAGGCCCTTGTAGAACTGGAACTGCAGGATGCGCGCCAGGAAGTAGCGGGTGTACGGGGTGTTGCCCGGCACGTGGTACTTCGCGCCCGGATCGAAGAACTCTTCGCCACGGGTACTGGCCGGAGCCACGCCCTGGTACTTGGCCTTCAGGTCCCACCACGCCTTGTTGTAGTTGTCGGCGGTGATCGAACCGTCGAACACGCCCCAGCGCCAGCGGTCGATCATCAGACCGAACGGCAGGAACGACACGCCCGACAGCGCCATGCGCATCTGGTTGTTGATGACCGCTTCGCGGCTTTCGGTCGGTGCATCGACCAGGCCGATCGAACTGAGGTACTTGGGCGTCATCGCCAGCACGATGGTGTCGCCGATCGCTTCATGGAAGCCATCGTTGGCACCGCCCTGGAACAGCGGCGGCAGCGGGTTGTAGGCCAGGTCGTAATAGATGTGGCCCAGCTCGTGGTAGATGGTGGTGAAGTTCTCTTCGTTCGGCTTGATGCACATCTTGGTGCGCACATCGCCTTCCATGTTCATGTCCCAGGCGCTGGCGTGGCAGACCACATCGCGGTCGTCGGGCTTGATGAACTGGGTGCGTTCCCAGTAAGACTGCGGCAGCGACGGCATGCCCAGCGACACATAGAAGTCCTGCGCGCGTTCGGTCATCTGCTTGGCGGTACGCAGTTCGGCCTCGCGCTGCGCCTTGTACTGGGCCGCCACGTTGGCGTCCTTGCCGGCCTTGGCCAGCGCCGCGCTCAGGTTGGTCTGGTACTGTTTTTCCAGCGCAGCGGTGATGTCCAGGCTGCCGGCACCCGGGTACGGTTCCAGCTGATCCCACAGGTTCGACCAGTCCTGCTGCCACATGTTGCCCAGCAGGTGCGCGGCGATCAGGCCGTTGCCCACTTCGGCCTTGTCCTTGCCGTAGGTCTTGTCCAGCTTGCCGCGTGCGTAGCAGTGCAGCTGCTCGTACATCGGCTTGACCTGTTCCCAGAGGCGGTCGGTCTCCGGGCCGATCTGTTCGGGCGGCATGTCATAACCGCTGCGCCACATCTGGCCGGCATCGGTGAAGCCCATGCCCTTGGCACCTTCGTTCACCAGGCCGACGAACTTCTGGTAGTCGCCGCGCATGCTCTTGGTGGTGCTGTGCCAGCCCTGCCAGGCGTCGAGCTGCTTGTCGTAGTCACGGCTGCGCGCCAGCACCTGCTCCAGCTCGCCCAGCTGGCGGCAGGAGTTCGGATCGTTGGCGTCGGTGCAGTACTTGCCGGCACCGTAGCTGCCTTCCATGCGGGTGGCGATCTGGGTCAGCTCGGCCAGCTTGGCCGGGTCGCGTGGTGCAGGCATCGACGACATCAGCTTCAGCAGGTGGATCGCGCGCTTGCTGTCCTCGCTCATCGGCTTGCCGTCGAACTTGGCGGCCTGTTCGATCCAGCTGTTGAGCTGGGTCAGCGAACGCTCGTTGGCCTTGGCCGCGATGCGTTCCGAATCACCGTTGATGTAGGTGGAGGACAGCCACTGCGCCGAGGTCATCTCCGGGTAGGCGGCCTTGAATTCGGCATTGATGCGGGCCACGAACTGGTCGGCGGTTTCACCGGCCGGAGCGCTGCTGCTGGCGGTATCGGTGCCTGGGGCAGCTTCCTTCTTGCAGGCGGCCAGGGCCAGCGTGGCGGCGGCGATTGCCGAGGCCAGCAGGAGATGACGGTGTTTCACGGGCGGTCCTTGGGTGGTGAACGACGGCCGAAGGCTAGTGGGCAGTCGCCGCCACCGCAAGTGGCGGAAGTCGGCCGGGCGGCGCCCGGCACCCGCAGAGGCCTTCAGGCAAGGGCAAAGGCAGAAGCAACAGCAACAGCGGACTATCCGTGGTTTGGCGGGGCGGTGTCGGAGTGCGGGGACGCCGCAAGTACGTCCGTGTAGGCTTGGCAGCCGCATCCATGCAGCTGACACCCCGCACTCCGACACCGCCCCACCTCTGACAGATTCCGTGTGCTGTCGGTAGGTGTCGACGTTGGTCGACACATCTGTCAGATATCGACAATCAAAATGGGGTCAGATCCGTTTTCCTCCGGAAAACGGATCTGACCCCAAGATCGTTCCAACAGATCGCGGAAAACTGTCGAAGGCGGGGTGGGTCCGGTTGCGGGGGCGTGAGCCGCATGGATGCGGCGACCGAGCTTACATGGACGTACTTGCAGCGTCCCCCGCAACCGGATCCACCCCGCCACCCCTCAGGAAACCCGCTTCTGCTGTTGCTTCGGCCGTTGCCGTTGCCCCTGCAGGTGCAGGGCTGCAAGCCCTGCCGAACAACCCTCAACTCTCGCAGTTGGCGAACACGTCGCGATCGCGCTCGTACAGCGAGGTCCTCACCTGCATCAGGCCCAGCACCGACGGGAACAGGTTGTCGTGGTCGGTATACGCCGCTGAACGCTTGCGCACGCACTGCAGGTCCAGCCCACGGCTGCTGGCAAAGCCGGGCGAGAACCACATCGTCATCGGCACCCGGGTCTGCTCGGCCGGTGCGATCGCATACGGCACGCCATGCAGGAACAGGCCCTTCTCGCCCAGCGATTCACCATGGTCGGACAGGTAGATCATCGCCGTGTCGTAGTCCTGCATGCCCTGCAGCGTGCCGATGGTCTTGGTCAGGAAGTGATCGGTGTACAGCACGGCGTTGTCGTAACTGTTGGTGATCTCTTCGCGCGAGCAGCGGCCGATGTCACGGGTGTCGCAGGTCGGGGTGAAGCGGCGGAACGCGGGCGGATAGCGCTCGAAATAGGCCGGGCCGTGGTTGCCCAGCTGGTGCAGCACCACCACCCGGTCGCCGGGCCTGGCCCGCACCTGGGTGGCCAGGTCCTGCAGCAGGATCTCGTCCATGCAGCGGCCATCGGCGCACAGGCCCGGTGTAGTGGCGTCGGACAATGACTGGAAGTCCAGGCCCTCGCACACGCCCTTGCAGCCGGACTGGTTGTCACGCCACAACGGCGCGATGCCGGCGCGGTTCAATACGTGCAGCAGCGACTGGTGGGCGCGGATTCTCTTCTCGTCGTAGTCGTGGCGGCCCCATGGCGAGAACAGGCACGGCAGCGAAACCTCGGTGCTGGTGCCGCACGAATGCATGTCCGGGAAATTGATCACGCTGGCCTGCGCCAGTTCCGGGGTGGTGTTGCGGCCACCGTTGAGGCCCCAGTTCTGCGCACGCACGGTCTCGCCCATGACGATCACCAGCAGGCGCGGCTTGCTGGCCGGCGCTCGCGGAGTGGCCTTGGCGTCGGTGCCGATCGGCAGCTTCGGTGCGCGCTGCACCGGGTTGTCGCCACGCAGCGCACGCGGCATGCCCAGCAGCACGTTGGCCGGGGTGGCGAGGTAACGCACCTCGCGCTGGTTGCGCATCAGTGCTGAAACATCCTGGAACGAGATCAACGCGCCGCCGACGGCGGTCACTGCCGCCACCGCCAGGAAGCCCAGCCGCCACAGCAGGCTGCGGCCCCAGCTGCGGCGACGCAGCTGCACGCGCCACAACACCGCCATCGGCAACACGGCCAGCAACAGTACCGGCCACAGCAGCGACACGGTCATCAGCTCGCGGCTTTCCTTGGGGTCCGTCGCCAGCACGTTGCGCAGCATGTCCGCATCCAGGTAGATGTGGTAGCGGCTCATGTAGTGCGCGGCGAATGCGGTCACCAGCAGCAACAGGCTGATCACTACCTTGGCGTTCCAGCGCCAGACCAGGATGCCCAGCAGCACGCCGTGAGCACCCAGCAGCAACAGCAGCAGCGAAAGCGCGTAGCGCAGGCTGCCTGGATGGCTGGCCATCGCGCTGTGCCAGAACAGGCCATTGCCGGCTACCGCGAAGAACAGGCTGGTCAGTGCGATCAGCGCTTCGGTGGACAGCTGCGGCCGCCAGTTGCGGAGACCTGCGAGAGCGGGGAGGCGGGTGGTGCGATGGACCGATGCGCTCATGCGTTTGCCTCTTGGCGGTTGGCATGGTTCAGTTGACGGTGTGTCAGGACGCGCTTGACGATCAGATAGAGGCCGAGCGAAAGCAGCCAGCAGATCAATGCAGTGGCCACGTCATGCGAAAGGAAATGCGCACCGCGCAGCTGCTGGCTGATGCCGAACACCAAACCGGCGCCGAGGCCGATCCACAACCCGGCCCAGCGCCACGACGGGCGCCATAGCAGGGCGAAATAGTAAAGGCACAGCCAGGCGTAGCCGGCACTGGCGTGCCCGGCCGGGAAGCAGGCCTGCGCGGCCATGCCAGCGGGGCGTGCGGTGAAAAGCCCGATAAATGGCTGGTGGCCGCCGTAGCGCAGCAAGTCCCAGGGGCATTCCATCGGCACCAGTGACTTCAGCAGGGAGATCACGCCGGTGCCCAGCGCCAGGGCAATTACGACATAAAGCAGCGCCCACCGCAGGGTGTGATCGCGTCCTTTACGCCAGTGGTGGAAGCACAGCAGGATCGCGACCAAGGCCGCTGACGTGCTCAGCCATTTGCCGGCCTTGTGCACCACCGTGCGGGTGATCCAGGCGTCCTGTAGCACCCAGCGGCTGCCCTCAAGGCGGAACAGGTGATCGGCCACCCACTGGTCGCCGCCGAACCCCATCAGCAACGTAAACAGAGGCAGACCGATCGCGACAGGCAGCCAAAAGTGAGTTACGGCGAATCTTGACGCCAGTGGCGATGTCGCAAGCGGCGCGATCGAATCAAGGGGACGAACGGGCATGCTGAGGGAAGGCGGGTTCGGGAATCCGCAGTCATGCTCGTCACCTGCATGTCGGAGAAGGGTCGGACGCTCGTTCGCGCCGGGTTAATGATTTCCCCGGCACGAGTCAACGTTCAGTCTTCTTCGGCGGTCGAGCCGGCCCGTTCGGCGTGGCATTGCGGGTCCCAGGCCGTACCGGGAAGCAGTTGCCAACGATTCCTGTTGGCAACACCGATATCGATCACCTTGGCCGGATCCACGCAGGGACTCATCGCCTCGTCCAGCACCAGCAGCCAGCGCTTGTCCGGCGCCTCGCCCACCCATGGGCCGGCGTCGTGCCACTGCTCGGCCCAGGGGCGCTTGAAGCCGAACTCGCGTACCGGGCGGTCAGCCTGCAGCAGGTTCTGCTCGCGCCAGGCGACCAGCGCCAGTTCGGCGTCCGGACCGATCCGCGCGCCGACGCGGCGCATCAGCGCCGATGCCGATGCGTAGGGATCCAGTGCCGGGATCAGCACCAGGCCGTAGAGCATCCACAGCATGCCGTGCGTCAACAGCACCAGTGTCGTGGCGCGGCGCACCCGCAACCAGACGACCAACGTGGCCAGCGCGATGGCGAAGGTCAGCAGGCCATCACCCAGCACCGGCAGCAGCGTATCGGGCATGGCCCGGCGTTCCAGTTGCGCCAAGGCCCACGGGTGCTCGGTCAGCAGCATCACGCCGAGCACGCCGGTGGCCAGCATCAGCACCACGCTGTAGCCGAACAGATAGCGGCGCACGCACAGCCGGCGCAGCAGGCCCGGCAACAACGGCGCAACCGCCAGTGCCATCGCAGGCAGCATCGGCAGCACATAGACCTCGAGCTTGCCCGGGCTGGCACTGAAGAACACCAGCACCAGCAGCGCCCAGCCCAGCAGCAGCCACTGCCGGCGGTCGCCCCGGCGGATGCGGCGCCACCACGGCTTGAACAGCAGCGGCAGCAGCAGGCTGCCCGGCAGCCACAGGGTCAGGATCACCTGCAGGTAGTACCAGGCCGGTTGGCGATGGTGCCAGGCGTTGGCATAGCGGGTACCGGTCTGCTTGAACAACAGTTCATGCGCGTAGGCCTGCAGTTCGGCGCTGGGCGTGTGCAGCAGGGCCCAGCCCAGCGGGGCAAGCCACACCGACACGCCCAGCAGGAAGGCCGGGATCAGCCACAGCAGTGTTGCCGGGTGGGGGCCGTCCACGCTGCGCCCGCGGCGACGCTGGTACAGCCACCAGCCGAACCACGGCAGGACCATCAGCAGCGGTAGGAAACCCACGCCTTTGGTCACCGTGCCGAGGCCAGCGGCGAAACCCGCCAGCCACAAGGCAGCCAGGTTGCGGCGTTCGCACAGGTGGCGCATCAAGCCCCACAAGGCCACCGTGGTCATGCCGACCAGCACCATGTCGATCTGCGCGCGCTTGGCCATCAGGCCAAACTGAAGGGTGCAGAACAGCGCCGCCAGGGCGTACAGGGAATGCCGCGGTGACCACAGTCGGCGTGCCAGATCCGACACCAACCACAGGCTGAGCAGGGCGCCCAGCAGCGACGGCAGCAGGAACGACCACTGCCAGCTGCCGACGATCTCATAGGCCGCCGCCTGCAGCCACATGAAGACCGGCGGCTTCTCCGCATACAGCTCCACGCCCCGGTGCGGCAGCAGCCATTGCCCACTCTCGACCATGGTGCGGGCCGCCAGCACGAAGCGCGGCTCGTCCGGTGGCTGCGGCTGCCGAAGGCCGATCCCCGCTGCCAGCGCAGCAACGATCAACAGCCACAACAGGGGCAGGCGCCAACGGCGGGGCAGGGCTACGGGCACGGCAGGCTCCGGGAGCAAAACGGCCATTCTGAGGTGGCGGGGGTTGGAAAAGCGTCAGAGGAGGCCGCGACGACCGCATTCCGACATGGGCAGCGCTACCATGGTACGAACTTCCGTGGATGTTTCGTGCATGCGTCTGTTGGTGATCGAGGACAACCGCCAGCTGGTGGCCAACCTGTTCGACTACTTCGAGTCGCGCGGGCACGTGCTCGACGTGGCGCCGGACGGCATCACCGGCCTGCACCTGGCCGGCAGCCATCCCTACGACGCGGTGATCCTGGACTGGATGTTGCCGCGCATGGAGGGGCCGGAGGTGCTGCGTCGCCTGCGCGCCGAGCACGCTTCGGAAGTGCCGGTGATCATGCTGACCGCGCGCGACGAACTGCCGGACAAGATCACCGGATTCCGCGCGGGTGCCGACGATTACCTGACCAAGCCGTTCGCCCTGCCCGAGCTGGAAGTTCGGCTGGAGGCGCTGCTGCTGCGTGCGCAGGGCCGGAACCCGCGCAAGCGCCTGCAGGTGGGCGACCTGGTGCTGGACCTGGCGACCCTCGAAGCCCAGCGGGGTGGCCAGGTGCTCCACCTCTACCCGGCCTGCCGCAAGCTGCTGGAGGTGCTGATGCGCGCCAGCCCCGGTGCGGTCACCCGCCAACAGCTGGAGTTCGCCCTGTGGGGCGACGAGCCACCGGATGGTGACCTGCTGCGCTCGCATGTCTACGAGCTGCGCCGCAGCGTCGACGGTCCGTTTGCCGACAAGCTGATCCACACCCTGCCGCGGGTTGGTTACCGCCTTGCGGTGACCGCGGCCGCCGATGCAGGCAAGGATGATGATGAAGGCGCGTAGGCCGGGCCCGCTGTACCGGCGCGTGGTGTGGTGGTTGCTGGGCTACCTGGCCCTGCTGTCGATCGCTGTGTTCAGCGTCGGCAACTACGTGCACGAACACGCCGAACATGCCGCCTGGCGCGCGCTGCTCAACTCCGAACTGGACAGCATCGTCGAGCACGTCGAGCATGAACCGCACTATCGCTGGCAGGATTCGGACACGCTCAGCCTGTACCGCTTCGATGCAGTCAACCTGCCTGACAGCCTGCGTACGCTGCATCCCGGCCTTCACGACGGAGTGATGATCAAAGGCCGGGAGACGGCGGTGATGGTGCGCGAGACCCGGTCCATGGGGCGTGTCGCGCTGGCGCTGGACATTTCCGACTTCCATGACCTGGAGCAGTTCGCCACGCGCTGGGTGATGCTGGCCGGGGTGATCATGATCTTCGTCACCGTGCTGATGGCGTCCTTCGGTATGGAACGCATGGTGCGCCCGTTGAGCCTGCTGGCCCAGCACATCGGCGCATTGCGGCCGGGCGTTCAGGGCCAGCGCATCGAGGTCGACCCGCGCGGCAGTTCCGAGCTGCACACCATCGCCGATGCGCTGAACGACTACCTGGACCGCAACGAGCAGTTCGTCGAGCGTGAGCGGGTCTTCATCAGTACCGCCAGCCACGAACTGCGCACGCCGATCGCAGTGATGACCGGTGCAGCCGAGCTGGCGCTGGAGCAACCGGGCCTGCCCGAACGTGCCCGCCAGCAGATGCAGCGGGTCCTGCGCACGGCACAGAGCGTGGAGCAGCTGATCGAGCTGCTGCTGGTGCTGGCGCGTGATCCTGCGCGCCTGGCCGCGCGTGCCGAGCGCATCGCGCTGGACCAGCTGCTGCCGGAGATCGTCGACGACCATCGACACCTGCTCGGCGACAAGGACCTGAGCATCGGTATCCAGGCCGCGCCGGTGGATATCGTCGCGCCGCTGGCGGTGGTGCAGGCGGCGATCGGCAACCTGCTGCGCAATGCCATCGAAAACAGCGGCCGCGGCCATATCGAGCTGCAGCTGAGTTCGTCGGCGGTACTGACCCTGCAGGACCCCGGGCACGGGATGAGCCCGGAGGAGATCGCGGCGATCCACGCGCGCATGGCCCGCGGCGAGCGTGCCGATCGTGGCAGTGGCATCGGCCTGGACCTGATCGCGCGGCTGTGCGAGCACCTGGGCTGGACGCTGCAGCTGCAGCCCTGCCAACCGCGCGGGACGCGTGTCACCCTGGACTTCGGCGCTTCGCGCCCCGCCTGATCGGATGGCCGACCTGCTCCGCGCTGCGGCATGACCCGGCGTGAAGACAATGTTAATCTCGACCTGCGCCGCTTTATGCGGCGCTTTTTTTTCCCGCTCCTTCGATCGACAGAGGATCCCATGCCGACCGAACCCGCTACTGCCCTGATCAGCAACGATATCGTTGGACTGGGCCTGATTGCCGCCACCCTGGCCCTGATCTTCTGGGCCGCCAGTGGTCCGACCCCGCTGTTGAAGAAGATCTTCGCCTGGGTGCCGGCACTGCTGCTGTGCTACTTCATCCCCGCCATCTACAACACCGCCGGTGTCATCGATGGCCACAACACCTCGCTGTACAACCCGGTCGCGCGTGACGTGCTGCTGCCGGCCGCGCTGGTACTGCTGACCCTGTCGATCGACCTCAAGGGCGTCATCAAGCTGGGGCCGAAGCTGTTGCTCGTGTTCTGTGCCGGTACCGCCGGCATCATGCTCGGCGCCATCGTCTCGTTCCAGCTGATGAAGCTGATCCATCCGGAAACGGTGGCCGGTGATACCTGGGCCGGCATGGCCGCGCTGGCCGGCAGCTGGATCGGTGGCGGCGCCAACATGGTCGCCATGCGCGAAGTGTTCGGCACCGACGCCACCACCTTCGGCCAGTTCGCCGTGGTCGACGTGGCCTGCGCCAGCCTGTGGATGGCGATCCTGCTGTTCCTGGCCAACCGCGCGCAGCAGATCGATACCCGCAACGGGGCCGACACCCGCGCCATCGACGAGATGAAGGCACGCATCAGCGCCTACGAGGCACAGAACGCGCGCATTCCCAGCATGACCGACCTGATGGTGATCGTCGGCGTGGCACTGGGTGGCGTCGGCCTGGCCCACGCCATCGCCGCACCGCTGTCGGGCTGGTTCAAGACCAACGTCAGCTGGGCCAGCCAGTTCAGCCTGGACAGCCAGTTCGTGTGGGTGATCCTGCTGTCCACGGCGATGGGCCTGGGCCTCAGCTTCACCCGTGCGCGCCGGCTGGAAGCCGCAGGCGCTTCGCGGTTGGGCACCGTGTTCCTGTACTTCCTGATCGCCTGCATCGGCATGCAGATGAACCTGTTGTCGCTGCTGGATCGGCCGTGGCTGTTCCTGCTCGGCGCGATCTGGATGGCCACGCACGTGCTGGTGCTGTGGGGGGTGGCCAAGCTGCTGCGCGCGCCGCTGTTCTTCTTCGCGATCGGTTCGCAGGGCAACATCGGCGCAGCCGCTTCGGCCCCCGTGGTGGCTGCGGCGTTCCATCCGACGCTGGCTCCGGTGGGCGTGCTGCTGGGCACGGTGGGCTATGCCACCGGCACCGGGCTGGCCTATGTCACTGGCCTGATCCTGAAGTGGATGGCCGGCGCCTGAGTCCTGAGCTGACGATCATGTTGCGTGTTCACGGCAATTGCCGTGGACACGCTTTCCCCGTGCAGAGCCGAGCCCACGCTCGGCTTTCTTTTTGCCTGCCACCGGATAGATCCACGTCATGCGTGGATGCACTTCATGGGTATCCATGAACAAAGAAAGGACAGATCCGTTTCCCCGCGGAAGCGGATCTGCCCCCTGATGCTTCTTGCCGTCAACGGAAATCTGTCGAAGGTGGGGTGGTGTCGGATGGCGGGGTGTCCGCGGCATGGATGCCGCGGCCAAGCCCCCAAGGACGGGTTTACGGCGTCCCCGCCATCCGACACCACCCCGCCAAATTCACGGAAAACCAGAGCCGACGCTTTCGCCGTTGCAGTTGCAGTTGCCTCTGCGGGCGCCGGGCTGCAAGCCCGGCATCCACACTCAACCCTCAACAGCAGCGACCACCGTTGCGTCCGCCGTAGCGCGCTTCCTGGCGCTCGCGGAAGAACGTCTTGTAGTCCATCGGCTCCTGGTCCGGATGCTTTTCCAGCATATGCCGGACGTAGTTGTCGTAATCAGGAATGCCACAGCACAGGCGTGCGGTCTGCACCAGGCGCCGCCAGATGCGGCGGTGCGCCTGGTACTGGCCGGCGGGAACCAGTTGCGTACTCATCACAGATCCACCATTTCATGCGGCTTCAGCGCCACGTAGGGGGTCTCGCGGTCGCTGCGCTGCGGATTGCGGCGTGCCGCGAGAATGGTCTTGATCGAATACACCAGCACTGCGCCCACGACCAGCAGGAACAGCGCGGTCAGGCCGGTGTTGACGTAGGCATTGACCACGATCTGCTTCATCTGCGCCACCGACTTGGCCGGTGCGGTGATCGTGTCGCTGGCGAGCGCGGCCTGGAACTTGTGTGCCTGTGCCAAGAAACCCTGCGCCGGGTTGCTGTCGAAGATCTTGATGAAGCCGGCATAGGTGGTGCAGATCAGCAGCCACACCGCCGGTACCGCAGTGACCCACGCATAGCGGTCGCGCTTCATCTTGAACAGCACCACCGTGCCCAGCATCAGCGCGATACCGGCCAGCATCTGGTTGGAGATGCCGAACAGCGGCCACAGGGTCTGGATGCCGCCGAACGGATCGACCACACCGGTGTAGAGCAGGTAGCCCCACAGCGCCACGCAGCCGGCGGTACCGATGATGTTGGCGGTCCACGACTCGGTCTTCTTCAGCGCCGGGACGAAGTTGCCCAGCAGGTCCTGCAGCATGAAGCGTCCGGCACGGGTTCCGGCGTCCACTGCGGTCAGGATGAACAATGCTTCGAACAGGATCGCGAAGTGGTACCAGAACGCCATCATCGCGTCGCTGCCACTGGGGATCGCTTCGTGCAGGATCTGAGCGATGCCGACCGCCAGGGTCGGTGCACCGCCTGCACGATGCAGGATGGTCGGCTCGCCGATTGCCGCCGCGGTCGCGGTCAGCTGTTCGGGCGTGATGGTGAAGCCCCAGGTGTTGGTGATGTAGTGCGCCGCCGACGCAGCATCGGCGCCGATCACCGCCGCCGGGCTGTTCATCGCGAAGTAGATGCCCGGATCGATGATCGAGGCCGCGACCAGCGCCATCACCGCCACGAACGATTCCATCAGCATGCCGCCGTAGCCGATGTAGCGCATGTGCGCCTCATTGGCCAGCAGCTTCGGCGTGGTGCCGGAGGAAATCAGCGCATGGAAACCAGAGACCGCACCGCAGGCGATGGTGATGAACAGGAACGGGAACATGCCGCCCTTCCACACCGGGCCGTCGCCACTGGCGGCGAACTGGGTCAGCGCCGGCATCTTCAGTTCCGGCATCACGATCAGGATGCCGACGGCCAGCGCGATGATCGTGCCGATCTTGAGGAAGGTCGACAGGTAGTCGCGCGGGGCCAGCAACAGCCACACCGGCAGCACCGATGCGACGAAGCCGTAGCCGATCAGCATCCAAGTGATCTGGGTGCCGGTGAAAGTGAACGCCGGGCCCCACACCGGGTCGGCGGCGACCTTGCCGCCGTACCAGATCGCGGCCAGCAGCAGGATCAGGCCGACCACCGAGATCTCGCCGATCTTGCCGGGGCGGATATAGCGCATGTACACGCCCATCAGGATGGCGATAGGCATCGTCGCGATCACCGTGAACATGCCCCACGGGCTTTCGGCCAGCGCCTTGACCACCACCATCGCCAGCACCGCCAGGATGATGATCATGATCAGGAACGCACCGAACAGCGCGATGGTGCCCGGTACCTGGCCCATCTCTTCTCTTACCAGGTCGCCCAGCGAACGGCCGTTGCGACGGCTGGACAGGAACAGCACCATGAAGTCCTGCACCGCACCGGCCAGCACTACGCCCACCACCAGCCACAGCAGCCCAGGCAGGTAGCCCATCTGCGCGGCCAGGACCGGGCCGACCAGCGGGCCGGCGCCGGCGATGGCGGCGAAGTGGTGGCCGAACAATACGTGCTTGTTGGTCGGCACGTAGTCCAGGCCATCGTTGTTGATCACCGCCGGCGTGGCCCGGGTCGGATCCAGCTGCATCACCTTGTTGGCGATGAACAGGCTGTAGAAGCGGTAGGCCACCAGGTACAGCGAAACCGCGGCGACGACGATCCACAGCGCATTGATGTGTTCGCCGCGGCGCAGGGCCACGGTGCCCAGACAGAAGGCGCCGAGCAGGGCGAGGGCCGCCCAGCCTATTTTGGAAAACCCTTTCATGAGGTGCTCTCTCCCGGAAAGACAGTCAAAGAGTCCCGCGTGCCCTCGACAGGGTCAATTGGCACAGGACGAATCGGCGGTAGTACTTTGGTCGTACGCTTGTTGTGCTGACGTGCAGCGAACATCAGGGATGGAACAATCGGTTGCGGCGCCGTCCATTGGCGTGTGGCCGTGCGGCGTCCATCTTCAGTGGCATCCATCCAACAGGAGTCGCCATGAGCTTTCCCGAACCGGTCCGCGTGCTGCGGACCATCCGCGGCATGCCCACCTCCGACGGTGCCGGCGTGCGCCTGACCCGCGTCATCGGTGGCCCGACGCTGCCCGACCTCGATCCGTTCCTGCTGCTCGATGAATTCGGCACCGACCGCGCCGAGGACTACATCGCCGGTTTCCCGGAGCATCCGCACCGCGGTTTCGAGACCGTCACCTACATGCTCGACGGACGCATGCGGCATCGCGACAACCATGGCAACGAAGGCCTGCTGACCCCGGGCAGCGTGCAGTGGATGACCGCTGGCCGCGGCCTGGTGCACTCGGAGATGCCCGAGCAGGAAAGCGGGCAGATGCGTGGCTTCCAACTGTGGGTGAACCTGCCGGCGAAGGAGAAGATGACCGAGCCGAAGTACCAGGAGTTCGCGCCTGAGCGGATTCCCGTGGTGCACCCGGAAGCGGGCGTGGAGGTGAAGGTGATTGCCGGCAGCGTGGACGGTACCGATGGCCCGATCGTGCAACCGGCCACCGACCCGCTCTACCTTGACATCACGCTGGCGCCCGACCGTGCCTGGACCTATGCGCTGCCGGAAGGGCACAACGCCTTTGCGTACGTGTTCGAAGGTGGCGTGACCGTGGGTGAGCAGGACGCCGCGCGCGACGTCGCTCGCCAGGAACTGGCGGTGCTGGGCGGCGGCGAGCAGTTGCACGTCTCGGCCGGCAATGAAGGCGCGCGCCTGATCCTGGTGGCCGGCCGTCCGCTGCGCGAACCGGTGATGCGCCACGGGCCGTTCGTGATGAACACGCGACAGGAACTGATGCAGGCCTTCGTCGATTTCCAGGAAGGCAGGTTCTGACGTAATGCCGGCCGCTGGCCGGCAACTGCCTCGCGTAGAGGCGGATCGGGGTGCCGGCCAGCGGCCGGCACTACCGTCGGATCGGGTCGCGCTGCGGGGATGCTGCCAGGCAGTCATCCCCGTCATCCTCAGCGGCCGGCGGCCACGGCCGACGGGGTCAGGGTCATGCCCTGCGCCAGCTGTTGCAGTGACCCCAGCTCCTGCGCGCTGTCCGGATACAGCGAAATCTGCGCGTATCGCCCTTTGTCGAGCTTGACCACGCTGATGCGCCGTTCGGCATACCCCGGCGGTTGCTGGCCGCCCAGGTCGGGCTGGTACCAGTACAGCGATTCGCCGCCGAAGCTGCCTTTTTCCTGGCGCAGCGAGCGGTTCAGCGGAATGGACGGATCACGCGCGCTGAGCATCAGGCTCAGCACTTCGCGGCCATCAGGGGTGCTGGCGCGGCAGACCAGGAAATCGGCCTGCACCTGCTGCTGCCACTGCAGACCGCTGCTGGCCGGCAGCGAAGGACATTCGGACGGCGCCTGCGCGGCGGCCTGGGCCGCGGCGAAAAGCAGGCTCGACAACATGACAGGCACGAACTTCATGCATCCCCCAAGGTGATGAATTGGTTGGCTTCGCCAGCAGAGCCGGCGACCATGGCATCCCATCCCCGGACGCCACCCCGCCCGCATGTGCACGGACGGTCAACTCAACCTTAACGGAACGTGAGCAATCGCACAATTCGCGGTTGCAAGCGCAACCATTGCGGCCGAGGGTCGGCCGCAATGGTTGCTGCGGGGATCAGCGGTCGTTGCCGATCCACTTGTAGATCAGGCCGCCGATCGCGCCGCCCAGCAACGGGGCGACCCAGAACAGCCACAACTGGCTGACCGCACCGCTGCCGGCGAAAAAGGCCACGGCCGTGGAGCGGGCCGGGTTCACCGAGGTGTTGGTGACCGGGATGCTGATCAGGTGGATCAGGGTCAGCGACAGGCCGATCGCCAGCGGGGCGAACCCGGCCGGTGCCTTGCCGTGGGTGGAACCCATGATCACGATCAGGAACACCGCCGTCAGCACCACTTCGCACAGGAAGGCCGCCGCCACGCTGTAGCCGCCGGGCGACAGCGCGCCATAGCCATTGCTGGCGAACGCTCCGGCCTGGCTGCCGTCGATGGCGAAGCCACTGGCGCCGGAGGCGATCTGCAGCAGGATGAAGCCGGCCAGCAGGCCGCCCGCAACCTGGGCGATGATGTACGGCACCAGGTCCTTGGTCGGGAAGCGGCCGCCAGCCCACAGACCGACGCTGACCGCCGGATTGAAGTGCGCACCGGAGATATGGCCGAACGCATAGGCGCCGGTCACCACGGTCAGGCCGAAGGCGAGCGCCACGCCGAGGAAGCCGATACCCAGCGGATTGCCGTCACCACCGAACTTGGCGGCCAGCACTGCACTGCCACAGCCCCCCAGAACCAGCCAGAACGTGCCGAGGAACTCGGCGGACAAGCGTTTACCCATGCTCATGTGTTGCACTCCTTTGACGGTCGAAAGTGTGATTTATGTCACATTTCAATGATCAGCGGGTGACTGTAGCGTCAACGCCGGGTGCAGGAATACACCCTCGGATGTGTGCAGCACGCGATGCTCAGTACTGCGGCAGCGGGATGAACTCCTTGTCGTCGCCGGGAATGGTGCCGAAGCGGCCGGCCTCCCAGTCGTGCTTGGCCTGCTCGATGCGCTCCTTCGAACTGGACACGAAGTTCCACCAGAGGTGGCGCGGGCCATCCAGCGGCTCGCCACCGAACAGCATCGCCTTCACCGGTGTCTTCGCGCGCAGGCGGCCGCGTGCGCCGGCTTCGGGGATGACCAGGTGCTGCGCGGGGATGTCCACGCCATCCAACTGCGCGTCGCCTTCAAGGATGTACAACGCGCGCTCGCGGTGGCCGTCGTCGATGTCGATTTCCGCGTCCGGGTCCAGATCGATCGCCACATTGAGCGTATCGGCGAACACTTTCACCGGCGATTCCTCGCCATAGGCGCGGCCAGCGATCACCCGCAGCCAGGCACCCTTGCGGCGCTGCTCGGGCAGGGTGGCAGCGGCATGGTGATAGAACGCCGGCTCGATTTCCTCGTGCGACTTCGGCAACGCGACCCAGGTCTGCATGCCGTGGATCGGGTTGTCATGGTCGCGGTCCGATTGTGGCGTGCGTTCGGAATGGGCAATGCCGCGGCCGGCGGTCATCCAGTTGACGTCACCGGGGCGAATCACCTGATCGGAGCCCAGCGTGTCGCGGTGGCCGATGGCGCCCGACCACAGATAGGTGACCGTGGCCAGGCCGATATGCGGATGCGGGCGCACGTCGATGGCGGTACCGGGGTGCATCAGTGCCGGGCCCATCTGGTCGACGAACACGAATGAGCCGATGCTGCGGGCCTGCAGGGTGGGGACGGCGCGGCGGACTTCGAGGCCGCCGATGTCGTGCACGCGCGGGGCGATGATGGTGGTCATGCGGGCGTTCTCGCTGGCAGGGATCAGGCGGTCAGCATCGCATGCAGCTGTGACGGGGGCATTCCCCGTATGGGTAACAGGTTGTTCCAGCCAACGGCGCAGCCCCTCGTGGCTGTGGGGGTGGTCGCTGAAGGCGGAAGCAAGATCAAAAGCCGCGCTTGGCCGGGCGGGTGGGTTGCGCAGGACACGCCGTAAACCCGTCCATGGGGGCTCGATGGCGCCATCCATGGCGCCAACGGTCCTGCGCAACCCACCCGCCCGACCTCTGACAGTTTCCGTGTGCGTCCAGCCACGGAGAAGAAAAAAGAAAATCAAAATCAAACGCGGGTCGCTTCGCTCCTGGTGTCGACCAAGGTCGACACCCACCAGTTCGTAATGATCCGTGCCGAACAAGGTCGACACCTACAGCCATCGCAGTTCACCCACCGTCACCGGGAAACTGTCAGGGGTGGGGCGGTGTCGGGTTGCGGGGTGTCCGCGGCATGGATGCCGCGGCCAAGCCCCCAAGGACGGGTTTACGGCGTCCCCGCAACCCGACACCGCCCCGCCCAACAAACAGAAAAGCCAGAGCCGCTTTGGCTCTGGCTTCTGCTGTGGAACTTGACGTTGCCTCTGCGGGTGCCGGGCCGCAGGCCCGGCCGATGAACTCAGACCACCGGTTCGCGCAGGACGGGGTTGTCCCAGCCCGGGCGCGGGGCGAAACGGTCGCCGTGGCGCTGCTGCAGCGCCTTCAGTCGCTCGACGATCGCATCGGCACCGACTGCACGGATGTGCTGGATCGGACCGCCGCGGAACGGGGCGAAACCGGTGCCGAAGATCACGCCGGCATCCAGCAGGTCCGCATCGGCCACCACGCCTTCGTGCAGGCACGCCACTGCCTCGTTCAACAGCGGCAGGATCAGGCGGTCTTCCAGGTCGGCAGGGGCCTGGTAGTCGCTGACCACGTCCGGCTTCTTCGGCTTGCCGTTTTCCCAGGTGTAGATGCCTTGGCCATCCTTCTTGCCACGCTTGTCCGGTTCCACCGTCTGCAGCGCGGCCGGAATCTGCAGGCCCAGGAAGGGCGCCAGTTCGCGGCCGACACCGGCGGCCACGTCCAGGCCGACGGTATCGATCAGTTCGATCGGGCCCATCGGCATGCCGAACTTCACTGCGGCCTTGTCGATCACCGGGCCCGGGATGCCTTCGGCGTAGGCGGTGGCGGCTTCCAGCATGTACGGGAACAGCACGCGGTTGACCAGGAAACCCGGGCTGCCGGCCACCGGCACCGGGAACTTGCCCAGCGCCTTGCAGAACGCGGCCAGGCGGCGCTCGGTCTCCGGCGCCATGCCATCGTGGTGGATGATTTCCACCAGCGGCATCTGCGCTACCGGATTGAAGTAGTGCAGGCCGGCGAACTGCGCCGGGCGCTGGATGTGATCGCGCAGTTCCACCAGTGGGATCGACGAGGTATTGGTGGTCAGCAGAGCATCCTGCTTCATCTTCGGTTCCAGCGTCTGGTACAGCGCACGCTTGGCTTCCGGGTTCTCGATGATCGCCTCGATCACCAGATCCGCTTCGGCAACCCCATTGCCTTCCAGGTCGGCACGCAGGCGTGCGGCCACGGCGGGGCGCTTGCTCTCGTCGCGCACCTTCTTGGCGAACAGCGCCTGCGCGCGTTCCATGGCCGGGTCGATGAAGCGCTCCTCGCGGTCCTGCAGGGTCACCTCGAAGCCCTTGTAAGCGGCCCACGCGGCGATGTCGCCGCCCATCACGCCTGCGCCGACCACGTGCACGTGACGGATGCCGGAATCACCACCGCCCAGGCCCTTCAGTCGCTCGGTGAGGAAGAAGATACGGATCAGGTTGCGCGCGGTCGGTGTACTGGCCAGCTTCACCACGGCGCGCCGCTCGGCGTCCAGACGCGCCTGGATCGGCTTGCCGCCACTGCGTTGCCAGGTGCTGATCAGCGCGTACGGCGCCGGGTACTGGTCCTTCTTCGCCTTGCGTGCGACCTGCTTGACCATCTGCGGCGCCAGCAGCCGGCGTGCCAGCCAGGTGTTGGTGGCCCATGCCGTCGCGCGCTGCTTGAACGGGCGGGTGGTGCCGGACAGGGCCAGCGCCACGGCGGTGTCGAGCACCACCGCCGGCGCCACCACCTTGTCGACCAGGCCGATGCCACGCGCGGCCGAGGCCGACAGGGTACGGCCGGTCAACATCATGTCCATCGCTGCGGGAGCGCCCACCAACTGCGGCAGGCGGGCGCTGCCGCCCCAGCCCGGGAAGATGCCCAGCTGGGTTTCCGGCAGGCCGATGCGGGTGCTGCTGTCGTTGGAGGCCACGCGGTAGCGGCAGGCCAGCGCCAGTTCGGTGCCGCCTCCCAGGCAGTGGCCGTGGATCGCCGCCACGGTGGGGCAGGGCAGCTCGGCCAGCTTCTGATAGGTGGCCTGGCCACGACGGATCGCGTCGTTGACGGTGCCGCGACGGTCGAATTCCTGGAACTCCTTCAGGTCGGCGCCGGCAATGAAGCCGGCCTTCTTCAGCGACTGGACCACCACGCCCCTGGGTGGGTCCAGCGCGATGCGCTCAAGCAGGTCGCCCAGCTCCAGCAGCACGTCCTGCGACATCGCGTTGACGCTGCTGTCCTGACGATCCAGGGAGAGAACCACCACGCCGTCGTCGCGGATCTCGGGGTGCCAGTGGCTGAAGCGGAGACCATCGAAGCCTGAAAGCATGGACGTTCCATCCGGTTGTGTATGGAGAAGCGGCTATGATCCAGAGGTTGTTTCCCTCGCGTCAAATCCCAATAGCAGGGGAGTGGCGCCCCCGGATCCATGGCCATGGACCGGGACGCTAACGGAACGGTGGTTAAAAGCTGGTGCGGCGCCAGGTGATCGGCGACTGAACTTTTCCCGGGATTGGCAGTCTCATTGCCCGACGTCGGTTGGGCTGACAGGAGTGCGGCCCCTCATGGCCGAGGTTGATACACCACAGGAGCTGGATCTGGAACTGGTCCGGCGCGTGCAGCACGGCGAGAGTGCCGCTTTCGATGTCCTGGTGCGCAAGTACCAGCATCGGGTGGTGGCCCTGGTCGGTCGCTACATCGCCGACTGGAGCGAATGTCAGGACGTCGCCCAGGACACTTTCATCCGTGCCTACCGCGCGATCGGGAGTTTCCGTGGCGATGCCCAGTTCTCAACCTGGTTGCATCGAATCGCCGTGAATACCGCCAAAAACTACCTGGCTTCACACAATCGACGGCCGCCGACCGATGACATCGACATCGGCGATGCCGAACAGTTCGACAGTGGTACGCGCCTGCGTGACACCGACACGCCCGAACGCGAGTTGATGCGCCAGGAGCTGGAACAGACGGTGATGAGGGCCGTCAACGCGCTGCCGGAAGAACTCCGGTCAGCGATCACCCTGCGCGAGGTGGAAGGCCTGAGCTACGAGGATATCGCGCAGAAGATGGGGTGCCCGATCGGCACGGTGCGTTCACGGATCTTCCGGGCGCGCGAGGCGATCGACACCGAACTCCGGCCGCTGCTGGACATCGGCAGCGCCACCCGTGAGAAGAGCCGCGTATGACCAGTAACCCGTTCAACGAATCGCAGAACCATCAATCGCCCGCCGGGCAGCGCCTGGACCAGCGCCATCGCGAGCAGCTGTCGGCCCTGGTCGATGGCGAGCTGGGCGCCGATGAAGCGCGTTTCCTGCTGCGCCGGATGGAGCACGACCCCGAGCTGGCCGGTTGCCAGGAGCGCTGGCAGCTGCTGGGCGACGTGATGCGCGGGCAGGCGTCGGCACTGGCTCCGGCCGGGTTCAGCGCCGCCGTGGCTGCCGCCATCGCGGCCGAGCCGACGCCGCAGGCCGAGCCGCGTCGCCAGGTGCGTCGCAGTGGCTGGCGGGCCTGGGGCGGCGGCGCGGCTCTGGCCGCATCGGTTGCTGCGGTCGCCCTGTTCATGGGGGGCGAGAAGCTGAAGGAGGCCACTCCCGGCGAGCCATTGGCCCCCCAGGTGATCGCCAGCCAGGCGGAACTGCCGCCGGCGCCGACCTCGCCGGCCCCGGTGACCGAAGCATCGGTGGATACCGCCGCGATGGCCGTGGCGGCGGCGCCGGCTGTGGCGATGGCCGCTTCCAGCCGTCGCCAGGACGCCCGCCGCGCCAGTGCAACCCGCAGCCAGCAGGCCGCGCGTGCCGCCCAGCGCGATGACGCTCCGCAGCGCGCCATCGCCGCCGTGCAGGCACCGTTGGCCCCGACCGTACCGGTCAACGCGAACCGCAACCTGCCATTCGGTGAGGTCAGCGGGCTGCAGGCCCGGCCGTGGCCGCGCTCCAGCCTGGCGCCGACCGCAGGCGGCGCGCTAAATGCCAGTTTCCCGGCCCGCGTCGGCGGTGCCGCGTTCTACCCGTTCGAGCCGCGCCTGCAGGACGACCTGCCGGTGCCGCCGCGCCCGCGCGACTGAGCCGGGCGCCTTCACGCCCCGCCGTCGGCGGGGCCCGTATTCCTCTTTCCATCCGACCCGGAGGTTGCCGTCCGATGACTCCCCGACTTCGCACGCAGGCCCTTGGCCTGCTGGCCCTGACCCTTCCCCTGGTGGCCTGCGCGCAGGCGCCTGCGCCTGCCGCCCCGGCCCAGCCTGCGCCGGCCGCGGCGCCGCGGGCGCCTGCACAACCGCTGGTCAGTGGCTTGCCCGACTTCACCAACCTGGTCGAACAGGTCGGCCCGGGCGTGGTCAACGTCGACACCACCATCGTCCGCAACAACCGCCAGGCCTCGCGCGGCCCGATGGGCGACGATGACATGCCGGAGTTCTTCCGCCGCTTCTTCGGCCCTGACTTCCCGATGCCAGGGCAGGGGCCGGGTGGGCAGGATGGCGGTCCCAGCATCAAGGGGCGTGGCATGGGATCGGGCTTCATCATCTCGCCCGATGGCTACGTACTGACCAACTACCACGTGGTGGCCGACGCCAGCGAGGTGAAGGTCAAGCTGGGCGACAGCCGCGAGTTCACCGCCAAGGTGGTGGGCAGCGACCAGCAGTACGACGTGGCCCTGCTCAAGATCGATGGCAAGAACCTGCCCACCGTGCGCGTGGGTGATTCCAACACCCTCAAGCCGGGCCAATGGGTTGTCGCGATCGGCTCGCCGTTCGGCCTCGACCATTCCGTTACCGCCGGCGTGGTCAGCGCCGTCGGCCGCAGTACGGGGGGGCCCGACCAGCGCTACGTGCCGTTCATCCAGACCGACGTGGCGATCAACCAGGGCAATTCCGGTGGTCCGCTGCTGAACACCCGCGGCGAAGTGGTCGGCATCAACTCGCAGATCTTCTCGGCCTCCGGCGGCTACATGGGCATCAGCTTCGCGATCCCGATCGACCTGGCGATGAGCGCGGTCGAGCAGATCAAGAAGAGCGGCAAGGTCACCCGCGGCCAGCTCGGCGCGGTGGTCGAACCGATCGATTCGCTGAAGGCGCAGGGACTGGGCCTGCCGGACAGCCGCGGCGCGCTGGTCAACCAGATCGTGGCCGGCAGTGCGGCCGCCAAGGCCGGCGTGCAGGTGGGCGACGTCATCCGCTCGGTCAACGGCAGCGCGGTCAACAGCTGGTCCGACCTGCCGCCGCTGATCGGTGCGATGGCGCCGGGCAGCAAGGTGAACCTGGTGGTTTACCGCGACGGCAAGCCGCATGAGCTCAGTGCCACGCTGACCGCACTGAGCGAGGACGGGCAGGCCAATGCCCGCGGGCCGTCGGCTGGCGGTGGCGAGGCGGCTCCGCAGACCGGTGCCAACGCCCTGCTGGGGCTGGACGTCAGCGACCTGAACGCGGCCCAGCGCAAGCAGTTGGGGCTCAACGGCAATGAAGGCGTGCGCATCACCGGGGTCAAGGGCCAGGCGGCACGCGATGCCGGCCTGTCGCCGGGCATGGTGATCCTGCAGGTCGGCCGCACTGCGGTCGGCAGCGTGGATGCCCTGAACCGGGCGTTGTCCAGCTTCAAGAAGGACGACGTGGTGATGCTGCTGGTCCGCACGGCCAACGGCAACAGCGCCTTCGTGGCGGTCAAGGCCGGCCAGTAAGGCCCTGCCGGGCCGCCTTCGGCGGTGCCTGCCCCGCCCCCCGAAGCCCCGCCCCGGCGGGGCTTCGTCCGTTCTGGACCCGGTCCGATGAGGCAGTTTTCGCGGCCGGGCGCCGGGCATGCGATAATCGACCGTTACCCTGACGACGCCGCGCGCCGCCGCCACCTATGTCTTCTGATTCGATGCGGAACATCCGCAACTTCTCCATCATCGCCCATGTCGACCACGGCAAGTCCACGCTGGCCGACCGCATCATCCAGCTCTGTGGTGGCCTGCAGGCCCGCGAGATGGAAGCGCAGGTGCTCGACTCCAATCCCATCGAGCGCGAGCGTGGCATCACGATCAAGGCGCAATCGGTGTCACTGCCGTACCTGGCCAAGGACGGGCAGACCTATCACCTGAACTTCATCGACACCCCCGGCCACGTCGACTTCTCCTATGAAGTCAGCCGCTCGCTGGCCGCCTGCGAAGGCGCGCTGCTGGTGGTCGATGCGGCGCAGGGCGTGGAAGCGCAGTCGGTGGCCAACTGCTATACCGCAGTGGAGCAGGGCCTGGAAGTGGTGCCGGTGATCAACAAGATCGACCTGCCCACCGCCGACATCGAGCGCGCCAAAGCCGAGATCGAGGCCGTGATCGGCATCGACGCCTCCGACGCCGTGCCGGTCAGTGCCAAGACCGGCCTCAACGTGCAGGACGTGCTGGAGGCGATCGTCCATCGCATCCCGCCGCCGGTGCCGCGCGACACCGACAAGCTGCAGGCGCTGATCATCGACTCGTGGTTCGACAACTACCTGGGCGTGGTCTCGCTGGTGCGCGTGATGCAGGGCGAGATCAAGGCCGGTGACAAGCTGCAGGTGATGTCGACCGGCCGCAACCACCAGGTCGACAACGTCGGCGTGTTCACTCCCAAGCGCAAGGTGCTGCCGGCGCTGCGTGCCGGTGAAGTGGGCTGGGTCACCGCCAGCATCAAGGACGTGCATGGTGCGCCGGTCGGCGACACCCTCACCCTGGCCGGCGATCCGGCGCCGAAGCCGCTGCCGGGCTTCCAGGAAATGCAGCCGCGCGTGTTCGCCGGCCTGTTCCCGGTCGATGCCGAGGACTACCCGGACCTGCGCGAAGCGCTGGACAAGCTGCGCCTGAACGATGCCGCGCTGCGTTTCGAGCCTGAAAGCTCCGAAGCGATGGGCTTCGGCTTCCGCTGTGGCTTCCTGGGCATGCTGCACATGGAGATCGTGCAGGAGCGCCTGGAACGCGAATACAACCTGGACCTGATCAGCACCGCGCCGACGGTGGTGTATGAGGTCCTGAAGACCGACGGCTCGATCATCAACATGGACAACCCGGCCAAGCTGCCGCCGGTGAACCAGGTCGAGGAGATCCGCGAGCCGATCATCCGCGCCAACGTGCTCACGCCCGAGGAGTACATCGGCAACATCATCAAGCTGTGCGAAGAAAAGCGCGGCAGCCAGATCGGCATCAACTACCTGGGCAGCCAGGTGCAGATCAGCTACGAGCTGCCGATGGCCGAGGTGGTGCTGGACTTCTTCGACAAGCTCAAGTCGGTCAGCCGTGGCTATGCCTCGCTGGATTACCACTTCGTGCGCTTCGACGCTGGCCCGTTCGTGCGCGTTGACGTGCTGATCAACGGTGACAAGGTCGACGCACTGTCGCTGATCGTGCACCGCAGCCACGCCGACCGCCGCGGCCGCGAGCTGTGCGAGAAGATGAAGGACCTGATCCCCCGGCAGATGTTCGACGTGGCCATCCAGGCCGCCGTCGGCTCGCAGATCATCGCCCGCACCACGGTCAAGGCGATGCGCAAGAACGTGCTGGCCAAGTGCTATGGTGGCGACGTCTCGCGCAAGAAGAAGCTTCTGGAAAAGCAGAAGGAAGGCAAGAAGCGCATGAAGCAGGTCGGCCGCGTGGAGATCCCGCAGGAAGCGTTCCTGGCCGTACTGCAGATGGACAACAAGTAAGCCCGCACCGGCCTCGCGGGGCCGGTCGTCTGGTGACGTTGCAAAGGACCCTGAATGAAACTGTTTGAGATCCTCCTGGTCGTGCTGACCCTGGCCTCGGGCCTGATCCTGCTCGCCGACAAGCTGTACCTCGCCAAGCGTCGCGCCCAGCGTGCGGGCCTGCTCGATTCCGAGCCGGTGCTGGTGGACTACTCGCGAGCGTTCTTCCCGGTGCTGGCGATCGTGCTGATCGTGCGCAGTTTCATCGCCGAGCCGTACAAGATCCCGTCCAGCTCGATGATGCCGAACCTTCTGATCGGCGATTTCATCCTGGTCAACAAGTTCTCCTACGGCCTGCGCCTGCCGATCAGCAACACCAAGATCGTCCCCTTCGGCGAGCCGTCGCGCGGCGACGTGGTGGTGTTCCACTTCCCCGGCCACAGCGACAACGACCCGGCCAAGGGCGAGAACTTCATCAAGCGCGTGATCGGCGTGCCGGGTGACACCGTGGTCTTCGAGGGCGACGGCGTGATCCTCAATGGCGAACCGCTGAAGTACGACAACAAGGGCATCTACGCCGGCCACAAGGGCCAGGGCGAGGGCGCCAACCTGCTGGTCGAGCACCTGCCGGGCCGTACCCATACCGTGCTGGAGACCGACTATCCACGCGGCCAGGGCCAGTGGACCGTACCGGCCGGCAAGTACCTGGTGATGGGCGACAATCGTGACAACAGCGACGATGGCCGCTTCTGGGGCCTGCTGCCTGAAGAGAACCTGCGCGGCAAGGCCTTCCTGATCTGGCTGAACTGCCAGGGCTGGTTCTGCAAGGATGGCTTCGAGCCGTCGCGGATCGGCTCGAGCATCAACTGAGTACCTTCACATCCAACGCGTATCTGGGGAGAACGCAATGAAGACGATGAACACGCAGCGTGGCATGACCCTGACCTCGTTCCTGGCGGTCCTGATCGTGGTCGGTTTCTTCCTTTACATCGGCATGAAGCTGTTCCCGATGTACCAGGAGTATTACGCGGTGCGCTCGGCGATGAAGAGCCTGGCCAAGGAGCCGGGCGTGGGCAGCATGGAGCCGGCCCGGATCCAGGATCTGTTCTTCAAGCGCCTGTACATCAATTACTCGGAGAACGTGAAGCCGGCCAACGTGAAGTTCGACCGTCGCGACAATGGCTGGACCCTCAAGGTCAACTACGAAGTGCGCCGTCCGCTGGTCGGCAACCTGGATGTGGTTGGCAAATTCGATTCATCCCAGGACCTGACCCGAAGCGGTGCCGAATAAACCTTTCCAACGTGGTGACCTGATCGGTCATCCCTTCCGCGACCCGGCGCTGCTGAAGCAGGCGCTGACGCATCGCAGCGCCGGTGCGCCACACAACGAGCGCCTGGAATTCCTGGGCGACAGCATCGTCAACATGATGGCGGCCGAGGCGTTGTACCGACGCTGGCCCAAGGCTGACGAGGGCGCGATGACCCGTGCCCGCGCCGAACTGGTGCGTGAGGGCGCGCTGGCGGTGATTGGACGTACCCTGGAACTGGGCGAGCGGCTGATCCTGGGCCCGGGCGAAATGAAGTCCGGTGGCCACCGTCGTGATTCGATCCTGGCCGACGCGGTGGAAGCCGTGGTGGCTGCGATCTACCTGGATGCCGGTTTCGAGGCCTGCCGGGCGGTGGTACTGCCCTGGTTCAGCGCTTCGATCGAGGCACTGCCGGCCTCCGGCCGGCCCGAGAAGGACCCCAAGACCCGCCTGCAGGAATGGCTGCAGGCCCGACAGAAGGCGTTGCCGCAGTATGAACTGGTGTCAGAATCCGGTGACGACCACGCCAAGCACTTCCGGGTACGCTGCAACGTAGCCGACCCGGCCGCCAGCACCGAGGGCGAAGGCGCCTCGCGGCGGCTTGCCGAACAACAGGCGGCTGCGGCCGTCCTAGAACAACTGGATTCCAAGTGAGCGAACAAACTCCCCATCATTGCGGCAGCGTGGCCGTCATCGGCCGCCCGAACGTGGGCAAGTCGACCCTGACCAATGCCCTGGTCGGCGCCAAGGTCAGCATCGTCTCCAACCGTCCGCAGACCACGCGCCATCGCCTGCTGGGCATCGCCACCTATCCGGAAGGCCAGCTGGTGCTGGTCGACACCCCCGGCCTGCACAAGGTGCAGAAGCGGGCGATGAACCGGGTGATGAATCGCGCCGCGCGTGGCTCGCTGGAAGGCGTCGATGCCGGCCTGCTGGTGATCGAAGCCGGTCGCTGGGATGAAGAGGACAGCCTGGCGTTCAACGTGCTGCGCGACGCCGGCATCCCGGTGGTGCTGGTGGTCAACAAGATCGATCGCCTGAAGGAAAAGGGCGCGTTGCTGCCGTTCCTGCAGCAGGTGACCGAGGGTCGCGACTTCGCCGCCGTGCATCCGATCTCCGCGCAGAAGCGCAACGGCCTGGAAGCGCTGGTGCGCGACGTGCTGAAGCTGCTGCCGGAAGCCCCGCCGATGTTCGGCGAGGACGAGATCACCGACCGCAGCCAGCGTTTCCTGGCCGGTGAACTGGTGCGTGAGCAGCTGATGCGCCAGCTCGGCGAGGAACTGCCGTACGCCACCACTGTCGAGATCGAGCGCTTCACCGAGGACGGCAACCTGCTGCGCATCGGTGCGGTGATCTGGGTCGAGCGTGAAGGCCAGAAGGCCATCGTGATCGGCAAGGGCGGCGCCCGCCTGAAGGAGATCGGCGCCAAGTCCCGCCTGCAGATGGAGCGTCTGTTCGGGGCCAAGGTGTTCCTGGAGACCTGGGTGCGCGTGCGTGAAGGCTGGTCTGACGATGAGGCCGCGCTGAAGGCCTTCGGTTACGAATAAGCCGCGACGGTCGCTTCGATGATGATCGAGGACGACACCGGCTTCGTGCTGCATGCACGGGCCTACCGCGAGACCAGCCTGCTGGTCGAAGTGTTGAGCGCGCAGCATGGCCGTATCGGCCTGCTTGCGCGTGGCGTGTCCACTGCCAAGGGCCAGGTGCTGCGCGCCGCCCTGCAGCCGTTGCAGTGGATCCGCTTCAGTGCCCAGCAGCGGGGGGAACTGGCCCAGCTGCGCGGCGCTGAAGCATTGGATGCCGCGCCACGCCTGGTCGGCCAGGCGATGCTGGCCGGCTTCTACCTGAGTGAACTGACCCTGCGCCTGGCCCCGCGCCAGGACCCGCTGCCGGAGCTGTACCTCGCCTACGGCGAGGCGCGTGCGCGGCTGGCGGTGGGCGCAGGCCTGGCCTGGACCCTGCGCCGTTTCGAACGCGAGCTGCTGTCTGCGCTGGGCCTGGGTTTCGCGCTGGACAGCGCCAGCGATGGCCAGCCGATCGACCCGGCGGCGCGGTACGAACTGGACCCGCAGGAGGGTGCGCAGCGCCTGCTGAGCGAGCGCGGCGGGGAGCGCCGGGCGGCGGCCACTGGCTCGGCGCTGCTGGCCCTGGCGGCCGACGAAGAGCCGGATGCCGCCGATTTGGCCAGCCTGCGCCTGCCGATGCGGCGGGTGCTGGCCCATCACCTGGGGCCGCGCGGCCTGAAGTCCTGGGAAATGCTCGAGCAGCTCGCGCCGCGCAGGTAGGGGGGGCTTTGGCAGGGCTTGCAGCCCTGCACCTGCCGAGGCCGAAGCCGAATCAACGTCAACGTCAACGGCAAAAGCTGGCTAACCGTGGGTAGGCGGGGTGGGTCCGGTTGCGGGAGACGCCGTAAACCCGTCCCTGGGGGCTTGGCCGCGGCATCCATGCCGCGGACACTCTCGCAACCGGACCCACCCCGCCTTCGACAGATTCTTGCGAGCTGTCGGAACGGCGTGGGGTCGGATCCGTTTTCCGCAGGAAAACGGATCCGACCCCGGATTGATTTCGACACCTGACAGAAATTCATCCACGCATGGCGTGGATGGTCCAACCGTCACCAGAAATCTGTCGGGGGTGGGGCGATGTGGGTGGGCAGGACCGTTGGCGCCATGGGCCCGAGGCATGCCTCGGGCGGGTTGGGCAGGACGCCCAACCCCGGTCTTGCCGTGTGCGCAGGACAGCGCACACGAGCAAGGCGCCATCGAGCCCCCATGGGTGAGGGCGGTTTGTTTGCGAAGCACTGCTTCGCAAGCGCCCGAACGCACAGCCGCCAGCGGCTGGGCCGGACCCCGGAGGGGGGTTTACGGCGTGTCCTGCCCACCCACACCGGCCCGCCCAACAAGCAGAAGGCCAGAGCCGCTCTGGCCCTGGCCTTTGGTGTTGCTCTGGCTTGAAGCATCTGCGGGTGCAGGGCGCAGCCCTGCCGAACAGTCCTCAATGCAGCAGGGCCGCCACCGCCGCGCGGAACCCATCCTGGGCTGGCCTGGATTCCGGTGCATGATGCAGCTGACGCACCGCCCGGCCCAACCGGGCCGCCCCCACGAAGCCACAGCTCGCCTGCAGCCGATGCAACTGGCTGCGCAGCTGGCGCTCGTCGTGCTGGTCCACCGCCTGCTCGACCGCGTCGCGCACACCGGGCAACTCGGCCAGGAACAGCTCGCGCAGGGCGATCAGATGGTTGCGCTGGCCATTGAGCGCGGCCAGGGCTGCGGTCTCGTCCCAGTCCTGTACGGCCAGTTCGACCGCGGCCGGGGCCTGTGCCACGAAGATCCCCGCCGGGCTGTTGACCAGCGCTCGGCGCACGGCCTTCAGCAGCTGGTCGCGGCCCAGTGGCTTGACCAGCGTGTCACTGAAGCCGGCTTCGCGCAGGCGGGCGTGGATGTTGGCATCGCCGTCGGCGGTATGCGCCAGCGCCGGCGTGTCCGGATGTGATCGGCGCAGCTCGCGCAGCAGCTGCGCGCCATTGCCGTCCGGCAGGTTGACGTCGATCAGCCACAGGTCATGCGAGCCGGGCTCGGCACTGGCCAGGGCACTGGCCAGCGAATCTGCGGTGTCCACATCCGCCGGTAACGTTTCCAACGCCGCCTTGAAAAAACCGCGGCTGATGATGTCGTCCTCGACAAGCAGGAAGCGGGGCCGTGCGGCCCGCGGGGTCATCTGCATCAGGGCTGCCTCCATGTCAGCTGTCCCAATCATCAAGCACGGCGGCCACGGGCGCAAGCGGGTCCGGGCCCCATCGGTCAGGATCTGCGACAATACGCCCCCATTTTTGCCCGCAGCCTGTTGCCACGTGGCCCGATCCCGCTCCCGCACCGACCGTACCCCGTTCCAGACCGAGATCCTCGACCTCAGCCATGATGGTCGCGGTGTCGCCCGCCGTGAAGGCGAGGGCGGCAAGGTCACCTTCGTCAGCGGCGCCCTGCCCGGTGAGGTGGTGATGGCTGAACAGACTGCCCGCAGCCGCCATTTCGACGAGGCGCGCACGCTGGAGGTGCTGCAGGCCTCGCCGCAGCGGGTGACCCCCAAGTGCCCCCATTTCGGTACCTGCGCCGGCTGCGTGCTGCAGCACCTGGACGAAGACCAGCAGATCGTCGCCAAGCAGCGCGTGCTGATGGATAACCTGGAGCGGATCGGCCATGTGAAGCCGGGCACCGTGCTTGCGCCGCTGGTCGGCGAGAGCTGGGGCTACCGCCGCAAGGGCCGCTTCTCGGTGCGCCGGGTCGAGAAGAAGGACAAGACCCTGGTCGGCTTCCGTGAACAGGATCCGCGTTTCGTCGCCGACCTCAGCCAGTGCCTGACCGTGATTCCGGAGATCGGCACCAAGGTCGAGGCGTTGTCCACCTTCATCGAAACGCTCGATGGCAAGCGTGACATCCCGCAGATCGAATTCATCGCCGGTGACCAGGCGGTGGTGCTGACCGTGCGCCACCTGCGGCCGCTCAGCGATGCCGACCGCGCGGCCTGGGCCGCCTTCGGCCAGCAGCACGGGTTCGTGATCTACCTGCAGTCCGGCGGCGTGGACACCGTGCAGCCGTTGGACGGGCAGGGCGTGGCGCTGTCGTTCCGGCTGGCGCCGTGGGATGTCGAGCTGGCGTTCCGCCCGTTGGATTTCATCCAGGTCAACGCCAAGCTCAACGAGAAGATGATCGCCCACGCCCTGGACCTGCTGCAGCCGGGTGAGGACGAGCGCGTGCTGGACCTGTTCTGCGGCCTGGGCAACTTCACCCTGCCGTTGGCCCGCCGTGTGCGTGAAGTGGTGGGTGTGGAAGGTGATGCCGGCCTCGTCGCGCGTGCGCGTGAGAACGCCGAGCGCAACGGCCTGGCGAACGCGCAGTTCTTCAGCGCCGACCTGACCCAGGACCAGCGCAGCACGGCGTGGATGCGCCAGGGCTTCGACAAGCTGCTGCTGGATCCGCCGCGCTCGGGCGCGATCGAAGTGCTGCAGCAGCTGCCGCTGAAGCAGTTCAAGCGCATCGTCTACGTCAGCTGCCACCCGGGCTCGCTGGCGCGCGATGCCGGCTATCTGGTCAACGAGCAGGGCTTCACCCTGGTCAGCGCCGGTGCCATGGACATGTTCCCGCACACCGCGCACGTGGAAAGCATCGCGGTATTCGAAAAGCGCTGAGCCGCTGTCATCACCCGTGGCGCATAATTGCGCCATGGGCATCGAGATCGAACGCAAATTCCTGGTCAGCAGCGATGGCTGGCGCACCGCCGCGCATCGGGTGATCCCGATGGCGCAGGGCTACATCAACGACATGGGCGCGCTCGATCGCGGCACCCAGAACGCCTCGGTGCGCGTGCGCATCGAAGGCGACCACGCCGCGCTGAACCTGAAGTCGCGCACCCTCGGCCATACCCGGCAGGAGTTCGACTACCCGATCCCGGTGGAGGACGCGCGCGCACTGCTGGCGCTGTGCGTCGGCGGCCTGATCGACAAGCGCCGCCATCTGGTCGAACACGCCGGCCTGACCTGGGAAGTGGACGAGTTCCTCGGCGACAACGCCGGCCTGGTGGTGGCCGAAGTCGAGCTGGAAAGCGCCGACCAGGCCATCGACCTGCCGGACTGGGTCGGCGCCGAAGTGACCGATGACGCCCGCTACTACAACGTCGCGCTTGCCAGCCGCCCGTATTCAGAGTGGTGAAAACCCCAAGAAAAGGGGACGGAGGGGATTAAGTCGTCTTTACCCCGCCTGTGCGGAAAGCGACTTAATCCCCTCCGTCCCCTTTTATCGGGGGAGGCGGTCCCCATGTCGTGGACATGAGAATCGACATCTACTCCGACGTGGTCTGCCCCTGGTGCTGGATCGGCAAGCATCGTTTCCAGCAGGGGGTGCAGTTGCTGGGCCCGAACGCGCCTGACCTCGATATCCACTGGCAGCCGTTCCAGCTGGACCCGGATGCGGACGCCACCCCGGTGCCGCTGCGCGAGGCCTATGCGCGCAAGTTCGGGGGCGTCGAGCGCACCGAGCAGATCCTCGGCCAGACCCAGACCACCGCGCGCGCGGAGGGGTTGCCGATGGATTTCAACCAGGGCCAGGTGCGGGTGACCACGCTGCCGGCGCACCGGGTGCTGTGGCTGGCCGGCGAGCAAGGCGTGCAGGATGCGGTGGGTGAAGCGCTGTTCCGCGTCCACTTCGAACATGGGCAGAACCTGGCGGACCCTTCGGTGCTGATCAAGGCCGGCGTGGCAGGCGGCCTGGACGGTGGCGAAATCGCGCAGATGCTGGCCTCCGACCGCGGCCTGGCCGAGGTCGACGCCAAGCTGGCGCAGGCCCATGCACTGGGCATCTCTTCGGTGCCGACCTTCGTGATCGATGGCAAGTGGGCGATTTCCGGGGCGCAGCCACCCGAAGCCTTCGCCAACGCCCTGCGCCAGATTGCTGCCGAGCAGGGGGCGTCGGCTGCCGCAGCCGGTGACGAGGCCTGCGGCCCGGACGGCTGCAAGGTCTGAGCAGGTCGGCGTCAGACCCCCTGCGGGGATCTGACGCCGGGGTCGGATCTCCGCAGGGGCTCTGACCCCCACGTTTCCCTTTTGCCTTGACCACTGCGCCTGTCGGCCGGTTCTGCGACAATGCGGCACTGCGCCATGCGGGCGCGCGTTGTGGAGATCGACCATGCTGCTGATCGGCGTTGCCGGCACCGAACTGACCGCCCAGGAACGTGACTGGCTGCAGCACGACGCCGTGGCCGGGGTGGTGCTGTTCAAGCGCAACTTTGCGTCGCGCCAGCAGGTGACCGATCTGAGCGCGGCCATCCGTGCCGCTGCCCCGCGCCCGCAGCTGATCTGCGTGGACCAGGAGGGCGGCCGCGTACAGCGCTTCCGCGAGGGTTACAGCGATCTTCCGCCGCTGCAGGACATTGGTGCCCTGTACGCCACCGACCCGCAGCAGGCCCTGGCGCTGGCCGAGCAGCACGCGTGGCTGATGGCCAGTGAAGTCCGCGCCAGCGGCCTGGATCTCAGCTTCGCCCCGGTGGTCGACCTTGGCCGCGGCAACCGCGCCATCGGCAACCGTGCCTTCAGTGAAGACCCGCAGGTCGTGGCCGCGTTCACCGCAGCCTATGTGCGCGGCATGCACGCGGTCGGCATGGCCGCCACGCTCAAGCATTTCCCCGGCCACGGCACCGTGCTGGAGGACACCCACGTGGATACCGCGATCGATCCACGCGCGCTGGACGAACTGCGCGCGCAGGACCTGGTGCCGTTCCAGGCCGGCATCGCCGCGGGTGCCGATGCGGTGATGATGGCGCACGTGATCTATCCGCAGGTGGCACCGGAGCCCGCCGGCTATTCCCCACGCTGGATCCAGGACGTCCTGCGCGGCGAACTCGGCTTCCGCGGCGTGGTGTTCTCCGATGACATCGGCATGGCCGCCTCGCACAGCGCCGGCGGCGTGCCGGCACGCGTGCACGCGCACCTGGACGCCGGCTGCGACGTGGTGCTGGTCTGCCATCCGGAACTGGTCGATGAAGCCCTGCATGCGGTGCAGGGACGCTCCCTCAATACTGCTGCGCTGCTGGGCCTGCTCGGCCGCGGCGCGCTCGGCTGGGACGGCCTGCTGGCCGATGCCCGCCATGGCGACACCCAATCCCGTCTGCTTGAAACCCTTGGAAGAACCGTCTGATGCCCAACCTCACCATTTCCCAGGCCCTGGCCCAGGCTGACCTGCTGGTCGACCGCCCCACCATCGACAAGGCCATCGCTGCTATCGCCGACGCCATCGCGCGCGATTACAAGGGCGAGGTGCCGTTGTTCCTGTCGATCATGCATGGTGCGCTGCCGTTCGCCGGCCAGCTGGCGCTGGAACTGGGCGCGCGCGGCCAGGACGTGCAGTTCGATTACCTGCACGCCACCCGCTACCGCGGTGAAACCACCGGCGGTGACCTGGTCTGGAAGCACAAGCCGGCCACCTCGCTGTTCGGCCGCCGCGTGCTGCTGGTCGACGACATCCTCGACGAGGGCTACACCCTGCAGGGCGTTCGCACCTGGTGCCTGGAACAGGGCGCGACCGATGTGCGCATCGCTGCGATGACCGTGAAGAAGCACGACCGTGCGCTGCCTGATGTGACCGCTGATTACGCGGGCATCGAGCTGCCGGACCGCTACGTGTTCGGCTTCGGCATGGACGTCAACGAGACCCTGCGCTGCGTGCCGGCCATCTACGCAATGAAGGAATAACAGCGCGACCGCCCGCGGCGCGTCTTTTCCATCGCCGGCATCCTCGGGTGCCGGCGTTCGTCTTTTCATGGAGTGCTTCGAATGCAACAGATCGCCCTGGCCGTGATCGGCGGTACCGGTGTCTACAACCTGGCCAAGCTTGACGACGTGCAGACCCACGAGGTCGACACCCGCTTCGGCCGCCCGTCCGGTCCGGTGCGCGTGGGCACGCTGCTCGGCCATCGCGTGGCGTTCCTGGCGCGGCATGGCGAGGGGCATTCGCTGCCGCCGCACAAGATCAACTACCGCGCCAACCTGGCTGCGCTGCAGCAGCTGGGCGCGCAGCGGGTGCTGGCATTGAACACGGTGGGTGGCATCACCGAGAACTTCGGTCCGCGCGTGCTCGCCTGCCCGGACCAGATCATCGACTACACCTGGGGCCGCATCAGCACGATCTGTGAAGAAGAAGGCTCCGACGTGGTCCACGTCGATTTCGGCCATCCGTACACGCCGATGCTGCGCAGCAAGATCCTGGCGGCAGCCAAAGTGACCGGTGTCACGGTCCATGACGGTGGCTGCTATGGCGCAACGCAGGGCCCGCGCCTGGAAACCATCGCCGAAATCGCCCGCATGCGCCGCGACGGTTGCGATCTGGTGGGCATGACCGGCATGCCGGAAGCCGCACTGGCACGGGAGCTGGGGCTGGATTATGCCTGCCTGGCGATCATCGCCAACTGGGCCGCCGGCTGCGGTGATGGCGAGGAGATTACGATGGCCGAAGTGCTGGCCAATGTGCAGGCGGCCAGCAACGGACTTCCGGAACTGGTGGGCGAATTGGCGCGGGGGTGATTGTCTTCCCCGAGCAAGCTTTGCATACTCAGCTTGTGCGCGGGTTCAGCGTACACCACCCATTCATTGCATAAGGTCTCGCATCACCATGCCGAACGGTACCGTCAAGTGGTTCAACGACGCCAAGGGATTTGGCTTCATCTCGCCGGAGGATGGCAGCGCCGACGTGTTCGCGCACTTCTCCGCCATCAACTCCAAGGGCTTCCGCAGCCTGCAGGAAGGCCAGCGTGTCACCTATGACGTGACCCAGGGCCCGAAGGGCGCCCAGGCTTCGAACATCACGCCGGCCGAGTGATCCACTCGACAGTGCGTTGAAAACCCCGCTTCGGCGGGGTTTTTTTTGCGCTGCGACAGGAATTGCGCTGCCGTGGGCGGAGGCCCCGCTGGGCATCCGGATTTGCGCTCGGGCACAATGCGCCCATGAAGGAACGACTGCGCATCGCCGTGATCGGCTACGGCACCGCTGGACAAGCATTGTCCATCCTGCTCTCCCGTGATGGCCACGAGGTGGAGATCTTCGAACGTGTGCCCACGCCGGGACCGGTTGGCGCCGGTTTCCTGCTGCAGCCCAGCGGCCTGCAGGTGCTGTGGCAGATGGGCCTGCTTGACGCCGTGCGCGCGCATGCCGCGCCGGTGCATCGCCTGTACGGCGATACGCCGTGCGAACGCACAGTGATGGACATGCGCTACGCCGGCCTGGACGCACGCCTGCACGGCCTTGGCATGCAGCGCGGGGCCCTGTTCTCGTTGCTGGATGATGCGCGCGCGGGTGCGGGCCAGCTGCATGCCGGCGTCAGCATCGCTGCAGTGGACGCCGAGCACGGCCTCCTGCGTGACAGCGAAGGGCGCCTGCACGGTGCGTTCGACCTGGTGGTGGCCGCCGATGGTGCGGCCTCGACGCTGCGCGGCACGATCAAAGACGGTAACGGACTGGATCGCGTGTATCCGTGGGGTGCGCTGTGGTGCCTGTTGCCGGCGGAAGACTGGCCACACCTGCAGGAGCTGCGGCAACGCTACGTGGCCGCGCGCAAGATGATCGGGCTGTTGCCGGTCGGTACGCGGCCTGGTGATGACACGCCGCGCCTGAGCTTTTTCTGGAGTCTGCCACGCGCCGATTTCGAACGTTGGCAGGCCGACGGCATGACGCCCTGGCTGGACGAACTGCATGCGCTGTGGCCGCAGGCCAGTGCACGCTTCTCGCATCTGCGTGACGCCGGCCAGCTGGCACGGGCCGTCTACCGCGACGCGGTGATGACGCGCTGGCATCACGGCCGCATGGTGCTGGCCGGCGACGCCGCGCATGCGATGAGCCCACAGCTGGGCCAGGGCGTGAACATGGCGCTGCTCGATGCGCTGGCGCTGCGCGATGCCTTGCGCGCGCATGGTGGTGGTGCCGCGGCATTGCAGGCCTACCAGGCGCAGCGCAGGGCACACGTTGCGGTCTACCAGCGCTGGAGCCGTTGGCTGACGCCGCTGTTCCAGTCCGATCACGATGCCTGGGCGAAGGCGCGCGACGTGCTGCTCGGCCCGATGGGGCGCCTGCCGGGTGGGCGTGGCCACATGCTGCGTGTGCTCAGCGGTACCCAGCATGGCTGGTTCGGTTCGCTCGCGCTGGATCCGGCTTTCGTCGACGCGTTGGCCACTGCGGTGCAGGTGCCTCGCATCAACGCGATCACGGCCACTGCGTGAAACGCGTCGTCACGTGAATTAACGGTTGCATCACTGCGCATATGCGAGAAGTAGGTTGCACGCGATTGCGCGTCGCCCGTTTTCCTTTCCGTGATCAACATCGCGCGTGGCCCGGGAGGCGCTGCCGTCGCAGCCTGTTGCGGCCCGGATGTGCCGCCTGTTGTCGAAGGAGGATGCCATGTTGTTCGCGGTCGAGGAGCTGGAATCGGAAATCTGCAAGCTGCGCGGTCTGCTGCAGATGCTGCACGAGGACCAGCCCGACGTGCTGGAGGACGTGTTCGAGTTCCATGTCGGCAGCCTGATCAGTCATGCGTCGCCGGAGCACCACACGCGCATCCGCACCTGCGCGCAGGAGATGCTGGCGGCGATCCAGGCCTTGCCGCGGCGACGTGAAGGGGACACGCCTGAGTTCCAGCTGATGCCGCAGCTGGATATCCGTCCGGCCTGATTCAAGCCAGGGGCAGTGCCACCAGGCCGTTGTCCACGCAGGCGACCATCTGTTCGCCGGCAGCGGGAACAGGAACGATTCCGGCGGTGAACGCGGAGAAGGCCGGCAGGAGAGTCATCCTGTCACGCAGCCAGAATGCGGGGAAGCGCCGCCGCAACGGAGGCAAAGCGATCTGTGGATGCAGATGCCCGGCGATCACATGCAGCTCCGCATCGGGCACCGGCTCATGCCGAAGCAGGAACGGTGGCAGCCGTACTTCGTCGTGGATCTGCACCTGCAGCCCGGCATGCGGCAGCTGCCGGTCATGATTTCCGCGCAGGACATGCACGTCCAGTGCGGCATTGCGTTCGCGCCATGCCAGCCATTGCTGGTACCACGCAGCGCGATGCGCCGGGCCATGCAGGATGTCGCCCAGGATCCACACCTCGCGGCAGGCATGCCCGTCCAGCAGCCCCTGCAGGCGTTGCAGGTCCTTGCCGGTACCGCCGCTGGGCAGCGCGATGCCTGCGCGGCGGAATACATCGGCCTTGCCCAGGTGCAGGTCGGCGAGCAGCAGTGCCTGCCGCGCGGGCCAGTACAGTGCACGCGCGCCAAGCAGCACCAGCGACTCGCCTGCGCGCAGCAGCGGCAGTTCATCGGCCATGCCGACGCTCCAGCTGCTGGGCCACGCGTTGCACCCGGGTACGCCAGTCTTCGTTGCTGAACTGCCCGCGCAGGCGTTCGGCCCACAGCGGGAAACCCAACGGCGTGAGTGACGCCGGGCGCTGCACCGAGAGGGTCTGCATCCGAATCCTGGCCAGTACCTGTTGCAGCCCCGGCATGTCGAGGCTGTCATTCAGCACTTCCTGTTCCGCCAGCGCCAGCAGCAGGTGATCCGGGTCGTGCTCGCGCAGTACGTCGTAGAGCAGTCCCGCGGACGCCTGCAGCTGGCGCAGTGCCCTTGGCATGCCACCGGGCAGGCTGGGGACCAGCAGGCCGGCGACGCGTGCAATGCCGCGGAACTGGCGACGCGCCAGCTCGCCCAGGTTCACCGCAGCACGCAGATCATCCAGCAGCTGATCGGTGGCGAACAGCGCCCGCCATTGCGCCGCATCCAGATCGATGGGCTGTGCCGGTGCCAGCACCAGGCCGTGATCGTTCACCGCATAGCCGATGCTGTTGCGCTGCCGGCGGGTACAGCGCAGCGCCAGCAGGGCGGCCAGCGCCTCATGCACGTGGCGGCCAGCAAAGGGATAGACGAACAGGAACTGGCCTTCGCGACGCCGCACATCTTCCACCAGCAGATGGGCTGGGCCGGGAAGCGCCGACAACCGCTGCTGCAGTGCCAGCAAGGGTGCCAGCCAGCGTGATTCGGCGCTGTCGTCAGCACCGGACAGTACCCACTCCAGCTCGCGGCCCAGCGGCATCGACAGCGGCAACTGGCCGCCCTGCCAGCGCGGCACGACCCCCTCACCGCGTCCTCGTGCCAACCGGACGAAGGCGGTCATGTCGCGCAGCTGCACCAGCTCCAGCAGGCGCCCGGCGAACTGGAAGCGGTCGCCACGGCGCAGGCGGCTGGCGAATTGTTCCTCCACGGCGCCCAGGCTGCCGCCGCGCAGGAACTGCACGCGCACGCTGCCATCGCTGCTGATGGTGCCGATCGACAACCGATGGCGCAGTGCCTGGCGACGGTCGTGCATGCGGTACCACCCATCGGCATCACGCACGACCTTGTGGAAATCGGGGTACTGGGCCAGCGCTTGGCCACCCTGCACGATGAATGTGAGCACGGCCTGCCACTGGTCGTCGCCGAGCGACGCGAAGGCATGGGTACGCCGCACCTGCGCCAGCAGGTCGGCGCTGTCGAAGCCGCCCGCCAGGGCGCGGCTGACCGCATGCTGGGCCAGCACATCCAGCGGCAGCGTCGGCGGCCTGCGCGCTTCGACCACGTTCCCGGCCAACGCACGGCGCACCGCAGCGTACTCGGCCAGTTCCAGCGCATGACTGGGCACGCACAGGATGGAACCGCTGGCACCCGGGCGGTGGCGTGCGCGTCCGGCGCGCTGGCGCAGGCGCGCCACGCCCTTCGGGCTGCCCAGCTGCAGCACCTGTTCAACCTCGGGGAAGTCGACGCCGAGGTCGAGGCTGGAGGTGGCAACCACGCAGCGCAGCGCACCCGCGCGCAGGCCATCCTCCACCTGCTGGCGCAGCGCCGGATCCAGCGAGCCGTGGTGCAGCGCAAGCGTGTCCGGTTCTTCCGGCCAGACTGCGGCCAGCGCCTGATGCCACAATTCAGCTTGCGCGCGCGTATTGGTGAACAGCAGGCTGCTGCGTGCCTGCATCAGTGCCTCCAGCACCCGTGGCAGCTGGGCCAGGCCGAGATGCCCGGCCCAGGGGAAATGTTCGCCAGGGTCCGGCAGCACGCTGCGCACGCTCACTGCTCGAGGGCGCACGCCCTGTACGATCGGTGCATCCGGTTGCCCGGGCAGCAGTACATCGCGCGCCTCATCCAGATTGCCCAGGGTGGCCGACAGTCCCCACAGCTGCGATGCAGGCGCGGCCTGGCGCAACACTGCCAGGTTCAACTGCAGCAGCACACCGCGCTTGTTGCCCAGCAGTTCGTGCCATTCGTCCACCACCACACAGCGCAGCCGCCGCATGCGCGGCAGGGTATCCGGATAGCTCAACAACAGCGCCAGCGATTCGGGCGTGGTCACCAGTACGTCGATGCGGCCTTCGCGCGCCTGGCGTCGTTCGCGGTTGCTGGCGTCACCACTGCGCAGGCCGACACGCCAACCCAGCCCCAGCCCATCGACCACGGTCTGCAGCGCGCGCGCGGTGTCGCTGGCCAAGGCGCGCAAGGGGGTCACCCACAGCACCTGCAGCGGGCGTACCGCGCTGGGGCGGCGGGGGGAGGGCGGCGGGTCGATCATGGCCTGCAGCAGCGGCCCCCCGAACATCGCCAGTGTCTTGCCGCTGCCTGTGGGTGTGTGCAGCAGCCCGGATTCGCCAGCGAGATAGTGACGCCACATCGCGCGCTGGAACGGCAGTGAGCGCCAGCCTCTGGACGCGAACCAGTCTTCCAGCCGGCGCAGTGCCTGGCTGCGGTTCATCGTGCCAACGCCTGCAGCGTGGCCAACTGATCGGCTTCGCTGGCTGGCTTGTCGTGGCGCCAGCGCAGGATGCGCGGAAAGCGCACGGCAATGCCCGACTTGTGCCGGCTGCTGCGGTTGACCGCCTCGAAGCCCAGCTCGAAGACGTGTTCGGCGCGAACGCTGCGCACCGGGCCGAAGCGCTCGCGGGTGTTGGCGCGGATCCAGCGATCGAGCGCGAGGATTTCCTTGTCATCCAGGCCCGAATAGGCCTTGGCGACCGGTACCAGCGTGTCGCCGTCCCAGACGCCGAAGGTGTAGTCGGTGTACAGCGTGCTGCGCCGCCCATGGCCGGCCTGCGCGTACAGGAGCACCGCATCGATGGTGAGCGGATCGACCTTCCATTTCCACCAGTCACCGCGGCGGCGTCCGGCCTGGTAGGGCGAGGCATGCCGCTTCAGCATCAGTCCTTCCACACCGCGTTCGCGTGCCACGTCGCGCATTGCCGCCGCCTGAAGCCAGTCGTCGGCGTCAACGCCGGGCGAGAGCTGGATCCGTGCATCGTTCAGTGCACCGACGACCTCGGCGAGACGCGCGCGCCGCTGCTGCAGCGGACGTTCGCGCAGGTCCACGCCATCGAGTTCAAGCAGGTCATAGGCGAGCACCCGCACCGGCGTGTTGCGCAGGGTGGCCGCACCGGGTTTTCGGCGCTGGATGCGCGTCTGCAGCGCGGTGAAGGCACGCGGCAGGTCTGCGGCTTCGTCCCAGGCCAGCAGCTCGCCGTCCAGCACGCAGCCATCGGGAAGCGCCATCGCCGCCTGTTCGATCTCGGGGAAGCGGCCATCCAGCCGCTCTTCGCCGCGTGACCACAAGGCGACCTCGCCGCGCCGGCGCAGCAGCTGCAGGCGGATGCCATCCCACTTCCATTCCAGCAGCCAGTCATCGATCGCACCGAGTCGTTCGGCAGGGTTGCCCTCCAGTGGCGAGGCGAGGAAGAACGGGTAGGGCTGCTGCCGGTCCAGCGGCAGCTCATCCGGCGACAGCAGCTGGGCCAGCAGCCCGGGCGAGGGCACCCAATCGCCCAGCATGCGCTGGGCGATGCGGGCAATATCCAGGCCGGACCACTCGGCCAGCGCCTGCTGCACCAGTCGTTGCGAGACGCCAACGCGCAGGGCGCCGGTCAGCAGCTTGTTGAACACCAGCCGTTCGCTGCTGCACAGCTGCTGCCAGCCGGCCACGACCGCCGCACGGCGCACCGCCTCGGGTTGGTTGGCCACCGCCAGCAGGTGCTGTTCGATCCATTCGGCCAGGGGGCGGTCAGGCGAGGCATGCGGTGGGTCATCCAGCAGCAGTGTCAGCGTTTCGGCCAGGTCACCCACCTGCGCATAGCTGTCCTCCACCAGCCACGGTGGCAACCCTGATTCCTCGGCGATCCACGCGCGCAGTTCGCCACTGGCGGCGATCTTCCTGCGCGCGCCGCCCACCTTGCCACCACTGAGCAGGTACAGCGCCCACGCCGCATCGTGCGCGCCTGCCTGGCCGAAGTAATCGACCAGTGCCGCTCGCTTGTCCAGCGTGGCAGTGCTGCGGTCCAGGCGTTGGTAGAGCGCGGCGAAGGTCTTCATTCCTCGCTCCCGAAATCGGTACGGAAGGCTTCTGCAGCCACGCCGCGTTCGCGCAGGAACGGAATCAACGCATCGGTATTGCCATGGGTGGCGATCACCCGCTGCGCGCCGGTCTGTTCGATCGTCTGCAGCAGTGCTGGCCAATCGGCGTGGTCGGAAATGACGAAGCCACGATCGACGTTGCGGCGGCGACGGTTGCCGCGCAGTTGCATCCAGCCCGAGGCGAAGCCCAGCTGGTGACGGCCGAAGCGGCGCATCCAGGGCGTGCCCGCAGCCGAGGGCGGGGCGAGGATCAACTGTCCGGCGGCATCAGGCTGGCGGCCCTGTTCGGCCACGGTGAGCGTCTCCAGCATCGGTACGCCGGCCTGCCGGTACACCGCCACGCCATTGGCGATGGCGCCATGCAGCCAGGCCGGGCGATCGTCCAGCGGCCGCAGTTCGGCCAGCACCCGTTGTGCCTTGCCCAGTGCATAGCACAGCAGGATCGCAGCCTCGCCGCGTTGTTCGCATTCGCGGCGCCACGCCACGATTTCGGCGGCGACGGCCGAAGTGTCCGGCCAGCGGTAGATCGGCAGGGCGAAGGTGGCTTCGGTGATGAAGGTATCGCAGGGCACCACTTCGAACGGCGCACAGGTTGGGTCAGGCTGCCGCTTGTAGTCGCCGGAAGCGACCCAGACCTGCCGCCCGTCGTCGATGCGCACCTGCGAAGATCCCAGGACGTGACCGGCTGGATGCAGCGATACCTGTACCCGGCCCAGGCGGAACGGCACGCCCTCGACGTGCGCCTGCACCGGCACATCGCCCAGGCGCCAGCGCAGGATCGGCAGGCTGCCTTCGCTGCAGTGGTACTCGCCCATGCCCGGGCGGGCGTGATCGCCGTGGCCATGCGTGATGACCGCGCGCGCTACCGGTCGCCAGGGATCAATGTGGAAATCGCCGGCGGTGCAGTACAGCCCTTCCGGGCGCAGCACCACCAGATCGTCGTTGGTTGCCATGCGATCACTGTGGCCTGCCGCTCGTGCAGACGGTGAGAACCGGCCTGAACACGGGCTTGGCAAGTCATGCGGCACAATCGGACCGCATACCTCTTGCCGCCAGGATGGACCGGATGAGTGGACCGAGCTTCAGCAGCGACGCGCCCTACGAAACCCATGTGGTGTTGAACCAGCCGCCACCGTTCGCGGGGCGCCAGTTGTGGACCGACGACGTGGCGCTGATGGAAGCCGTGCAACGCGAAGGCGCAGGCAGCTTCGCGCCACGGCTGGCGGTCTATGGCGCGCTGGCCGGCGACGAGCTGTACCGGCTCGGCTTCGATGCCAACCGCGATCGCCCACGCCTGCGCACGCATGATGCGCAGGGTCATCGCATCGATACGGTGGAGTTCCACCCGGCCTATCACCAGTTGATGGAAACGGCGAAATCGCACGGTGTCGCCGGTTTGTCCTGGCACGAACCGCAACCCGGCGCGCATGTCGCGCGTGCGGTGTTGAGCTACCTGCACCACCAGGCCGAGGCCGGCACCAGTTGCCCGTTGACGATGACCCATGCAGCAGTAGCGGTGCTGCACACGCAGCCGCACCTGGCCGAGTGGGCACGCAAGGCCGCAGCGCCGGTCTATGACCCGCGCGACGTGCCGGTGGCTGACAAGGCCGGCATCACCCTGGGCATGGGCATGACCGAGAAGCAGGGCGGCTCGGATGTGCGCTCCAACAGCACGCGCGCCGAACCGATCGATGGTGAGCGCTATCGCCTGGTCGGCCACAAGTGGTTCTTTTCCGCACCGATGTGCGATGGCTTCCTGGTGCTGGCGCAGGCGCCGGGAGGACTGACCTGCCTGCTGATGCCGCGTCGGCTGGCCGACGGTGACCGCAATGCGTTCCGCCTGATGCGGTTGAAGGACAAGCTCGGCGATTGGGCCAATGCCTCCAGCGAAGTCGAGTTCTGCGGCGCGCAGGCATGGCGGGTGGGCGAGGAGGGGCGTGGCGTGGCCACCATCATCGGCATGGTGATGATGACCCGCCTGGATTGCATGCTGGGCGCAGCGGCGGAAATGCGCATGGCGTTGGCGCAGGCGTTGCACCACGCACGCCATCGCCGCACCTTCGGCAAGCTGCTGGTCGAGCACCCGTTGATGACCAATGTGCTGGCCGACCTGGCACTGGAATCGGAAGCGGCCACGGTACTTTCGATGCGCATCGCACGCGCAGTGGATCGCGCAGGCGTGGATGCCAACGAAGCTGCGCTGGCACGGGTGGGAACGGCGCTGGGCAAGTACTGGCTGTGCAAGCGCGCGCCGGCCTTCGTCAACGAAGCGCAGGAATGCCTCGGCGGCGCAGGCTATGTGGAGGAATCGATGCTGCCGCGGCTGTACCGGCAGGCGCCGTTGAATTCGATCTGGGAAGGCAGTGGCAACATCCAGTGCCTGGACGTACTGCGCGCGCTGGCACGTGAACCGGAGGCGCTGGCGGCGCTGCGCGCCGAGCTGGCAGCAGTGGCCGATCGTGATGCGCGCTACGCAGCGGCTTTGCAGCGTTGGGCAGCGGCACCGGCACCGGATGAGTCGCAGGCGAGGCTGTTCTGCGAGCGCACTGCGCTGCTGTTGCAGGCCGCGTTGATGTTGCGGGCGGGCAGTCCAATGGCTGAAGCGTTCGTGTGCAGCCGGCTGGAAGGGCAGCATGGGCTGGTGTTCGGGACGCTGCCGGCGGGTGTGGATCTGTCGGCAATGCTGGCGCGCGCGCTGCCGTAGGGCGGCCAACGGCGGAGCCCCCTTGTGGTGGGCGGCGCGGAGTCTGCGTCGTGAGTGGGCTGCGGACGATTTCCGTGGGCGCACACCACGAAATCAACAGAAAATGCGAATTGCAGGAAGCAGAAAAGCCGCGGCAGTGCCGCGGCTTTTCCAGTAGCGCCGAGCCGATGCCCGGCTGCCGGTACGCCTTAGTGCTTGGCTTCTTCCTTGGCGGCGTTGGCCTTTGCGTCATTGGCGACATCACGGGCCTTGTCAGCAACCTTCTGTGCGGCGTCCGCAGTGGCGTCGCTGGCATGTGCAGCGGCGTCGGTGGCGGCATCCTTGGCCTTGTCTGCGGCGTTCGCGGTGGCGTCTGCGGCCTTGTCCAGTGCCTGCTGGGTATCGGCGGCGGCCTGCTCGGAAGCGGCAGCGGTCTTGTCGGCAGCGTTGCGGGTGGCTTCGGCGGCCTTGTCCACGGCGTCACGGGCGGCAGCGCCGGCGCTGTCGGCGGCCTGCTGCGCGTCCTGCTTGGCCTGTTCGGCTTCCGGACCCTTGCAGGCGGCCAGGGCCAGCAGCAGGGAGGCGGCCAGCAGCGTGGTGGTGATCGGGCGAATCTTCATGGCGGTCTCCGCTACTGCAATGGATGGGGACGCCAGCCTATTCATGCCGTTGTGAAGACGGGGTCGCGATCCGAGGTGCGCGCGCAGGCAGCAGGCCAAAGAAAAAGCCGCTGGCGAACCAGCGGCTTTTCCGGAACAGCCTGAAGAAAGAAGTTATTACTTCTTGGCTTCTTCAGCAGCGTCCTTGGCCTGCTCAGCGGTAGCTTCGGCAGCCTTGGCAGCGTCCTTGGCTTCGCCAGCAGCAGCGTCGGTCGCGGCAGCAGCGGTGCTGGCAGCAGCGTCGGTCGCAGCGTCAGCAGCGGTGGCGGCGGTGTTGGCAGCCTGCTGGGCAGCGTCGGCGGTCTGGGCGCCGGCAGCGGCGGCCTGGTCGGCAGCAGCCTGGGCTTCGGTGGCGGCTTCGTTGGCCGAAGCAGCGGCGTCCTGGGCAGCTTCCTGCTTCGAGCAGGCGGCCAGGGCCAGAGCCAGGGACATCGCGACCAGCAGCTTGTTGATGCTCATTGTGTAAATCCTCGTCGTTAGAATTAGGCAACGCGCATGCTGCGCGCCGACAACATGATGACAAGCCAAGATTGGGTGTCAAGCGATCCCGCATTCATTTTTGCGAAATCGTCGTTAAATCTTTTTAAATCAATTCGATGGCGATGGCTGTTGCTTCACCGCCACCGATGCACAGGGTGGCAATGCCGCGCTTGCCACCGCGCGTGCGCAGGGCGTTGACCAGGGTCACCACCAGGCGTGCACCGGAGGCACCGATGGGATGACCCAGTGCGCAGGCCCCGCCATTCACGTTGAGCTTGTCGTGCGGGATGCCCAGTTCACGCATCGGTGCCATCGCCACCACGGCGAAGGCCTCATTGATTTCGAACAGGTCGATCTGGTCCAGCGACCATCCGGTCTTGGCCAGCAGCGTGCGGATCGCGCCGATCGGGGCGGTGGTGAACCACTCCGGTTCCTGCGAATGGGTGGCGTGGCCGACGATGCGCGCCAGCGGGGTAATGCCACGTGCGTTGGCGTCTTCCTCGGTCAGCAGGACCACCGCAGCGGCGCCGTCGGAGATGCTGGAGGAGCTGGCGGCGGTGACGCTGCCGTCCTTCTTGAAGGCCGGGCGCAGGGTCGGGATCTTGGCGATGTCGGAGCGGCCGGGTTGCTCGTCGGTGGCGACCTCGACCTCACCCTTGCGGGTGGCCACCTTCACCGCGACGATCTCGTCGGCGAATGCCCCATTGGCCTGTGCGGCCTGTGCGCGCTTGACCGATTCGATCGCGTAGGCGTCCTGTTCATCGCGGCTGAACTGGTACTTGTCCACGGCGCATTCGGCGAATTCACCCATGGCCTTGCCGTCGTAGGCGTTGACCAGACCGTCGTGGGCCATGTGGTCGATCGCCTGGAAGTTGCCGAAGCGGTTGCCCGTACGCGAGTGGGGCAGCAGGTGCGGGGCGTTGGACATCGATTCCATGCCACCGGCGACCACGATGCTGGCCGAACCGGCCTTGATCAGGTCATGGCCGAGCATGATGGTCTTCATGCCGGAGCCGCACACCTTGTTGAGGGTGGTGGCACCGGTCGACAGTGGAATGCCGGCGGCGATCGCCGCCTGGCGGGCGGGCGCCTGGCCGAGGTTGGCCGGCAGCACGCAGCCCATGAGGACTTCAGAGACGTCGCTGGCCGGCACGCCCGACTGTTCCAGGGCGGCCGCGATGGCGGCCGCGCCGAGGGTCGGGGTCGGCACGCCGTTGAACTGGCCGAGGAAGGAGCCGATGGCGGTGCGCTTGGCGGCGGCGATGACGATGTTGGACATGGCAATCTCGTTGATGCGTAAGCAATGTTCGGAAAGGAGACCGAGGACGTTGGAAGCGCCGCGATTTCCCGGCAGACTGCGTGGGGGTCGACCCAAGTATAGAGGGTCGGGGAGGGCCGCCGCTGGGCGGCACCGCACGCCTGCCGGGATGTAGGCAGGCCAACGTTCATGGGAAGGAATCGATGGAACGCACGATGATGGTGAGGTCGGCGCTGGCGTCGGCGCTGGCGATGGCATTGACGGCATGTGGCGGCGGCGGAGGCGGCGGCAATGTCCGCATCGATCCACCCCCGACCACCCCGACGCCCCCGACCACGCCCCCGCCGACCACACCGCCTCCGGCCAAGCCGCAGGAGCCGGCCTTCGACGCGCACCTGTCCGTGACCAATGCGCGTGCCGCACAGGCCGCCGGCCTGACCGGGCAGGGGGTGCGCATCGGCATCGTCGATTCGGGCGTGCAGCGCAACGCAGTGGCGCTGAACGGGCGCGTGGTCGCCAACCTCAACTACATCGACCCCGCCCGCAACAACCTGCAGGTGGACGACGTGGTGGGCCACGGCACGGCGGTGGCCAGCCTGGCCGCGGGTGCATCGGTGGGATCCTGGCCGGGCGGCATCGCCCCCGGCGCACAGATCGTTTCGGCGCGGATCATCGCCGACAAGCCGCCCGTCGATGACGGCAGCGGCAAGGGCAATTCCTTCAGCGGCCCATTGGGCGTGGCGCAGGTCCACCAGGACCTGATCAGCTACAACGTGAAGGTGATGAACAATTCGTGGGGCGGCCTGTACTGGACCGACCTGCCGACCACCGGGCAGGTGGCGGCCGAGTACCGGCCGTTCGTCATCAACCATGGCGGCCTGGTGGTGTTCGCGGCCGGCAACGATGCGCGCCCTGAGCCGAGCAGCCTGGCCGCGCTGCCCAGCCAGCTGGGCGTTGCCGGCTCGCTGCCGGCGGCCGATCTGGAGCGCGGCTGGCTGGTGGCCACTGCGGTGGATCCGTATGCACCGGGCACGCTGGCCAGCTACGCCAATGCCTGCGGCCAGGCTGCGCGCTACTGCCTGGCGGCGCCGGGCAGCGCGGTCTATCCCGATGCCAACGGCGGCAGCTATTACTGGAACTACGGCACGTCCTTTGCCGCCCCGCTGGTTTCCGGCGCCGCCGCCCTGGTCTGGCAGCGCTACCCGTACTTCGACAACAACCTGGTGCGGCAGACCCTGCTGGGCACCGCCAAGGACATCGGTGCGCCCGGCGTGGATGCGGTGTTCGGGTACGGCCTGCTCGACATCTCGCGGGCGATCAAGGGTCCGGGGCGCTTCGACTGGGGCGATGTGGTCGTCAATGTCGATGCACCGTCCAGTGGTTCGCTGTGGAGCAACGACATCGTCGGCAGCGGTGGCCTGGTCAAGCAGGGCGGGGGAACCCTGGTGCTGGGTGGCAACAACAGCTACAGCGGCGCCACCCGCATCGAGCGCGGCATCCTGTCACTGCAGAACGGCAGCGTGATCCGCTCCAACGTGACGATCCTGGCGCAGCCCGATCCGGATTCGACCGGCCTGCAGTTCAATGGCGGTACGCCGCGCGTGATCGGCAATGTGGTCAACGGCAGCAGCGTGTTCCTGACCACCGGCAACACCACCGGCACCATCGAGGGCAACTACACCCAGCAGGCCGGCGCGCAGCTGATGATCGCGCTCGGTGCCAATGCGCTGCAGGTCACCGGCAACGCCACGATCAACGGGGGCGTGCGCGTGCACGGCTTCGTCTCCGGCTATGTGCCGCAGAACGGCAGCCGCCAGGACCTGATCCACGCCGCCGGCGGCCTCAGTGGCACCTTCAGCAGCCCGGCCACCTCCAGCGGCCTGCAGGGCCTGTCGCTGCTGCAGAGCAGCTATGGCTATGACAGCAACAACGCTTGGTTGAACCTGACCCAGGTCAGCGTCACGGCGGCAGCGACCGGGCTCACGGCCTCGGCGCAGTCGGCTGCGCAACGCGTGGACAGTGCGTTCAGCGCGCTTGATGGCGATACGACGCTGCAGGGCTCGGCCTTCGGTACGGCCGCCGGTGCGCTGCAGTGGACCGGCGGTGGCAGCAAGGGTCTCGAGGCCAGCTTGCAGAGCCTGTCCGGACAGGCGCATGCGCGGGCCGAGTCGGCCACCTTCGACAGCATCGACATGGCACGCCGCGCGATCGCCGAGCGCTTCGATCGCGTGCAGGCGGCGCCGCGCCTGCGCGGGGCCTGGCAGAGCGCGCTCGGCGAAGCCGGGCAGGGCAGTTTCGCCGGCAATGCCGCCGACAGCCGTGGTTGGATGGCCGGTCAGGACCTGCCGCTGGGCAGCAATGGGCTGATGGGTGTGGCCTTTGGCGAAACCCGCAGCAATGGTGGCAGCAGCTTCGGCGGTGATCGTGGGCGTGATCGCCAGGCGCAGGCGCAGCTGTACGCCGGCTGGAACCTGGGCCGGGGCTATGCGCTGGCCCAGGTCGGCAGCGGCCAGTTCACCCGTGCGCTGGATCGCCAGTTGCTGCTGGGCGCCGGCGCCTACGGTGTCTCTGCACGTTACGGCGGACGTTTCAGCAGTGCCAGTGTCGAAGGCGGCTATCGTTTCGGCCGCGCGGGTGCGTCGTTCACACCCTACGTGGGTGCCAGCAGCACGCGCGTGGATACCGATGCATTCAACGAACTGGGCGGGTTCGGCTTCGGCCTGCGCGGAGAGGCCAACCGGGTACAGCGCAGCCTGATGCTGGCCGGTATCCGCGGTGAACGCGGCTGGGGGCGCTGGACCGTGCGCGGGCATGCCGAATGGCAGCAGCGGCTCGATGGTGCCGATGCGGATTGGCAGGCCAGTTTCGTCGGCGTCGATGCCTGGGCGCCACTGGCGGGCTGGAACGCGCCGCGCGGCAGTGCGCTGTTCGGCGTGGCGCTGGAGTCGTGGTGGGGTCGCAACGGCCGCCTGAGCCTGGGCTTCGACCAGCGCGTCGGCGGCGAAGGCGCGCGCCAGGCGGCGTTGCGCTACAGCACCGGCTTCTGAACGGGCGGTCGCGCCGGGTCGAAAGGCCCGGCGCGACATCGGCAGGCTCAGCCGCCGCGCAGGTTGCCCAGGCGCGGGGTGCTGCGGCCCAGCGGCATCTTCAGCTTGCCGATCGACAGGATACGGCTTTCGGCGATGCGGTCGGCTGCGCGCTGCGGCGCGATGTTCTCGCGTTGCGACAGTTCGAAGATGCGGGTGAGGTTGTGGTAGATGCTGCGGATCAGGCGCATCGCGCGTTCGCGGTTGTAGCCATCGATCTCCAGCGACACGTTCATCACGCCGCCCGCGTTGACCGCGTAGTCAGGTGCATACAGGATGCCGCGCGCATGCAGTTCATCGCCGATTTCCAGGCTCGCCAGCTGGTTGTTGGCGGTACCGCAGATGATCTTCGCCTTGATCCGCGGCAGGGTGTCGGCGTTGATCGCGCCTTCCAGCGCGCACGGTGCGAACACATCGGCGTTCACTTCGTGGATCTCGTCCGGCTTGACCGCTTCGGCGCCGAAATCGCTGACCGCGCGATCAACCAGCGCGCTGTCCAGGTCGGTGACATACAGTTTGGCGCCGCGATCGCGCAGCAGCTTGACCAGCTCCATGCCGATGTGGCCCAGGCCCTGCACTGCGATGCTGGTCTTGCCCACTTCCTCATGGCCGAACTTGAAGCGCATCGCCGCCATCAGCGCCTGCAGCGCCCCGTAGGCGGTGAACGGGGCCGGATCGCCGGAGCCGCCATGGACCTGGTGCACGCCGGTCACGAACTGGCTCTCCAGGTAGATGTTCTCCATGTCGTTGACGTCGGTACCGACGTCCTCGGCGGTGATGTAGCGCCCTCCCAGCGAGTCGACATAACGGCCGAAGGCGCGGAACAGTACTTCAGTCTTGTCCACCTTCGGGTCGCCGATGATCACCGCCTTGCCACCACCGACGTTGAGGCCGGCCAGCGCATTCTTGTAGGTCATCGTCCGGCTCAGCCGCAGCACGTCGGCCAGCGCCTCGTCGGTGCTGGCATACGGACGCATGCGCACGCCGCCCAGGGCCGGGCCCAGGGTGGTGTTGTGGATGGCGATGATCGCCTGCAGGCCGGCATCGTGGTTGTGGCAGAACACCACTTGTTCGTGGCCGGTGGTGGCGAGGGTTTCGAATAGCATGGCGTCTCCGATGGCGCGAACAGCGGCGAACTGCAGCGAACGGCCAGTGAACGGTAGGGTCCCAAAACAAAAAAAGCGACGTCGTCATGGCTGGGGGACGGGTCGCGCGGCGCCATTCTAGTCCATTCCCCCGGCCGGTGCCGTCGACATCGCATGCCTTGCGGTTAAAGAAGATGAAAGTGCGGCCGATGCTGCGACGACGGCGGGTGGCCGGATTCGCGTGAAGAGGCAGGCGGTCAGTGACGGCAAGGGCACCACAACGACAGGGCAGGCGGCGATGACAGCGGCCTGGTGGCGATCGCTGCGCAGCTGGCTGGCGCGCTCGACCGGGGCGGCACCGTCGCGGCTGGTTGCTGCGTCCCGCCAGGCGGTGGCCGCCGCAGCGGCGAGCCTGCAGGGCGAGGCGCTGCCCCCGGCCGAGATCGCTGCACATCTGCAACGTGGCCTGCATGCGCTGGCCCTGTACCCGCGTCTGGCCGGTGAATCCACGCCGGTGCAGGCCGCAGGGCTGGGCGAGGCGGTGGCACGCGCGCTGCAGGACCGCGACTGGGCTACCCGGCAGTTGCCGCGCCGTCCGCAGCTGCTGCCGCAGCTGATCCAGACCGTCAACGACGATGCCGCCTCAGCGCGCGTGATGGCCGCGATCATCGGCCAGGACCCGGTGCTGACCGGCAACCTGCTGCGCATCGCCAACAGCCCCGCCTACAAGGTGCACGAGCGGCCCGTGGAAAGCCTGCAGCGGGCGGTGACACTGGTGGGTACCGAAGGCGTGCGGCAGATCATCAGCGCGGTACTGGTACAGCCGGTGATGCAGATGCAGTGCGATGCGTTCCCGCAGTTCAGCACGATCATCTGGGAGCACGCACTGCTGGCCTCGCGCGCGGCTGCGGACCACGCGCGCACGGTTACCTTCGGTGATGCCTTCGCCGCGCAGTGGCTGGGCCTGGTGCAGGGACTGGGCGCGTCACTGGTAATGCGCCAGCTGCTACAGGAAGCGCAGGCCCGCGGCGAGGCCGTGGAGCCGGCGTTGGCCCTGCAGCTGCTGCAGCAGTGGTCGTTACCGTTGGCGCAGCGGGTCGCCGCCGCATGGGAGCTGCCTGAGCCGGTTCACCAGGCCCTGGCGGTGGATGCAGAAGGGGCGCTGGCCGACAGCCTGCGCCTGGCCAGCGCCGCCGCAGCGGCCAGCCTGTTGTGCCGCCATGGGCATGCCAGCCAGAGCCGCATGCTGGCGCTGCTGGAGCAGCTGCCTTCAGCGCCGCCGCACGCATTGCGCTGGATCTGGCGTCGCCTGCATGGGCGCAGCGTGGAAACGCTGGATGAGGCCGGACAGGACCAGGCCGGCCCGACGGCCTGAGTGCTACAGCTGCGATTCGACAGGCAGCCAGCTGATCACCCGCGACAACCAGCGTTTGCGCGCCGTTGCCCCTGGCTCGGCCTCGACCCAGTGCGGTGGCGGCTCGCGCTCCAGCCAGCGCAACCGGCCACGGTCGTCCAGCGCCAGCCACCAGCTGTGCCTGGGGTCTGCCAGGCGCAAGTACTCATCGCGCAGCTGCGCCCCCAGCACCGGGTCGTCGAACAGTACGCCCATTTCGGTGTTGAGGTAGGCCGAGCGCGGGTCGAGGTTGAACGAGCCGACGAAGCCGCGGCGGTCGTCGACCACGAACGCCTTGGTGTGCAGGCTCGCGCCGCTGCTGCCGAACATGCCGGCATCGCCGGACTGCCCCTGCGCCTTCAGTTCGTACAGGTGGACGCCCGCTTCGAGCAACGGCACGCGGTAGTTCATGTAGCCGCCGTGCACGGCAGCGACGTCGTTGGCAGCCAGTGAGTTGGTCACCACGCCGACCTGCACGCCCCGCCCGGCCATGGCCGAAAAGCCATCCAGGCCTTCGTTGCCTGGCACGAAGTAGGGCGAGATCAACAACGTTTTGTGCCGGGCGGCCTGCAGCTCGCTGATCAGGGTCGATACCAGCCAGGCAGCGCGATCATCCCTGCGATGCTTCATCGGCGGGTCCGAGACGATGCGCACTGCTCTGCTCCAGTGCAATGGCTCGGGACTCGGGCGCTGCCGCTGGCGCGATTCGGCCACGCGCGCAAGGTAGGGCCGGGCCACGTCCCGCTGCGCCTCATTATCCGATTCGCGCACCAGCAGGCGCAGCTGTGCATCGGTATGGAAGGCAAGCGCGGATACCGGAATGGCGGCCTCGCTGTTCCAGTAGTCATCGAAGATCCGATTGGCCTGCTCCACGGCAGGGCCGGCGACCAGCAGGTCCAGATCCTGGAAGTTCACATCGGTGCGCGCGCTGAAGTACTCCTCGCCGATGTTGCGGCCACCGACGATCGCGACGCGGCCATCGGCGATCCAGCTCTTGTTGTGCATGCGGTGGTTCACGCTGAAGAAGCGTTGCACCATCTCCACCATGCGCAGGATGCCGGTCCGGTTGCGGAACGGGTTGTAGAGGCGGATTTCGATGTTGGGGTGCCGGTCCAGCGCCATCATCAGCGCGTCCTTGTCCTTGGCATTCATGTCATCGAGCAGGATGCGCACGCGCACACCGCGCTCGGCGGCGTCATGCAGCGCCTTGGCCATAAGGTGGCCGATCAGGTCGTCGTGCCAGATGTAGTACTGCAGGTCCAGGCTGCGGCCAGCGTGCGCGGTGATCATCGCGCGCGCAGCGAAGGCATCCATGCCATCACTGAGGAACGCCACGCCTGATTGCCCGGGATGTGCGTCCTGCAGCGGCACGATCTGCTGGTCGATGTGGGTCTGCGCCGGCTGCAATGGCAGTACGTGCGAGGGCGCGCCCTGTGCCTGTGGCGTGAGATGGTCGGCCAGCAGCAGCCCGGACAGGACCAGCAGCAACAGCACGGCGAGGATGATTGCAGCGACGCGCAACAGGCGTCGCCACAGGGGCATGGGCTGGCTCATGCCTCGATGGTAGAGCCACGCCATGCGTGAAGGAATGCCTGCAGGATCGATAGGGCGTCACGGATGGGGGCGGACCCGTTTCCGCAGGAGGTGGCCCTGACCCGCAGGCCTCAGAACCGCTCGTCGCTGCCCAGGTAACGCCACTGCGCCGGCGGCAGCGGCCCCAATGCCACGCGGCCGATGCGCAGTCGGCGCACGGCCAGCACCTGAAGCCCAGCGGCGGTCACCGCCACGCGCAGCCCCTTGGCGGTCAGCCCCTTGCCGGCAAAGCGCAGGCGCTGCTCGCTTTGCCAGCTGACCTTGGCGCCGCCGGATTCCTGCTGCAGCCGCGCCAGCAGCCACGGTCCCCGCTCGGGGCCGCCTTCGGCCACTTCGATCAGGTATTCCTGTTCGGTGCGGCCCAGATTGCGCTGTAGATGGGCCTGCGTGGCCGGGTCCTGGCTGACCACCACCAGGCCGCTGTCGCTGGCCGGAAGGGCAGCGGCCAGCTGCAGGCCGTGGAAATGGCGCTGCAACGGACGGATGTCGCTGGCGTCGAGTTCGCTGCGGCTGTCACCGCTGACCAGGGCGCACAGGGCATCTGCGGCCACGCCGGCCGGCTTGTGCAGCAGCATGCTGACCCGCTCGGCCTTTTCATCGCTGGCCTGTTCGGCCACCACGATCACCGCGCTGTCGTCGACCGGCCGCTGCGGCTGTTCCACCACCTCCCCATTGACCGTGACCCAGCCGCCTTCGATATAGCGCCGCGCTTCGCCGCGGGGGATGCCGAGCAGGGCGGACAGGCGTTTGTCGAGACGGATCGGTTCCATGGCGGGCAGGTCGGGCAGGGGGCGCGCAGTGTAGCTGCTGCGGCCGGTCAGCGCTGGCTGCGGTTGGCCAGCTCGGTCAGGTACAGACGGGTATCGAACTCCAGCTGCAGGTAATCAGGTTCCATGTGCTGGCACAGCTGGTAGAAGGCCTTGTTGTGGTCGGCTTCCTTCAGGTGGGCCAGCTCATGCACCACGATCATGCGCAGGAACGCCGCTGGCGCCTGGCGGAATACGGTAGCGATGCGGATCTCGCGGCTGGCCTTGAGGCGGCTGCCGTGCACGCGGGAAATGGCGGTATGCGTGCCCAGCGCGTGCTTGATCACTTCCAGCGTGTTGTCGTAGCAGACCTTGTTGAGCGGCACCGACTTGCGCAGGTAGCGATCTTTCAGCTCCTGGGTGTAGTCGTACAGCTGGCGATCGCTGCGCACCTCGTGCGGGTCGGGGTAGCGCTGCTGCAGCCAGGGGCCGAGCTTGCCTTGCGCCAGCAGTTCGCTGACCTGGGCGACCAGGGGTTCGGGGTAGCCGGTGAGGTACTTCAGGACTGCCATGCAGGGGCGGCGGGGCGTCGGTAGAATGGAAGCATCCAAGATTACACGCGGTACGTACCGACCATGGCAAAGCCCAACGCGCTGCAGGAACAATTGCTCAAGGCCGGTCTGGCCAAGAAGTCGCAGGCCAGCGCCGCCGCGCGGGAGCAGGCCAAGGCCCGCCAAGGCAAGGCCGAATCGGCCTCGGCCGAGGTCCAGCGTGAGGCTGAACGTGCCCGTGCCGAGAAGGTCGAGCGCGACCGTGCGCTGGCCGCCGAGCGCAATGCCCAGGCCAGGCAGGCGGAACAGAAGGCGCAGGCGAAGCAGATCATCACGGCCCACGCGGTGCCGTACAAGGGCGACGATGAGTACCGCTTCAGCGATGGCGCGGCAATCCGTACGCTGCTGATCGATCCCAAGCTGCGCAAGGCGCTGTCGGTGGGCGTGCTGGTCATCGTCGCCCACGGCGACGGCTATGCGTTGCTGCCTCGCGCGGCCGCCGAAAAGGTGCGTGAACGCGCGCCCGAAGCCATCATCGTCGACCACGGCCAGCCGGGCTCGACCGCCGAGATCTCCACCGGCAACGCCGAGGACGACGCCTACTACGCGCAGTTCCAGGTGCCCGACGACCTGGTCTGGTAAGCAAAATGGGGACGGAGGGGATTAAGTCGCGATCGACCTCATTGGATCCGTTGGTGTTCTGCTCAGCTTGCTGAAGGCGCGCCGGGCATGGCTCGGCGCCACACAGGCCTGCTCCTTTGTGCGCGGGTGTATCGTCCCCATATCAGGCGACACACCTGCGGAGGAAGACCATGGCCACCGGTTGGGCGGGAGATGGCGCGGTCCAGGACCAGATCGACGCCACCGTCGACGATGCGATCGCCCGCGCGCGCCGCCAGCTGCGGCAGGGCCCGGGCCTTGAACACTGCGAGGAATGTGACGCGCCGATTCCGTTGGCGCGACGTCGTGCTGTGCCGGGAGTTCGCCTGTGCGTGGCGTGCCAGCAGGCGCATGACGAAGAAGAGCAGGCGCATGCCGGCTACAACCGGCGTGGCAGCAAGGACAGCCAGCTGAGGTAAGGGGTGTTCGGCAGGGCTGCGCCCTGCACGCGCGGTAGTGCCGGCCGCTGGCCGGCCACAGCATCAGCAACAGCTGGCATTTCGTGCGGTGGGGGGGCGGTGTCGGAGTGCGGGGACGCCGCAAGTACGTCCTTGTAGCAACTGTGTTGATGGAGGGGCTTGGCCCCTCCAGGAGACGGGCACGGTAGTGCCGGCCGCTGGCCGGCAGCCTTTGGTCTGCGCCCTGGCTGGCCTCAGGCAGGGACCAGCCCGTTTTC